>DASXMQ010000233.1:0-11807 GCA_036495625.1 Binataceae bacterium (SeqCode) | reverse complement strand
ACAGCATCTACCTGCTGGTCGCCATTCAGGTACTCGACGGCATCGGTGCCGGAATCTTCGGCGTCGTTTCCGTCCTGGTAATCGCCGATCTGACGAGTGGTACCGGGCGGTTCAATCTTACGCTGGGCGCAATCGCGACCGCCGTGGGAATCGGCGCGGCTTTCAGTCAAACGATTGCGGGAGCTATTGTTCATCACTTCAGCGATCGGGCGGGATTCCTGTTTCTGGCCGCCATTGCCGGGGCGGCGTTTGCGATTCTGTACCGTTTTATGCCCGAAACCCTCGAATGGAATGGGTTCGCTCCTGCATCACGCCGAAACTGAGGAAGGTTTTTGCCTCGGGGCCGTTACACAGAGTGTTTCGGGCTGGACTATTTCACAAACCGGCTTTCCGCCGTATGACCCTGAAGCTCCCCCGCGTGCGGCGCGTGCTGCTTACGGAAACTCGACGCTCGCGGTGCCGATCACCAGGCGTTCGCCGTCTTCGTTCTCGATCCAGACATCGATCTCGACGCGTTTTTCGGCCGGCTCGGTGTGCGTGACAAAGCCATTCAGCATGAGCGTATGGTCCGGCTGCACGGGCTGGCGGTAAGTCGTGCCCAGGCGGGCAAGCCGTGCGCCGCTTGGTCCGATCCAGTCGGTCACCAGCCGCGACAGCATCGCGAGGCTCAGGTTGCCCGGCGCGATCATCCCGGGCAGCCCCTCTTTGCGCGCGCCCTCGTCGTCGGTGAAGCGCGGGACGTCCATCCCGCAGGTGCGCGCGTAGGTCCGCACCTGATCCTTGCTGAGGAAGATTTCCTGCGGGCCCAGCGTATCGCCGATATTGACCGCGTCGAATTTGGTGATTGACATTGGCAACCTGCGGCGGCGGCCTACGGCCGGTTCATGAAGCGATGGTCGATGTGCGCGACGACCTCGCCGTCTTGCTTGCGCACGGTCGAGCGCACCACCACGAACACCATCGAGCCGCTGCGCCCGGTCTTCTCGTATATCTCCTTGACGTGCGAGCTCAGCGTTATATGGTCGCCGGCGCGGATCGGCGCGACGAACTCGACGTCCTTGCCCGCGTCGAAGCCGGCGCTGCCGAAGCGCGGAACGTGCGTGAAGAAGTGGCGTCCGTTGCGGAAGGTCACCGCGAATGACGGCGGCGCGACGATCGATCCGTACGGCCCTTTCTTCGCGGCCGCCTCTTCGGTGTAGAGCGGATTGGTCTCGCCGATGGCGGCGCAGTACTTGCCGATCGCCTCGGCGCTGACGCTCACCGGATCGGTCACTTCGAAGACCCTGCCGATCAGCGCCGGATCGTAATCAACCGCCATTGTGCCTCACCTCGTCGGCGACCGCCGCCGGCACGGGTTTGCGCTTGGGACGGAAATCGACCGGCTCGTATTTGCCTTCCTTGAGTTCGCGCACCAGGTCCTCGATCGAGCGGACGTCGGCGTCGAAACGCGTCGCGCAGAGCGCGATCAGACTGACCAGATGACTGTCCGAGCCGCCGATCGCGCGGTAGCCGTAGGTCCGCACCAGTTCCAGCGAACGATCGTCTTCGCCCTTGCGCGAGCCGCCGTTAAGCACCTCGACCGCGACGACGTTTTCAAGCGGCGGCTTGGCCGCGTAATGCTCGCAGAGGCCCACGGTCGGGCGTCCCGGATGACACGGCACGGCGACACCGCCCATCCGCGCGACTTCGTCGATCAATTCCTGGGCGCCAAGGCGCACGTTGGCGAAATCGAAACGCCGCGTTATCTCCTCGGTCACGCCAAAGACCAGCACGTGCCCGTAGTCGGTCTCGACCTCGGAGGCCTTGAGCACCATCAGGCCGAACCTGTCCTCGAGTGCGCGGTAGTCGGCGCCGGCGTTGAACTGGCGATGCTCGGTGAGCACGATGCCGTCAACGGGGCGCTCGTGGCGGCGCAGCTTGATCCAGTTGAGATAAGCCTCGAGCGGCGCGCGGCTGTCTTCGGAGGCTTCGCTGTGGCTGTGAAGGTCGAGGATTGTCGGCACTTACACGGCGTCCTTACCTCGCCGGGCGAAACTTGAGCAGCGTCACCTCGGGCGTGACGTCCTCGAACACGGCCTCGACGGGCATTCCTATTTTAACCTCATCGGGCTTGCACTCCACAAGGTTGGTCAGCACCTTGAGTCCCTCGTCCAGTTCGACATAGGCCATCACGTAGGGCAGCGACTCGCGAAAGCCGGGCGCCTGGTTCTGCATCGTCGCGGTCCAGGTATAGACCTTGCCCTTTCCGCCGCAGCGCACCCACTCGGTGCGCGAGCTGAGACAATTGGTGCAAAGCGCTCGCGGGTAGTAGCGCCGGTCGCCGCAATCGCGGCACTTCTGGATATACAGCTCGTGGCGCTTGAGCGCCTCCCACCACGGGCGGTTCTCCTCGTCGATTCGCGGGAGCGGCTTCGCGTACTTTTTCCTGTCGGGCTTTTCGTCCGCCATCGTGCCGTACCTGTCGTCTTACTGGTTGCTACTGATTGCCGAGGACAAGCGTCGCGCCGGAGTGGCGCAGACCCAGCGTGCCGCCGGTGCCGTGGCACAGCGCGAGCGCGCAATCCTTGACCTGGCGCGGGCCGCCTTCGCCGCGCAATTGCTTGACCGCCTCGATCACCAGAAAGATGCCCCGCATCCCCGGATGGTTCGACGACAGCCCGCCGCCGTCGGTGTTGGTCGGAAGCGCGCCGTCAAAGCGCAGCCGCCCGCCGCCGACGAAGGCGCCGCCCTCGCCGCGCTTGCAGAAGCCGAGATTCTCGAGCGTCATCAGCACCGTGATCGTAAACGAGTCGTAGATCATCGCGAGATCGATGTCCTTGGGGGCGACGCCGGCGCGCTGGAAGGCGAGCGGCCCCGATTGTCCCGCCGCCATCTCCATGAAATCGCGCTGTCCGCGCGCCGCGTGGCGCACCGTCTCGCCGCATCCGAGAATGTACACCGGGCTTTTCTTCAAATCGCGCGCGCGCTCCGCCGAGGTCACGACCAGCGCGCCGCCGCCGTCGCTGATGATGCAGCAGTCGAGCAGATGGAGCGGCGAGGAGATGATCCGCGACGCCAGCACGTCCGCGACCGTGATCGGCTCGCGATACTTGGCCGCCGGATTCATCGACGCGTGCAGGCGCATCGTGACCGCGATCTCCGCCAGCTGCTCGGAGGTCGTGCCGTACTCATGCATGTGGCGCTCGGCCATCATCGCATAGGCGCCCACCGTGGTCGGCCCGAACGGCGCTTCGTACTGATCGCACGGATCGCTGCCGCCGCCCCCGCCGCCGGTGCCAATCGCAAAGCGCTGCGAGGCCGCGGTCGAACCGTAAACGACCACCGCAACCTTGCACAGACCGGCCGCGATCGCCGCGGCGGCATGCGCGGTGTGGGCGACGAACGACGAGCCGCCGATCGACGTCGAATCGACGAAGTTGGGGGTCAGGTTCATGTAGTCGCAAAAGCCCACGATCCCCATCCCGCTCATACCGATCCCGGTAGTGCATACGCCGTCGACGTCCTGGATCTTGAGCCCGGCGTCATCGAGCGCGCCGCGCACGCTCTCGGCCATGATCTGGAACATGCTCTTGTCGGGCGCAAAGCGAGCCGGATGCTCGTACACGCCGGCCAGCGCGGTCTTGCGGCTTAGACTCATCGGACGCTCCCTGGCTAAAGTGCAGCGAGAAACTTCTCGATCGCGGAGTTGGTTTCGCCCGGCTGTTCGTTGGGCAGATGATGGGCGGCGTTGGGAATCACGAGCAGTTGCGCGCCGCGGATACGGCCATGGATGAACTCGGCGTCGGCCGGCGTGGTGATCGGATCGTCGGCGCCCGCGAGGATAAGCGCGGGCTTGTCGATCTGCGCGATCTGCTCGCGCAGATCGCACCGCGAACAAGCCATCATGTCGGTGTAGCGCACGCGCGGATCGGTCTGGATCTGCTCCATCCAGCCCTCGCGCACTACCTCGAAACGATCCTTGACCGTGGCCGGCGAGTAGCCGTCGGTGACGAAGGCCTGCGGCGCGCGGCCCATCGCGACCCCGCGCAGCGCCTCGACCCGCTCGGGCGGGATGCTGAATCTGGCCGCCGTGACGACCGGCACGATCGCCTCGACCCGCGCGGGATAGCGCGCCGCCAGGTCCATCGCGATCGCCCCGCCCATCGATCGCCCCGCGATAACCGCCGAGCCAATACCCAGCGCGTCGAGGAAGGCGATCACAAAATCGCTGTATTCCTGCACCGTGCCTAGCCCGTAAACGCCCGCGGAGCGGCCGTGCGCCGGCAGATCGATCGCGATCGGACTGTGCGCGCCGCCAAGATGGGCGACCTGATTGTGCCAGCTATGGCCGTTGGAGCCGGCGCCGTGCACCATCACGATCTTGCGGCCGCGCGAAAGATCGGGCACCACGTCGGGCAACGTGGTCGGTCCGCTGTAATAGTAGTAGGTTGCAGAGCCTCGCACTTCCACGTACTTGGTCGGCATCGTCCAGGCACTCTCCGCCAGCGTGTTTGAGGGTTAGCTATTCGGAATGAAGGGCGGATGTCAAACGCGCCGCGCCGGATGCGCTCAAGCGCGCCGAGCGCCAGGCCGCGCGCGGTGGCGCGCCGACGAATCAGCGCCTCGCACGCGCGTGACGTTTCCGTGAGTGGCTTGGACGGACGGAGAGGATACCGCTTTTTCTAGCGGCGGCGGCGCGCGCGGCGCCGGCGCGGCGGGCTAGCGGGCGCTCGTCCCGCCTGCTCGCGTTCCCATTGTTCGATCGCGTCGCGGCTGAAACGCCAGTTGCTGCCGACGCGAAACCCGGGCAGACGTCCCTGCCTGAGCAGGCGATAGATCGTGGTTGGATGCACGCGCAGATGCTCCGATAATTCCCTGATCGTGAAGATCTGATCGCTCGGAGATACCTGGGGCATGTTTTGGCCGTACTTGCTTTGAGGCGTGGTCTTTCGGGGCGTCCCTTTTTTCATCCTGGCAGCCCGTTGTTAGACGGGTCACAATTGTTCTAGCCGACAGACTTTGACTTGGCATTAGCGGAGTCAAGATGTCCTTTGCGAGCAGCGGGTTAAAATTGCTACTAGTTGCGTCAGAGAGCGCTTACTTGCATTAGAAGAACGACTCCTTCTATGTGGCTTTTAGAAGCATAAAGATTATTTAACCCTTTGTTGAGTTAGATTATCATCTCGCTGCGACGGGCTGCCTCTGGCGTCATTTTTCGGCCCTTTGCTCTGACCCATCCCCGATTGGCGCCGACACCGCCGGTTCGGTTAACTTGAGAGCGCGCGCGACCTGCGGACCCGCCGGCCGCGCCTAACTCAAAAAACTACAGGCGGATCTAGCGATGGCGTACGAAGCGCTCGAAGTGAAACAGGATGGGGCAATTGCGTGGCTGACGCTCAACCGTCCGCGCGCCCTCAATGCGCTCAACTCGACCATGGTGGACGAACTGCACGACTATTTTGAGCGGCTCGCCACCGACCGCACCACGCGCGTCGTCATCGTGCGCGGCGCCGGGCGTGGCTTCTGCTCGGGGCTCGATCTCAAGGAGCATAGCGGCGCCCGCCCGGGCGACGACGCGCTCGGCACTTCGACCATCGCGACGCTGGAGATCCAACGCCGTATCAGCGGCCTGGTCGTCGCGATTCGCCGCTTGCCGCAGCCATTCATCGCGGCGGTGCGCGGACCGGCGAGCGGCGGCGGGTTTGCGCTCGCGCTCGCGTGCGACGTGCGCCTGGCCGGCGCGTCGGCGCGCTTCAACGCCGCCTTCATCCGGATCGGACTGACCGGCTGCGACATGGGTATCAGCTACACGCTGCCGCGCGCGGTCGGCGCTTCGATCGCCTACGAATTGCTGCTCACCGGCCGCTTCATCGACGCCGAGCGCGCGCTGGCGACGCGGATGGTCTCCGAGGTCGTGGCCGACGCGGAGCTCGATGCGGCGGCGGAGAAGCTCGCGCGCGAGATGGTCGAGACGTCGCCGCTTGGGCTCAGCCTGACCAAGGAATGCATCGCCGCCAACATCGACGCGGCGAGCATCGAAAGCGCGATCGCGATGGAGGACCGCAATCAGACGCTGTGCGTGCGCAGCGGATATCTAGCCGAGGGCGCGCGCGCCTTCGCCGAAAAACGTAAGCCGCGCTTCGCCGCGCGCGCCTAGCGCGTGGCCGCTCGCGCCGCGCCGCGACGACGTCCCATCGCGCACCCAACACTAATGAGCCCGCGCGCCCGCCGCCGCCCATGGCTGCCCGGAATTCTTGCCTGCATGATGCTCGCCTGCGCGCTGCTTCCCGCAAGCGACCGCGGCACTCCGCTAGCTGCCGAAGCAGCGAGCGACGCTTCAGGCCGTCCGGCCGCGCAAGCCTCGCCCGCTTCGAACGTTTCTCCCGACGCCATCGAAGTTCATGCCGGCCAGTTCGAGTCGGCCGGAAAACCGGTTGATACTTTCTACTGCGTGCCGCCCGCGCCTGGGGCGCATCCTGCGGTCATCCTGCTGCATGGCGCGGTGCCAAGGGGCTTCGGCATCCCGCTTTTCGCGGACAAGTGCCGCAGTCTGGCCGCCAACGGTTACTACGCGATGTATCTCGAATATTACAGCCAGGCAGGCCCGGCGCGGCCGGGCGATCCGTGTCCGAAGGGCAAGGATTTCGCCCCCTGGGTCAACGAAAATTTTCCGGTCTGGACGCGCGAGATCACGGACGGAATCGACGCGCTGGGAAAGAATCCGGCGGTGCTGCGCGATCGGATCGCACTGCTCGGTCATTCGCTCGGCGCGTTCCTGGCGCTAGCCGTGGGCGCCTCGGAAGGCGGCCGGGTGGCCGCGGTCATCGATTACTATGGCGGCATGAACCGCAGCTACATCGCGATGGCCGCGAACATGCCGCCCACGCTGATCCTTCACGGCAGCGCCGACGTGACCGTCCCGGTGCGTTACGCCCATGAGCTCGACGCGTTGCTCACGCGATACCACCGTCCCCACGAAATGAAGATCTATCCCGGCGCGGGACACGGCCTCGATCGGGCGAGCAACGCCGACGCGTGGCTCACTACGCTCGATTTTTTGCGGCGCTACCTCGGCCGCGGGGAAATCCGCTAGTAAGAGCGATGGCCGGGCGCAACTGCCCGGGCGGGAAAAGGGAGGCGCTCCGATGGCGAACGAACCGTTAGCGCTCAAGGAGGCCGACGCGGTCGAAATCACGACCGTGCTCGACAACACCTGCGACATGCTGCTGCCGTCCACCGCCGCGGTACGCCGGTTTTCGCTCGGCACGCGCCTGGGTCGCACGGCGCTTCGCGCCGAGCACGGCTTTGCGGCGGCGGTGAAGGTCACCGGCGTGGGAACCTCCGAGTCGCTGCTGTTCGACGCCGGCCTGAGCCGCGACGGCCTGATGCACAACCTCGACGTGCTTGAGTTGAAGCCCAACGAGATGCACGCGATCGCGCTCAGCCACGGCCACGCCGACCATACCAACGGCCTGGGCGGGATGCTGCGGCGGCTCGGCGGACGCCGGATGCCGCTGCTGCTCCATCCCGACGCGCTGCTCCAGCGCAAAGTCGTGCTGCCCGACGGCCACGAGATGCAACTGCCGCCGCCCGACGCGCGCGTGCTCCGTCACGACGGCGTCGAGCTGGTCGAGGAGCGCGGGCCTTCGTACCTGCTCGGCAATCTGGTGATGATCACCGGGCAGATCCATCGCACGACCGATTTCGAGACCGGCTTTCCGATCCACTTCGCGCGGATTGGCAAAAAATGGGAGCCCGACCCCTATATCCATGACGACCAGGCGCTGGTGGTGAACCTGCGCGGCAAGGGGCTGGTGGTGCTGACCGGATGCGGCCACGCCGGCGTGATCAACACCGTGCGCCAGGCGCGCGCGCTGAGCGGCGTGGACCGCGTGCATGCGATTATCGGCGGGTTTCATCTGTCGGGGCCGCTGTTCGAGCCGGTAATTGCGCCCACGGTCGCAGCGCTGCGCGAAATCGCACCCGAAATGATCGTGCCGGCGCACTGCACGGGATGGCGCGCGACCCATCTGATTGCGCGCGAGTTCCCGGCCGCCTTTGTCCAGAATAGCGTCGGCACCCGCTTTGTGCTGTAGAAAAACCCGCTGACATGAGGTGGCGGATTTTTGCTAGGATCGCGGATGAGCGATAAACGGGGATTGCCGGGACCGATGGTCCCGCACATTTCGAGGTTGGCCTCTGAGCTTTTCCTATAACTCCACCATCGAGGACGCCGAACGCGCGGTTCTGGTCGGAGTCGAACTGGCGGGCGCAAACGGCGAGATCGCCAGCGAAGACTCGCTCGGCGAGCTCGGGGCGCTGGCCGAAAGCGCCGGCGCGCGGATCGCGGCCACCGTCAGCCAGAAACTCAAACGGCCCGACCCGCGCAGCTTCATCGGACGCGGCAAGGCGCTGGAGGTGCGCGACCTCGCGCGCGAGCGCTCGGCCACGCTCGCCATCTTCGACGACGCGCTCAGCCCCGCGCAGGCGCGCAATCTGGAAAAGGAACTCGAGCTGCGCGTGATCGATCGCAGCCAGCTCATCCTCGACATCTTCGCGCAGCGCGCGCGCACGCTGGAGGGCAAGCTCCAGGTCGAAATCGCACAGCTCAGCTATCTCGCGCCGCGGCTCACCCGCCAATGGTCGCATCTTTCGCGCCAGGCCGGCGGCGGCGGCGGCGCGGGCGGCCGCATCGGTATCCGCGGCCCCGGCGAAACCCAACTCGAGGTCGATCGCCGCCGCGTGCGAGAGCGTCTGACGCGTCTGCGCCACCGCCTGGGCGAGGTCGAACGCACGCGCACGATCCAACGCCGGCGCCGGCTCGAGGTTCCCTACCCGACCGTCGCGCTGGTCGGCTATACGAACTCGGGAAAATCGACCCTGATGAACGCGCTCACCGAGGCCGGCGTGGAGACCGCGGACCGCCCCTTTTCGACGCTCGACCCGACGATCCGGCGCCTGCGCCTGCCGGGCAAGGTGACGGTGATGCTCGCCGACACGGTCGGCTTCATCCATCGCCTGCCGCATATGCTGATCGAGGCTTTCAAGGCAACGCTCGAGGAAGTCCGCACGGCCAACCTGCTGCTGCACGTGGTGGACGCGAGCTCGCCGCTTGCGGCCGAGCGGATGGAAATCGTCGATCGGGTGCTCGAGGAGATCGGCGCGGGCGCCGCTTCGCGGATCGTGGTGATGAACAAGGTTGACCTGGTGCCGGCGGATGGGATGCGGCTTGCAACCGCGTCCGACACGGTCGCGATCTCGGCGCTACGCGGCCGCGGGCTCGACGCGCTGCTCGCCGCGATGGCGCGATGGTTCAGCGCGTGGCGCGAGGAAGTGACCGTGATGCTGCCGGCCGGGCGGGGCGACCTGGTCGCGATGGCGCGGCGCGACGGCGAGGTGCTCGACGAGGAGTACAACGACGGTACGGTCGCGCTGCGGGCGCGGGTCAGCGCGGCGGTGGCGGGACGGCTGCGCAAAGCGGCAATTCTGTAAGGCGCGCGCGCGCGAACCGAATCGAAGCCGAAACGCGATGGGCACACAGATTCCGCATACTTCGCCGAAACCCGCCAGCATCCTGCCCGGCGCGGTCGCCCGCGTGCGCCTTGGCCAGCTGCTCAAGGCTCCCAATATCATTTCGCTCTGCCGTATCGGGATGGTGCCGGTCTTCCTGGTCCTGCTCAGCAAAGACCGCTCGACGTCGGCCCTCTATGTCTTCGCGCTGGCGGCGGCGACCGACGCGCTCGACGGCGCGGTCGCGCGATGGTTCGATATCCGCACCGAACTAGGCGCGATCCTCGATCCGTTCGCCGACAAGCTGATGCTGCTGAGCGCGCTGGTGGTGCTGACTTTCGAGCACGCACTGCCCGTCTGGCTTTTGATCCTGACGGCGATCCGCGACATCGTGCTGGTGCTCGGCTACCTGATGATCTCGTTCGCCGCGGGCGAGCGCTTCCCGGTCCGCCCGAGCATCTTCGGCAAACTGACCACCGTGCTGCTCATCGTCTGCGTGATTGGCACGCTGACCAGCCATTTCGGGCTTCGCCAGCAGAACTGGTATCTGCTGCTGTATCTGACCGGCGCAGTGATCGTGGTGTCCGGGATTCAGTATTTCCGCGCCGCGCTGGTCTATCTGAGCGAGCACGTCCCAGAGCTGTTTTCGTAACCGCAACCATGCATGGCGGCGGCTCCCGCCGCACGGCGCCGCCGGCGCGTTAAGCCGCGGCGGCCATGGTCTGGCGCCGCCGCTCGCCCGCGCCTAACCGTTGATGATCCGGGCGTTGCGCAGCTCTTCGATCGTGGATCGCTCGACCCCGAGTTCACGCAGCACTTCCTCGGTGTTCTCGCCGAGGCGCGGCGGCGTCCGCCACATCCGCGCCGGCGTCTCGGAAAAGCGCGCGCCGGGGTTTACCGTGCGCACCGTGCCGGCGTCCGGATGCTCGTAGAGCGTGAAGCTCTCGTTGGCGACGATCTCCTCGTCGGTGAACAGCGTCTCGTAGTCGTTGACGCGGCCGACCGGAACGTCGGCCTTCTCCAGTAAGTCGAGCCATTCCGCGGTCGTGCGCTCGGGGAGCGCCTTGGCGAGTCCGCGCAGGATTCCGCGGATCCGCTCGGTGCGATCCGGAACCTCGGTCCACCATTCGCGATGGCCGACGCCGACGCATAGGCGCTCGAACTGTTCGTCGGTGAACGGCGCGATCGAAATCCATCCGTCCTTGGTCGGGAACGGGTCGAGGCTCTGACTCTTGGGCGCCTGGTCCTTGTATTCGTCCTCGGGCACGAAGGTGTAGCCGACCATCGTATCGTTGCAGGTAAAGGCCATCATCGCTTCGACCATCGGGATGCGGATGTTCTGGCCGACGCCGCGATTGCGCGCCGCGTGCAGCGCGCTCACGATGCTGAGCGCGGCGGTCATCCCGCTGATCTTGTCCGCCAGCGCCATCTTGACCACGGTCGGCTGTCCGCCGCGCCGTCCCTGCAGCGCCGCCATGGTCGAGAAGCACTGGATGACCGGGTCGTAGGCGGGGGCATTGGCGTAGTGGCCCTTGGGACCGAAGCCGCAGATCGAGCAATAGACGATCTTGGCATTGAGCCGGCGGATATCGGCGTAGCCGATGCCGAGGCGGTCGGCGACGCCGGGACGGTTGTTCTCGACCAGGGCGTCGGCGCGCACGGCCAGCATCCGCACCAGGTCGCGGCCCTGCTCTTTCTTGAGATCGATCACGACGCTGCGCTTGTTGCGGTTGAAGTTGAGAAACGAGGCGGTGACGCCGTTCTTGCGCGGCCGGCCGATTCGCCGCGTGGTGTCGCCCTCTGGCGGCTCGACCTTGATCACGTCTGCGCCGAGGTCGCCGAGCAGCATCGAGCAAAACGGGCCCGAGACGACCTGCGTCAGGTCGAGAACGCGAAACCCAGCTAACGGTCCTTCTGCCATGTGAAATTTTTCCTCAGTGCGTCTCCATCCGACACTGCGCCGCCCGTCCCCGGCGACTCGCCGCCGCCGCACGAATTTTCTGCCCGCCGCTGCGGGCGCAAATTTACGCTACGAGATGGCCGGCGCGATCGCGAGAGCAGTGCCTGATTAGTCCCGCGACCCGCCTAGCGTCAAGCGCCGGGTTTTCCCGAGCGCCCGCTCTCCGCTCGTCATCTCTCACTTTAATCCACCCGGACGGTACCCTGCCGCTGCTCGGTCAGCCGAGGCCCTCGCGCAAACGCACATGACTGAGCGCGGGCAACTCGCGCCGCACCCGCAGAAGGTATTCGAGGTCGATCGGCGCCAGCACCACGCCCTCCTGATCGGAGGCGCGCGCGATTACGCGGCCCCACGGATC
>DASXMQ010000232.1:0-4864 GCA_036495625.1 Binataceae bacterium (SeqCode) | reverse complement strand
CAAACGATTCCCGTGCTCGAAGCTCATTTGAAGATGGCGCAAAACCTCCATCGCGATGATATGGAGCTGGGAAGCCCGGAGAACGCAGCCAACAATAAAGAATCGCGACGGTAACGTCTGAGCCTGAGAAGCGCGATCACGAAGACGGGCTGGAAAAACCAACCGCTCGGACCGAATAAAGGTCCGAGCGGTTTTTCATTCCGGCGCTTCGCCCGCCAGTAAATAAGGCCTACACCTTATGCACGCGCGAAGCCGATGGGGCGGCGATCTGTCCCGCGGATGAGGCGGTAAGCTCAATCCGTCACGTGCACCGGCTCGAGATGGAGCGGACGCAGCTGCGAAGTCTTTTTGCTCTGATGCTCCTGCATTCGGCGCAGGATGTTGTCGAGGACGCTCACGGCCTGCACCATGTGCGGCCCCTTGTTCAGCATCACGCACTCGGACCGCTCGCCCATCGCCGCGTCGGTTATCTCGGCGCGCGACGGCATCCCGCCCTTGGTCAGGCTCTTGAGCACCTGGGTTGCCCAGATGACGGGCATGGGCGCGGCCTCGCAGATCCACAGGATCTCCTCCTGCAGCTCGGCCAGGCGTTCGTATCCGCACTCGACCGCAAGGTCGCCGCGCGCGATCATGACGCCGCCGAGCGGATGGCGCATCAGGGCGAGCAGCAGGTTGGGCAGACGCTCGAAGCCCCGGCGCGTTCGATCTTGAGCACGATGCCCAGATGGCGGCCGCCGAGGCGCTCGAGTTGCGCCTGCAAGGCGCGAACGTCCTGGGGCCGGCGCACGAAGGACATCCCGACCAGGTCCGCATTGGCGACCAGGTAATGGAGCAGATTGCGCGCGCTCTCCCGGTAGCTCTCGTCAACGTGCTCGAGTTCCGCCGCGAAGTCATCTTCCAGCCGGAGCATCGCGCCGTGGATGCGCTCGAGGTCGCCCAGCAATTCTTCCAGCCGCTTGCGTTCTTCCGCTCTCGCTTCGCTCATCGGCGTCACTCCCGATTAACACTCGTGCTCCAACTCTCTCGATGCTCCAAGCCAGAGTCATGCCGGCAAAACGGGGCGCGCTTTAGCGCGCACTTTCGAGTCAACGCTCATCGCCGGAATGTCTCCAGCGGATACAACCGATGACTCCATATGGAAGTCCGCGATTTCGCGACGTTTGCCGTTAACAGTCCATTAATGCGGAGTTAAATATTGATCACGCTTCGGCGGCGAACGCACCGCGGCGGCATACGTTCTATGCTAGGGGAGGGCCGCGGGCGGGATTTGCGGGTTCGCCCCCTTCCAGACTTTCGCATCCGCGCGTCACGATCACCGAGGAGAAGTTTCAAATGCCGGAAGCCAAAACCCTGCCGCTCAAGCCCGTCGCGCTGGAGTCCGCTCCTCTGATCGACCTCTTATCCGAGCTCGCCCTCGACTTCGGCGTCACCTGGAACCGCTACAGCGACGACCTCTGGCGGCGGATCGATCCCGAAGTGTGGAGGATCACGCGTAATCCGTGGCTGATGCTGCAGCAGGCGTCCGAAACGATGTTGCAATCGATGGCCGAAGACCGCGAGTTGCGCCGGCGCGTCGAGGATCTCGTAGCCGCGCGGCGCAAGGCGGCCGCGGCGCCGGGATGGTTCCAGCAGGCCCATCCGGCTTCGGCGCTGACGGAAGTCGCCTACTTCAGCATGGAGTTCGGGCTTAGCGAGGCGCTGCCGATCTATTCGGGCGGGCTCGGCAACGTCGCCGGCGATCAGCTCAAGGCGGGCGGCGATCTGTGCGTGCCGATCGTCGGCATCGGCCTGCTCTATCAGCAGGGCTTTTCGCGCCAGGCGATCGGCCATGACGGCGGGCAGCGCGACCTTTTCCCATATAACCCGCCCGCCTGGCTGCCGATCGCCCCGGTGCGTGACGCCGGCGGCGACCTCATGCAGATCGAGTTGCTGCTGCCCGACTACAAAGTGCGGCTTCGCGTGTGGGAAGCCCGCGTCGGCCGGCTCAAACTCTATCTGCTGGACACCAACGACCCGGGCAATCTGCCGGTCTATCGCGGGATCACCGGCGAACTCTACGGCGGCGGGCCCGAGTCGCGGCTGCAGCAGGAACTGGTGCTGGGGATCGGCGGCTGGCGCCTGCTGAGAAGGCTCGGACGCCATCCGGAGGTCTGTCATCTCAATGAAGGGCACGCGGCGTTCGCGGTGCTGGAACGGGCGCGCGCTTTCATGGAAGACCACGGGTTGCCCTTTGACGCTGCGCTCGCGGCGACGCGCGCCGGCAACGTGTTCACCACGCATACGCCGGTCGCGGCCGGCTTCGATCGCTTCTCGCCCGAGCTTATCCAGCTCTACCTCGCGCGGTACGCCAACGAGCTTCTGCATATCGACATGAAGGAACTGATGGCGCTCGGCCGCGCCAATCCCGATGACGGCACGGAACCGTTCAATATGGCGTACCTGGCGGTCCGCGGCGCGGGAGCGGTCAACGGGGTAAGCCAGCTCCACGGCGAAGTCAGCCGCTCGATCTTCAGCCCGCTCTTTCCCCGATGGCCGATCGAGGAGGTTCCGGTCGGCAGCGTCACCAACGGCGTGCACATGCCGAGCTGGGATTCCGTGTTCGCCGATCGGTTCTGGGGCGCGACGTGCGGCGCGGAGCGATGGCTCGGCACGACCGCGGGCCTCGGCGAAAAGATCAGAGCGGTTAGCGACGAGGCGCTGTGGGAGCTGCGCAGCCAAAACTGCCAGGAGCTGGTGCGCTTCGTGCGCCTGCGATCGCAGGTCCAGATGGCGGCTTACGGCGCGTCGCGCGAAGAGATTCATCGCGCAAAAACCATGTTCGACCCCAACGCGCTCACGATCGGCTTCGCGCGCCGCTTCGCCACCTACAAGCGACCGAACCTGCTGCTCCACGATCCGGATCGCTTTGCCAGGATCCTCACCAACCCGGACCGCCCCGTCCAGTTCGTGGTCGCCGGCAAAGCGCATCCGGCCGACCAGCCCGGCAAGGAGATGATCCGCCGGATGATTCAATTCATCCGCCGGCACGATATCCGCCAGCACGCCGTGTTCCTCGTCGACTACGACCTGCTGCTCGCCGAACGTATCGTCGGCGGCGTTGACGTCTGGATCAACACGCCGCGCCGGCCGTGGGAAGCCTGCGGCACCAGCGGCATGAAGGTGCTGGTCAACGGCGGGCTGAACCTCTCCGCGCTCGACGGCTGGTGGGCCGAGGCCTACGACCCGCAGGTCGGATGGGCGATCGGCGACGGCAAGGAGCATGGCGAAGACCCCGCGTGGGACGCGGTCGAGGCAGAGCAGTTGTACGACATCCTCGAGCGCGAGGTGGTCGCGAAGTTCTATCGCCGCGACGCCGCCGGATTGCCGCGCGAATGGATCGCGATGATGCGCGAATCGATGGCGCGGCTTACGCCCGAGTTTTCGGCCAATCGCGCGGTGCGCGAGTACACGGACAAATTTTATCTTCCCGCGGCCGAGGCCTATCGCAGGCGCGCGGCGTCCAAGGGCGCGCCAGCCGAGGCGCTTGCACAATGGACCCGCTCGCTCGCGCCGCTCTGGAGCAAGCTCAAGTTCGGCCAGGTCCACGTGGAAACCTCCGGCGACTTTCACCGGTTTCGCGCCCAGGTCTATCTGAACGGACTCGAGCTCGAGGCCGTGCGGGTCGAGTTGTACGCGAATTCTAACGGCGGCGGCGCACCGTATCGCCAGGCGATGACGCGGGCCGAGGCCCTCGTCGGCGCGGTCGGCGGGTTCGTTTTTACCGCGGACGCGCCGGCAAGCCGGCCGGCCGCCGACTATACGCCGCGGATCGTCCCGGCGTATTGCGACCTCGCGGTCCCGCTCGAAGCGCCGCAAATCCTCTGGCAGCGATAGGCTGGGAAGATCTCCAGCCGCGCGCTCCACAACGTTTGGAAAAATCGGGATCCTTCGGCTCGCGCAACGCGCGCTCAGGATGACTCAGGGGCGGCGGCGATCCCTTTTAACCGGTTGTACAACATCGCGGCGGCGCCGAGGACCAGCAGCACGGCGATTGCGCCGTCGAAGCGATGGAAGTACGGGCCGAGATTCTTCCACTGCTCCCCGAGCTTCATCCCGGCCCACGCCAGTCCGAGGCACCAGAGGTACGAACCGGCGAGCGTGTAGATCGTAAACGGCGCAAGCCGCATCCGCGCAACTCCGGCGGGGAGCGCGATAAACGTGCGGACCACCGGCAAGAGCCTGCTGATGAACACCGCGTGCGCGCCCCAGCGATCGAAGAAGCGGTCGGCGAGTTCGACTTCGTGCGGCGCGATCAGAACGTAGCGCCCGTATTTCAGCAGCAGGCGGCGGCCGCCGTTGGCCCCGATGAAGTACGCGACGTACGACCCGATCAGGCATCCCACGGCCCCGGCGATCGCGACCGCATTGAGGCCGAAGCGCCCGGTCGAGACCAGGTACCCCGAAAACGGCATCGTCACTTCCGAGGGCAGCGGCACGCAGGCGCTCTCGATCGCCATCAGCAGCACGATTCCGCCGTAGCCCATCGCGGAGATGGTCGCGACGATGAACATCGAGAGCGCGGTCATCAGCCGATCGATCATCGTGCCCAGCTCCCGGCCTTGGAGAGACAAACGGCACACGGGCAAATCGCGGCGCAATTCATGATCGAACAGGCTGCCATGCGCCGGCGCGCGGCGCCAGCGCGGTCGTTGCGGGGCGGGCCCGCGCGGGTACGGGAGCGGGCGGGAGCGGCGGGCTTGCGCTTAACTGCATATATGTTGATTGTCGAGCTTGTCTTGACACGCCGATCGGGCAACACTGCCGATGGTAAGCAAGCCTCACACGAAGCGAGAAAACATTCATGGCAAAAGAGACACTCTCCATA
>DASXMQ010000231.1:0-3802 GCA_036495625.1 Binataceae bacterium (SeqCode) | reverse complement strand
GGGCTATGCTATCGAGTACGATTTTTCCGATCCGACGCAGCTCGGGCCGTCGCTCGAAACCAGGCTCATCGAAGGACTGTTCTTCGCAGGTCAGATCAATGGCACCACCGGCTACGAGGAGGCGGGCGCGCAGGGCCTGATGGCGGGGATCAACGCTGCGCTCAGGGTTCGAGGCGAGCCGCCGATTATCCTGAGACGGGACGAAGCCTATATCGGCGTGATGATCGACGATCTGGTGACGCGCGGTATCGGCGGCGAGCCATACCGAATGTTCACGTCGCGCGCCGAGTATCGATTGCTGCTGCGCGAGGATAATGCCGACCGGCGGCTTTCGCCAATCGGCGGGCGAATCGGCCTGCTGGATGCGGCGGCCGGCGAGCGCCTGCGTTCCAAGGACGAGCGCGTGAGGCGGGAAGTGGTGCGGCTTTCCGAGACGCTGGTCGCGGCGAGCGAGGCCGCAAATTCGATGCTCGTGGGTTGCGGCGCGACCGCGCTAGCGCATCCGGCGCGCGCCTTTGATCTATTGAAGCGGCCGGAAGTCTCTTATGCGGCGGTGCTGGCGATGGCGGGTCTCGAGCCGAATCTCGACGCTGACGAAGCGGCGCAACTCGAGATCGACGTCAAATACGAGGGTTACGTGCGGCGCCAGGCCGAGATGGTCGATCGTTCCAGGCGCCTCGAGGATGCGGCCATCCCGGACTGGGTCGATTATTCGGCGGTGAGCGGGCTCTCGACCGAGGTTCGCGAGCGGTTGACGAGTGTGCGCCCGCGCTCGCTCGGACAGGCCGCGCGGATGCCCGGGATAACTCCGGCTGCCATTTCGCTCATCGCAATTCATTTGCGAAGCCGGCGCGACCGTACGGCCGGCGCGTTTCGCGGCTCCGGCGATTCCTGATCGAGCGCGATCCGACGTTTCACGTGAAACAACCGAAACCCGGCGGGCGGTCGAACGCGCCATCCGTTTCACGTGAAACGTCGCCGGAGAAGATAGCCCGTGAGACCTGCGAGCTGGTCTCGCAATGGCTCCGCGAAACGGCGCTACGTCCCCGCGCCGGCTTCCTCGAGCGGATCGGAAAGATGTCCGCGGCACTGGCCCTCTGGGGTGCGCATACCAATCTCACCGCTGACGCTTCGGACCAGGCCGAGATAGCTTTCCATACAATTGATAGCCTCGCGCCGATCGCATTCGCTGCGGGCAACGGCCGCGAATCGCTCGATGCGGTGCTCGGAGCCGATGGAAGCGTTCTCGACCTCGGCTCCGGCGGGGGCTTTCCCGGTCTCGTGCTGGCCGCCGCGTTCGAGGCGCGATTCACGCTCGCCGAGGCTCGTCGCAAGCGCGCGAGCTATCTTCAGGTGGCCGCTCAGGAGATGGACCTTACGAACGTAGCGGTCCAGCGGCGCCGCGCGAGTTCCCGGACTATCGCGGACGGTTTTGACCTGGTGACGGCGCGCGCCTTCGGCGCCTCCGCCGAGCTCTTCGAAATCGCCGCTGCCGCGCTCGGCCCCGGCGGCCTCCTCCTCCTGTACGCAAGCGCCGACCAGGCTGGCGATTCCGACGCGCCCGCGAGCCGCTTCTTCGGCGATCGCATCGAGTGGACGTATCTGATGCCGCATGGCGAGCGAGTCGCGAAGCGCATCGCGATGCTCTGGCGGCGCAAAGCCGATCTCTGAAACGCTTCTCGCATCGGCGGATCAGACGGATGCTGCGATCCGGTTTTGCATTATGATCGCGGCGATGCAATTATCGTTTGGGCGTGACGCATCTCGGCGTCGGCGTCTCAAAGGTGGTTGGGCTGGCTGTGGGGCGTATCGTAGCGATCGCCAATCAGAAGGGTGGTGTCGGCAAGACGACCACTGCCGTCAATCTCGCCGTGGCGCTGGCGCAATCGGGTCAGCGCGTTCTCCTGATAGACCTCGACCCGCAAGGCAACGCGACCTCAGGCCTCACGCCCGAGGCATCCAAGTCCGGCACAATCTACGATTCGCTGGTAAGCCGCAGGCCGCTCGGCGAGGTGATCCGCGAATCGCGCCCATCGCTCGATCTTGCGCCCTCGAGCACGGATCTCGTCGGGGCCGAGATCGAGCTCGCGACGATGGAGGGGCGTGAGCGTCGATTAAAGGCCGAGCTATCGGGCCATTGCGATAAATATAACTTTGTTCTAATTGATACGCCGCCGTCGCTCGGCATCCTCACGCTCAACGCCCTGGTCGCCGCGGACTCCGTGCTGGTTCCGATGCAGTGCGAGTACTACGCCCTTGAGGGCCTGAGTTCGCTCCTTGCGACGATTCGCCGCGTCAACGCGGTGCTCAATCCGCAACTCGAGCTGATGGGCGTCGTGCTCACGATGTTCGATTCGCGCAATCGGCTAAGCCACGAGATCTCGCTCGAGGTCAACAAGCATTTTCCCGAGCGCGTCTTCCAGACCGTGGTCCCGCGCAACGTGCGCATTTCCGAAAGCCCCAGCCACGGCCTCGCGGTCATCGAGCACGATCCGAAATCGGTCGGCGCCGAGGCGTATCGGCTGCTCGCGAGCGAGTTGCTCGAGCGCGTCGGCGCGCCCGGGAACGCCGCGCCCTTCGCCCCGCAAGTATCGGGCGGCGACGCGCCGGACGAAGCCGCGCCCGGCGCAACGCCGCGGCGCACGCTATGGAACCTGCGGAGCATCTTCGCGCGCTCGGCAGAACGGGAGAGGAGGAACGGATGATACGCAGGGGACTGGGACGCGGCCTCGACGCGCTTATCGAGAGCACCGAGGCGCCGCCGGCGGGCGATCTGCCGCAGGCGGCCGCTGGCGTGGAGAGCGGCGGCGGCGCCGCCTTGAGCGTCGAGCTCGACCGGATCGTGCCGAGCGTATTGCAGCCGCGCCGCCACTTCGATTCCGAGCGGCTCCAGGAGCTGGCGCAAGCGATTCGCAGCCAGGGCATTATCGAGCCGCTGGTGGTCCGGCCGCTGCTCGCGGCCGACGGCGGCGCTGCCGACTCCGCCGGCTCTGCCGCGCGCTACGAGCTCATCGCCGGCGAGCGGCGATGGCGTGCGGCGCGGATCGCGGGCCTCGCCGCGGTGCCGATAGTGGTGCGCGCGCTCGACGACCATGCGGCGCTCGAGATGTCGCTGGTCGAAAACCTGCTGCGCGAGGATCTGAACGCGGTGGACGAGGCGCGCGGGTTCGCACGTCTGGTCCAGGGCTTCGCGATGAGCCATGACCGCATCGCCGAGCGTATCGGCAAGAGCCGCCCGTACGTCAGCAACACGATTCGGCTGCTGGAACTGCCGCCGGCGGTGATCGAGATGCTCCAGCGCGGCGAGTTGAGCGCCGGCCAGGCGCGTCCGCTGCTCGCGCTCGCTTCGACCGAAGCGCGGACCGCCGCGGCGCGGCGGATCGTCGAGGGGCGGATCTCGGCGCGCGGCGCGGAAGAGCTTGCCGGAGCGGCGCGGCGCGCGCACGGCGGCGCAAAAGGCGCCACCGCCGCGCTCGATCCCAATCTGGCGGCGCTCGCCGAGGGAATCCAGCGCGGACTCAAGCGCAAGGTCCGGATCGTGCGCGCGCGGGGACGCAAGCCCGGCCGCATCGAGCTCGAATTTTACGGCGCCGACGACCTCAACGCGCTAGCCGCGACGCTCGGCGCAGCCGCCCGTGCGCATCAGTCGCTATCCTGAACGGGCGCCGTACCGAACGAGCCGCGACTTCCCGACAGGCGAATGCGGATGACGGACCGGCGATGACGACGCGATGACCACGCTATGACCAGGCTATGACGATGACCAGGCTATGACGATGACCAGGCTATGACGATGACCAGG
>DASXMQ010000230.1:0-11840 GCA_036495625.1 Binataceae bacterium (SeqCode) | reverse complement strand
GTGCGCCCTCTGTCTAAGTTTGTCCTAGAGAAGCACGCACCGCGCCCATTCCTAGCGGCGTTGCGTCGACGCGTCAGCGTCCCGGGCTTCCATCGAGACCCGGTCGCCGGCTCGCGGAGGGCGCTTCGCCCTTGCGCTTGTGGCCGGGATATTGTTAGACTAAACGTCAGATTGACGCAAAGTAAGGGAAACAATCTTCAAGCGGCCGCAATGATCCCAGTGCCGTCCCTGAGATATCCCGCATCGCGCGTCCCGCGTGAGGTCCCGACCGATGACGCCTGAAATGCAGTCCGTTACCATAGCCGCCCCCGATACCGCCGCCGCGCGGCTCCATCGCAAGCTCGCCGCCCTCGGGCAGGATGGCTACGACCTTGCCACCTGCGAGCGCTATGCCGAGCAGATCGACGAGATCCACCGGCTCAAGGCCGAGCGCGGCGCGGTGGTGCTCGCACACAACTACCAGCGCCCCGAGATCTTCGAGGTGGCCGACTTTATCGGCGATTCGCTCGAACTGGCGTACAAGGCGCGCGAGGTGCGCGACGCCGGGGTAATCGTGTTCTGCGGCGTCCACTTCATGGCTGAGACGGCCAAGGTCTTCAACCCGGAGCGAACCGTGCTGCTGCCGGACATGCGGGCCGGATGTTCCCTGGCGGAGAGCGTAACCGCCGAGGCGCTTGCCGAACGCAAGGCCGAGCTGCGCGAAATCTATCCCGACCTCAAGGTCGTCTCCTACGTAAACTGCACGGCCGACGTGAAGGCCGAATCCGACGCCTGCTGCACGTCGGCGAATGCGCTCAAGGTGGTCGAGGCGATCGATTCAGAGCACGTGCTGTTCGTGCCCGACCAGAACCTCGCCAACTACGTGCAGAGCCAGAGCCGCAAGAAGATCATCTCATGGGACGGCAATTGCTACGTGCATCATCAGATAACCGCCGGGGAGGTCGATCGGGTGAAGCGCGCGGTCCCCGGAATCAAGGTGCTGGCCCATCCCGAATGCCGCTCCGACGTGCTGCGCCTGGCCGACGCGGTGCTGTCCACGAGCGCGATGGTCCGGTACGCGCAAAGCAGCGCGGCGGACAAGTTCCTGATCGTGACCGAGTGCGGGCTTTCGGACCGTCTGCTGATGGAAATTCCCGGCAAGCACTTTTACAAGGCGTGCAAGCTCTGCCGCTACATGAAGATGATCACGCTTGGCGGTACGCTCGATTCGCTGCACAACCTGCGCTTCGAGATCGAACTGTCCGAAGGGGTGCGCGAGGGGGCGCGCCGCGCGCTCGAGCGGATGCTGGAGTTGGGCGCCTGAGCCCAAGCCCTCGCTCTTTTCCGCGGCCGCCTGGTTACGGGCCGGTTAAACTCTGACTTTTGAACGACTTGCGCTCCGGCGGATATACTTGCGCCGGTGAACTCGGAATCCATCCCACCGATCGGGAACGCCGGCTCGGGGAAGGCCGAATCGGGAGAGGCCGGCTCGGGACCGGCGGATCAGGCCGGCGGCCGCGGCGCCGCGCGCAGTGATCGCGCCGCGCGGCCAAAGGTCGCGGTCGATACGGTGCTCTTCGCCGTCGAAAGCGGCCGGCTCAAGACCTATCTCGTGCAATTGCGCCGCGGCGCCGGGCGCGGACGATGGGCTTTCGCCGGCGGGCTGGTGCGGATGGGCGAGATGCTCGACGAGGCGGCGCGGCGTGAACTTTTTGCTTCGACCGGAATTCGCGAGGCGTACGTGGAGCAGCTGTTCACCTTCGGCGACCCCTCACGCGACCCGCGCGCCCATGTCGTTTCGGTTGCTTACATGGCGTTGATCGCCGACCCGCGCAGCGCAGCGGCGCCGGGCGGCAAGTATCTCGACGGGCGCTGGTTCGAGGTTTCGGCGCTGCCGGCGCTTGCGTATGATCATCAGCAGATGGCGGAATACGCGCTCGGGCGGCTCAAGGCCAAGCTCGAGTACACCAATATCGCGTGTAACCTGCTCCCGGAAACCTTCACTTTCGCCGAACTGGAGGCGTTGTACGCGATGATCCTGAAGCGCCCGATCGACCGGCGCAATTTTCGCCGGCGGATTCTCTCGATGGGCATCCTGCGGCGGCTGCCGGCCACGCGCCGCGGCGCGCATCGCCCGGCCGCGCTCTACAGCTTCGTCCGGCGCGACCCGCAAGTCGTGGAAATGCTATAATTATTGAGCGAGTGAACATCATGCCGAGCAGGACCAAAAATGCACCCCGCGGCTCCCTGCGCGCCCGCGCAAGAAGCCGAAGATGGATATTGGCGGCGCTCGCCGCCCTCGCGATCGTTGCGGTCGGCGTGGGCGCGTGGACGATTCGCTCGGCGGCCGATTCGCCGGCTGCCACGAACGCCACGGGCGAGCGCCCGACGCTCGATCCCGCGCGTTTCTTCGGCGTCGTGCGCGAAGCCTACGAGGTCGCGCAGAAGAATCCGGCGCTGCTGGCGCAGCTGCATTGCTACTGCGGATGCGACAAGGAAGTCGGCCATCGCAACCTGCTCGACTGTTATCGCGACGAGCACGGCGCGCATTGCCCGATCTGCACCGGCGAGGCGGTGGAGGCGGCCAAGCTCGCCGACGAAGGCTTGCCGGTCGAACAGATTCGCCGCGTGCTGCGCGACCATTACGCGCATGGGAATTGACGCTTGACGGGACTGGTTTCGGCCTACCTCCAGCGTTTCACCTATGCTGGAATGCTGGTGGTGCTGATCCTGTGCGGGATGGGCCTGCCACTGCCCGAGGACGTGGTGCTCGTCGCGGGGGGCTTCCTCGTGCATCGCGGCGTCGTCCAGTATCCGATGACGCTGATAGTAGCGTTGCTCGGGGTGGTCGCGGGCGACAACTGCCTGTTCTACCTCGGCCGCCGCTTCGGAACCGGACTGGTCGCGTACCTCCGGATCGGACGACCGCGATCGCAACGGCAGATCGATTGGCTGAAGGACTTCATGCGGCGCCACGGCCATCGGGCGATCCTTTACGCGCGATTCGTAGCCGGCCTGCGCGCGCTGGTCTATCTGACCGCCGGATCGCTCGGCGTGAACCCGCTCAGGTTCTTTCTCTACGACCTGACCGGCGCGGTGATTTCGGTGCCGATCGTGGTCACGCTCGGCTACCTCTTCGGCAACGAGCTTGAAGCGGTGCTGAAGTACATCGGCGGATTCGAGAAACTGCTCTGGATTGTAGCGATCCTGTCATGCGCGATCGTCGCGATGCGGACGCTGATCTATACGCGCGAACACGAGGGAAACCCGACCTAGGCGGCGCTGCGATCCGTCCGGGCGCGGGCGCCTGCCGATTGCGGAGCGGGCGCCATGCGGGCCGGCCCTTTGGACTAAATATGGAATTCCGACTTCCAGCGCTGAATCTCAAGGCCAAGCTGATGGCGTTGATGGTGGTGTTGCTCGGGCTGACGCTCGGCGCAGAGCTGCTGGTCAGCCTCAACACGCAGAACCGGATCGTTTCGGCGACCCAGGACAACGTCAAGGAACTCGCGAGCGCGATTCAGATAAGCGTGCAGGAGCTGACCTCGGTCGGCAGCTTCGATCGCGACCGTCTGCAAAACTACGTCAACTCGCTGCACACCAACGGGCTCGAAGTCTCGATCGCCTCGACCAAGGACCTGATCATCAACAGTTCCAACCCGGCGCTGATCGGCGAGGCGATCAACCGCGGCGCGGTGCGCAACGTATCGGCGCAGCAGGCCGGCGCGCATGGAGACCCGCTCTCGGTGCCGGCCTTCACCGTCGGCCCGGCCGGCGAGCAGACGGTTTATCTAATCCCGGTCGAAGTCGAGGACCATCTGCTCGGCTACGTGCAGGTGGTGGCCGATTTCGCCGATTTTGCGCGCCCGCTGGAGGAACATCGGATCCATCTGCTGACGGTCGCGCTCGCGATTTTCGCGATCGGGCTGGTTTTCTCCTACGTCCTCGCCGACCGCTACGTCGAGCCGATTCACGCGGTCGCGGCCGCCGCGCAGAACATCGCGGCCCGCGGCCTCGAACCGGTCCCCGAGGCGCATCGGCGCGACGAGATCGGGCTGCTCACGCGCAGCTTCAACGAGATGGTTGAACAGCTGCGGCGCGCGCGCGCGCGCGAGGCCGAGCTCAACCGGCTCGAGCGCTTTACCGCGCTGGGCCAGCTCGCCGGCGCGCTCGCGCACGAGATCAAGAACCCGCTCAATTTCATCAGCCTCGCGATCGACCAGCTGCGCGCGCGCTACGCGCCGCAACTCCAGAACGACCAGGAGAACTATCGGCGCCAGCTCGGAATAATGAAGGACGAAGTTCATCGCCTCTCCGAGCTGATCCAGAGCTTTCTCAACTACGGCCGCCCGATCGAGGTGCATCCCGCGCCCACCGACGTGCGCGCGCTGGTCGGCAACGTCCTGGAGCTTTCCGACTCCAAGCTCAAGAGTCAGTCGATTCGCGCCTTGCTCGAGGGCGCCGGCGCGCCGGTGATTCTCAACGTCGACGCGGAAAAGCTGCACGCCTGCTTTATCAACGTGGTGGCCAACGCGATCCAGGCGATGCCCGAAGGCGGTGAGCTCGGGGTGGCGTTTCGGCGCGACGGCGAAAACGAAATCATCACCTTCTCCGACACCGGCGCCGGGATTGATCCCGAGGTTGCGAGCCACGTCTTCGAGCCCTTTTTCACCACCAAGCGCGAAGGCATCGGCCTCGGCCTCTTTTTCTCGCGCGCGATCGTCGAGCGCCACGGCGGCACGATCAGGATTGGCGCCAACCCGGCCGGACGAGGCGCGATGGTCACTTTCGTCCTGCCGCTCGGCGCCGCGGGGAGACGCACATGAGCCAACCGTCGGTTCTGGTGGTTGAGGACAATGACCTCGAGCGGCAGATAACCGTCGAGACGCTGCGCGAGGAAGGCTTCCTGGTTGACGAAGCGCCTAATGGCAAGCGCGCGATGGAGCAGCTCGCGCTCGGCAGCTTCGACGTCGTGCTGACCGACCTGATGATGCCGGGAATGACGGGCGAGGAGCTGCTCGCCGCGGTGCGCCAGACCTACCCGGGCAGCCAGGTCGTGCTGTTGACCGCGCACGGCACGATCGAGAGCGCGGTCAAAGCGACCAAGAGCGGCGCCTTCGAGTACCTGACCAAGCCGACCGACCGCGACAAGCTGGTGATGACAGTGGGCAAGGCGGCCGAGTTCGCGAGCCTCGCGCAGGAGAACATCCTGCTGCGCACGCGGCTTGAGGGCAAACTCCAGGTCGAGGGCATCATCGGCGAACATCCCGCGATCCAGGACGTGATTCGCGTGGTGCGCAAGGTCGCGCCGTCGTACTCCACCGTGCTGATCCAGGGCGAGAGCGGCACCGGCAAGGAAGTGATCGCGCGCGCGATTCACAAGCTCTCTCCGCGCGCGAGCCGCCCGTTCGTCGCGATCAACTGTTCGGCGATCCCCGACAGCCTCATCGAAAACGAGCTGTTCGGTCACGAACGCGGAGCTTTCACCGGCGCCAACGAGCGCAAGATCGGACTCATCGAAAGCGCTGACAAGTCCACGCTCTTTCTCGACGAGATCGCCGACCTCAATATCGCGCTGCAGGCCAAGTTGCTGCGCGTGCTCCAGGAACGCGAGCTGCGCCGCGTCGGCAGCAACGAATCGATCCGGGTCGACGTCCGCCTGGTCGCGGCCACCAACCGCGAACTGGCCGAGGAGGTCGCTCAGGGGCGCTTTCGCGAAGACCTCTACTACCGCATCAACGTCGTCACCATCACTCTGCCGCCGCTGCGCGAACGCCGCTCCGACATCCCACTGCTGGTGGAAAATGCGCTCAAGCATCGCTTCGCCCACCTGGCGCACGGCCGGGTCAAGGAGATAAGCCGCGAGGCGATGGAGGTGCTGCTCGATTATTCATGGCCGGGCAACGTGCGCCAGCTCGAATCCGCGATCGAGCGCGCACTGCTGCTCTGCGAGGGCGACCGCATCCTGCCCAAGGACCTGCCGGCCGAGGTGCTGGCGCGCAAGATGCCGACGCGCGCGCCCGAGCGCGCGCGGGCCGAGCGCTTCGAGATGCCGGCCGAGGGAATCAATTTCGAAAACCTCGAGCGCGACCTGATTCTGCAGGCGATGGAGCGCGCGGACTGGGTCATCGCCAAGGCGGCCAAGATGCTCGGCATGAGCTATCGCACGCTGCAATACCGGCTGGACAAGTTCAGAATCAAAAAACCCGACGGGCGCCCCCTCCCCGCCGACGTCAAGGCGTGAAGTCCGCGCGGCGCCCGGGTCTCTCGCGCTCAGACCTCCCGCGCTCAGGTCCTGGGCGCGAGCAGCTTCGCCGTCGGCAAGTAAACCCAGCATCGAAGCGCCGCGCCGCCCGCGCCCGCAACTTCGATTTTCTCCCGCGTGTAGAGCCGCGGCACCGCCTCGTATTGATCGAGCACCGCGAAGTCGCGCTCGCCGAGCCCGCTCAATACCAGCCCCGCGGTCTCGGCGCCGGCGCGGCGGACGATATAGAAGTAGCGGCTGCGCAGCCGCTCGTAGTCCCCGAGCAGCGCCGGAGCAGCGGCGACTTCGCGTCCCAGCAGCGACATGCGATGGGCTGCGTCGAGCAGCGTGCCATATACGAACAGAGCGCCGTCCCCGTCATGCGTGTTCATCCGGGCTTCCTCGCACATTCCTTGCGCGCGGCGGCGCTAAGCGGTTGCCGGGCGTAGTGGCATCCCTTACGCTCTCGGCGTCGGGCCGCGGCTAAATCGATGGGTGAGGCGTTCAAGCGTTTCCTCGAACAACTCGGCGACATCGGTCTGCTGACTCGCGAATGCGTCCGCCAGGCGCTCACCCGCCCGTTCGAGGGCGGCCTGCTGATCGAACAACTCGACAGCGTCGGCGTTCGCTCGCTCAACGTCGTCAATCTTACCGCAATCTTCACCGGGATGGTGCTGGCGCTGCAGATGGGACAGTTTCTCGCCCGCTTCGGGGCCAAGATCTATATCAGCCGCATCATGGGACTCTCGCTGTTCCGCGAGATGGGCCCCGTGCTGACCGCGCTGATGATCGGCGCGCGCGTCGGCGCCGGCATCACGGCAGAACTCGGGAGCATGAAGGTCACCGAGCAGATCGACGCGATGCGCGCGCTCGCGACCAGCCCGGTCAAGAAGCTGGTGGTCCCGCGGGTGCTGGCAACGGTGCTGATGCTGCCGGTGCTGACGATCATCTCGGACGCGATTGGACTCATCGGCGGGCTCATAATCGCGGTGACTCAGCTCGGGCTCGGCGCCGGATATTTTTTCACTTCGCTGGTGAACAACACGCGGCTGGGCGATCTGACCAGCGGTCTTGGCAAATCGGTCTTCTTCGGCTACCTGATCGCGATCATCGCATGCAGCAAGGGGCTCGGCGCAACCGGCGGCGCCGACGGCGTGGGGCGCGCCACGACCTCGGCGGTGGTGGCGGCGTCGATCGGCGTACTGGTGTCGGACTTCTTCCTCACCAAGCTGTTCATGGCGATCGGATAATGAGCGCGCGACCTTACATCAGCGTGCGCGGGCTGTCCAAGACCTTCAACGGCAAGGCCGTCCTCCGCAGCGTCGATTTTGACGTTAGCGAGGGCGAGACGCTGGTGGTGCTGGGCGGCAGCGGTCAGGGCAAAAGCGTCATTTTGCGCCATCTAAACGGCCTGGTCGCGCCCGACGAGGGCGAAGTCTGGATTGACGGGCGCTCGCTCAAGGGGCTCAGTGAAAATCAGCTCTACGACGTGCGCCGCAAGGTGGCGATGGTGTTTCAGCTCGGCGCGCTGTTCGATTCGCAAACCGTGTACGGCAATGTCGGCTACCCGCTGCGCGAGCACGCGGCGCTTACCGAGCCGCAAATCGCCGCGCGCGTGGCCGAGCTGCTCGCCATGGTCGACCTGAAGGGCACCGAACGGCTTTACCCCGCGGAGCTCTCGGGCGGGATGAGGAAGCGTGTGGCCCTCGCCCGCGCGCTCGCGCTCGAGCCGCGCGCCGTGCTCTACGACGAACCAACCACCGGCCTCGATCCGATCGTCACGATGCATATAAACGAGCTGATCCGCAGGATGCAGCGGCAGCTCGGCTTCACCTCGGTGGTGGTGACGCACGATCTCAAGAGCGCGTTCACGGTGGGCGACCGCTTCGCGCTGCTCGATAACGGGCGCATCCGGTTCAGCGGAACGGCCGCGGAAGCGCACGCGACGCGCGACGAACTGATGCAGGAGTTTCTAAAGGCCGCGTTCTAGATATTGGCGCGCTGCCGTTTATCGGGGAGATTTCAAGCCATGGCGGAACAGAGCGGTCATTCATTGCGGGTGGGAATCGTGATGGTCGCCGGGATCGCGATCCTGGCGGGGGCGATCTTTTCGATCGGCGGAGGGCTGCGATGGCTCGCCGGCAGCGAGGAGCTGACGACGCATTTCCAGCGCGTCAACGGATTGCAGGTCGGCGCGCCGGTTTATCTCTCGGGCGTGAATATCGGTTCGGTCGCGTCGATCCAGTTCCCCACCGACCGGCGCGCCAACTATGTCATCGTGCGCATGCGAATCGAAGCCAACGCGGTCGAGCGCGTACGCATGGACTCGGTGGCCAAAATCGAATCGCTGGGATTGCTCGGCGACAAGTTTCTGCTGCTGACCGCCGGCTCCGCCAACGCTCCGTCGGTGGAGCCTGAAGCGCTGGTCCATAGCCAGGATCCGGTCAACTATGCCGCCCTGCTGCAGGCGCGCGGCACCGGCGACCTGGTCGCCAACGTGCTCGCGATTTCGAGCGGGATGCGGCAATTGCTCGATACGGTCAACCAGGGCAACGGAATTTTAGCCGAACTGATCCGGGGACCCGCCAACGCGCAGGAAAAGACCCTCACCCTCGCCTCGATCCGGGATACCGTCGATAACCTTCAGAGGCTGAGCGCCAAACTCGACCTCACCGTCGATCGTATCGACAACGGCGAAGGTTTGCTCGGCGCGATGCTGAGTCCGCGAAACAACGGCAGGCGCGTGGTGGCGGACGTAACCGATGCCGCGGCGTCGATGCGCACGGCTGCGGCAAACTTCCAGCAGTCGTCGAACGAGATGCACGACCTGGTGGAGCGGCTGGACCGCGCGCACGGCTTGCTGCCGCAACTGATGCAGGACCAGGAGTACGCAAGCCGCGTGATGCGCAACCTGGACCGCTCTTCGGACGACTTGCGCCACGTGCTCGACAAGCTCAACAGCCGCCAGGGCACGCTAGGCCTGCTGGTCAACGATCCATCGCTCTACGACAGAACCACCAACCTGGTGAACGCGAGCGGATGGGGTTTCTCGCTATTCAGAGGCGCCTACAGCCTGACCCATCCGTTCGGCACGACGGCCTCGCCGAGCTATGCGCCCATGCTGGGCGCGCCGCTCAATTACAGTCCGGCGGTCGGCGCTGGGTCGGTCAGCACTACGACGGTCAGCACTACGACGGGCGTGTCAGCGCCGCCCGCCGCCGCCGGCGCGGCAAGCCCTGCTCCGGCGTCCGCGCCGCCGCCGGCGAACTGAGGATCAAGCGCGCCCGACGTTGCCCGGATCGCGATTGAATCGGCATCCGGGCTGTCGCGTGCGCGTCCGAGTCGCGCTCCATCGGCAAATCCGGCGCGTTATCTCTGCCACTCACTTCGCCGGTTCGGGCTTCTTCATTCCCAGGCGCTCGTAATATTTCGCCGGCACCTTCGAGCGATCCTTGTAGATGATGAAGTTGCAGTGCTCCTTGCCGATCTCGTGCGCCGGCTCGACCACCACGAACGGCGCGCCGTGGGCCTCGATGTCCTGGCGCTCCATCACCGGCTCGTGGGCGCAGTAAACGGGGAAGCTGTCGCGCCCGTAAGTCAGGAACTGCTTGCCTTTGACGGTCAGAAAAGCGTCGGGCCCTTCGTATTTCCCCTCGAGCACCAGCCGCCCGCCGCTCCCGCAGGGACGCATCTGGATGACAACCTTCTCGTCGTCCTCCTCGATGTGTAGCGGCTGGAGATGGCCGCGGAGCCCCGCCGCGAACATCTTGACCCGCGCGCGCAGGTCCTGCGGCATCTTGTCCAGGCTGGGGCCCCACCACGCCTTGACGCCCTCGTCCATCGCCTCTTCGAGCGCCTTATCGCCGAAGCGCCGGCCGACGAAGCTGAGGGTGGCCGAAGTCCAGTTGCGATAGAGGTCGTGCATGCTGAGAAATTCGTTGTACATCCGGCGCGCGAGTTTCCTGGCGCCTTCGCGATCGCCGCGGTCGATGCTTTCGACCAGGCGGTCAACCGTGAGTTTTTCCATCTCGACGATTTCTTCCCTGCTGAGTATTCGCTCCGCCATCGCTGATGCCTCCCGTAAATCCCCATAGTGCCGGTCGAACTGATGCGAACCTAGCGCAATTGGCGCTCGCGAGGTAGAAGCGAATCGGCCCGGCGCGAACGCGACAGCTTTGGCTTGGCAAGTGGAAACGGCGTGCGCTATAGTCCGTCCGTTTTGCCCGGCTTCGGGCTTGGGCTCGCTCCGGAGGGACGCCGCGCGAGATTCCGATTGCGCTTGAGGAGGATCGCACGGATTGTAAATCCGGCTTATATGAGTATCTTATTGAGAAGTAGCGGCGCTTATCATAGGGTGGCGCAAGCCGAGGTCTGAAACAGCCGTGGAAACGTCTTCGCATGATGTTCTTCTGGTCGGTGGCGGCGGCGCTGCGCTGCGTGCCGCGATCGCAGTCTCCGAATCCAATCCCAGGCTGAGCGTTGCGGTGGTCTCCAAGGTTTACCCGATGCGCAGCCATACCGTGTCCGCCGAGGGCGGCGCTGCCGGCGTGATCGCCGAGGACGACTCGTACGACGAGCACGCCTACGACACCATCTCGGGCGGCGACTGGCTGAGCGACCAGGACTGCGTCGAGATTTTCGTCAACGAGTGCCCCAAGGAACTGCTGCGGCTGGAAAACTGGGGCTGCCCGTGGAGCCGGCGCGATGACGGGAAAATCGCCGTGCGCCCGTTCGGCGGGATGAAGAAGATGCGCACCTGGTTCGCCGCCGACAAGACCGGCTTCCACATGCTGCACACGCTCTTCCAGACCTCGCTGCGCTACCCGGTCGCTCGCTACGACGAGACCTTTGTCACCAGGCTGCTGGTCGAAGACGACCGCGTATGCGGCGTGGTCGCGATCGAGCTCAAGACCGGCAAAGTTCGCCTGATAACGGCCAAGGCGGTGATCATCTGCACCGGCGGATGCGGCCGCGTGTTTCCCTATACCACCAACGCCAATATCTGCACCGGCGACGGGATGGCGCTCGCCTACGAGGCGGGCGCGCCGCTCAAGGACATGGAGATGGTGCAGTACCATCCCACGGGCCTGCCCTTTACCGGCATCCTGATAACCGAGGCCTCGCGCGCGGAGGGCGGACTGCTGATCAACAAGGACGGCTACCGCTACCTGCAGGATTACAACCTCGGCAAACCGCAGAAGGAACCGGTGCTGCGCTCGATGGAGCTTGGCCCGCGCGACCGCCTCTCGCAGGCGTTCGTCAAGGAGATGGAGAAGGGCCGCACGATCAAGGGCCCCTATGGCGACGTCGTTCATCTCGACCTCCGCCATCTCGGCGAAGAGAAGATCAACGCCAAGCTCCCGATGGTGCGCGAGCTGTGCGTCAAGTACGAGAACATCGACCCGGTTCATCAGTTGATCCCGGTGCGGCCCGTTCAGCACTACATGATGGGCGGCATCCACACCGACACCAATGCCGCGACTCCGCTGAGGGGCCTCTACGCCGCGGGCGAGACGGCGTGCGTGAGCCTCAACGGCGCCAACCGGCTGGGCTCCAATTCGCTGGGCGAATTGCTGGTCTTCGGCGCGCGCGCGGGACGAGCGGCGGCGGAGTACGC
>DASXMQ010000229.1:0-24594 GCA_036495625.1 Binataceae bacterium (SeqCode) | reverse complement strand
GTGATTTCGGTGCCGCGAAGATTGACCGCAAAATCGGCCATCCCGACGTAGCGCATGAGGAAGCCATGCTCATGGCGCGCGGCCCACATCCAGGGCTGACCGTCGGACAGGCTCGTCTGGAGCAGCCAATCGCGCGGCTCGTGGACTTCGGAAGACGGCGCGCCCATCCGGATGCGCACCCGCCCGGGAAGCGTCGGAGCATATTTGCGCTGCGTGGTTTCGAGTTCGGGCAGCGCGACGTCGGAATCTACCGCCAGCCCATAGGCAACATAATGGAACTTAAGCGGTCGCCGAGAACGCGCCTGTGACGAAGATTTGATCTTGCGCCGCCTGCCGCTTTTCAGCGCGCAGGCCATGAAGCCCTGCGCGCCGAGGTTCGAAAGATGATTTTACCCCGTCTGGTCGGGCCAAGGGAACATCGCGGCTAACAACCTCCGCGCATAACACACGACGTTTAAGCTTCTTTTGGCGCAATTCCGCACCGTCACGCGCGGGCGCCCGCTAACCCTCGACCGCGTTGTTGATCTCGACCAGGCCGCGCACCGCGAGTTCGCCGAGCAGCGCGATCACGTCGCGCTGGCACTCTTCGCGATCGACTTCGTATTCCCCGAGCAGAGCGTCAACCAATTCATCCACGCGCCGCGGCCCGTCGAGCATCCGCCAGACCGAGGCTCCGACCTCGTCGAGCCCGTAATAAACGCCGGTCTTGAGATTGAGTACCGCGGCCTCGCCCTCGAGGTCGCACGAGACCTGGTCGGCGACCGCCATCACTACCGAGTTCAGCTCGATTTTGATCGTTTCGATGGACAATGCGCGTCTATGCCGAATGAGTTTTTCGCACCGGGCGACGATTCTCCCGGAGACTATGCCACTGGCCGCATGATGCGACAAGGCCGCGCGCCCACGCGTCCCACGCGACGTTTATTGAGCTTTTCCGGTCATATTTATCGAGCTAAGTCTGTCGGGCAGGTCGATCGAGTCAGACCTGCGAGTCAGACCTGCGCGCCGCGCTCAACCAGCGGCGCCAGTTCGCCGACCACCTCGACGCCGTCGCGCACGGCCACCTCGGCGGCCAGCATTATCACCCGGCTAACGCCAGCGGCAGCGTAGAGCTTGAGGGCGGCGGTGGACGGCGTCTGCTGAGCGCCGATACCGAGCATCACCGAAAACTCCATCCGTGCGGGGTCGCGTCCGTTCTCGCGCGCCATCCGCTTGATCTCGGGGATGAACTGCGCCGCCTGCTCCGGGCTGAGTCCGCCCGGCATCCATCCGTCCGCCCATCGCGCGACCCGTTTCAGCGCCGGCCCGGGATCGTGCGCGCCGAGGAAGATCGGCGGATGGGGCTTTTGCACCGGCTTGGGATAAAGCCTGACCGGCGGGAAACTGATTATCTCGCCTGCGTAGCTCGCTTGCGGTTTGCTCCACAGCTCGCGCATCGCTTCGACCGACTCGCGCAAATGCCGCCAGCGGCGTTTGAAGTCGACGCCCATGATCGCCGCCTCCTCGGGAAACCATCCTGCGCCCACTCCCAGCATCAGCCGGCCGCCCGAATACATGTCGAGCGTCGCCACGGCCTTGGCGGTCTCGATCGGATTGCGCTCGGGCAGCAGGCAGATGCTGGTTCCGAGGCGGACGCGCGAGGTCGCCTGTGCGGCGATCGCGAGCGCGACGAACGGGTCGGCCAGATGCGCATAGAACTCAGGCACCTTGCCGTCCGGCGAGCGCGGGTAGTAGGTCGTGTACGCGGCCGGCATCACAAGGTGCTCGGCGACCCAGAACGACTCGAAGCCGGCGCGCTCGGCCGCAGCCGCAATAGCGCCGGGATTGCCGGATTTTTCGGTGAGGAACACCGCGACGCCGATTTTCATGATCGCGCTCCTGCCAGTGCGGGCGAAGCCGCGCCATAGCGCAAGCCGCGCCGGCACACCGCCTCGCACAGCATCGCAGAACTCTCCGCCGCAGGGAAAGCTTGCCGGATCGCCCGCGCAATGCGGAGCATCCGCTTCTCCTGGCGGACGATCGTCGGTCGCGACCGATCGAAGCTAGAAAACCCAGCTCCCTTCGGGCGACGGACCGAAGAGCGACCCGATGAAGGTCTCCATCTCCAGGTTGAACTTGACGATCACGTGGTCGGAGCCCGACGTCAGCCCGAAGCCGGGGCCGACGTTGTACTCGATGCCGTGAGGAAGCTCGCCCCATACCACGGGGAAGATGTAGTGCTGCTGATCGGTCAACGGGTCGGCGTCGTCTATCAACCCGACGCCGCCATAGAATTCGACCCCGGGCGAGAAGTAGCGCTGCCAGCGGTAGTAGATACCGTTGCGATAACCGAACTCGAAACCCTGATCGTGGCCCCTTCCGTAGAGCGGCTTCTCAAAGACTGGATTCAGTACCAGGGATAACCGGCCGAAGTCTTTCTCGATGATTGGTTTTAATTCGAGCTCAAGGTCGGCATCGTCGAACTGCGGCGTCTTGTGCCATTCGAGCTCGGCGTACCAGCCGAGATTGACCGGCAGTGCTTCCTCGTCGAAGAGGCGGCCGCGCAGACGGAGCTTGTCGCCCGCCCACCAGAAGCCATGGCCGCTCGGCTGCGCGAAGGTGATGTAGGCGGCCGCCTCGATGCGGTCGGTCAAACCGTAGGTGAGTGCCTCGCCGCTGTACCACATGCCCTGACTGGGATAGGTGCCGGCGTCGTTGGTTCCTGTCCCCGCGCGGGCATGGCCGTTTGCGATTACGGCATTGTCGGATTCCAGTTCGATCATTCCGCGGGGCTCGGTCGCGTAGGGGTAAACCTCGAATTCATAAGGGTCAAGCTGCGCCGATGCGCGGCCGGCGAGCAGGACAAGCGCGAGAAACGAACTACCAATGGCTAATCTGCAGCGGTTTGTCATTCGGAGCTGTAACCAATGCGACTCGAAGGCTCAATCGGAGATGTGCGCCGCGTTAACGGAAACCCCCGATTCGATCCATCGCTCGAGCATCGCGCGGTCTTCGGCGCCGACCCGCGCGGCCGGATGCATCAGGCGGTAGGTCCACGGCGGCATCGAGCGTTCGCGCAACATCCGGCCCATCCATTGAAGCTTCCGCATCCGCGTCTGCGGGTAATACGAACCCCACTCGGAGAAGTTGAGCTCTTTGCGTCCCAGGGCGACGTCGCGCGCGACCAGCCATGACACCGGAGCGACCCGGCTGTACCACGGCCATCGCGTTCGATTGGAATGGCAGTCGTAGCAGGCGCGGGTCAGAAGCGTCTCGATCGGCTTCGGCGCGGCAAGCGGCGACCCGGAAGAGGCCGGCGGATTTATGCCGGCCACCGTGACCAGTTGAGCGGCGAGCGCGCAAAATCCGAGCGCGAGCAGCCCCGCCCCGCGGCCGGTCACTTGGCGACGATGCTCCCCTGCGGAACGTCCTGATGGAAATCGTCGTAGAAATCGTAGCTCCCGGCGCTGAGCGCGGGCAGACGGACGGCGATCGCTTCGCCGGGCTGGACGGCTTTTTCGCGGTTCAGGCGGAAGCTCTCGAATTCGATCGTCTCGTTGCTCGCGTTCACGACCCTGATCGTCAGGGCCTGCCCGGCGGGCACCTGAAGATTGGCGGGCGAGAATTGATGATTCTCGAAGCGCACCTCGACGACGCTGTTGTCGGCGTAGGCGCCGGCGCCCAGCGCAAGGGCGGCAGCCAGGAAGAAAATGGTAAAGACGAAAGCGAAGGACACAAAACTGCGAGACGACACGTTAGAGCCTCCGGTGAAATTGAGAACGATTCTCAATATCTACCAAGGCCCGCCCCGCTGTCAAGTGCAAGCTCGACTTTTATTTCTTACGCATCCACGGCGGATTCAGCCGCGCTATCTTTGCGTAAACCGGGCAGTCAGCGGCGTGCGCACCAGGTAGGTAGCCTGTGCTCAACAGGAATTCGCCGGTTATCTCGCCGCCCGTGAAAATAAAGGTTTGCTTGAACAGTTTCACCCACTCAATCTTTTCCAGCGGATGGTTCGCGCTGAGCCAGCGCGCGAATCCGCCATGGCTCTCGCGCAGCACGGCGATTCGCCGCGCGTTTTCGATCGCGGCGTCAATCTTGAGCCGGTTCCGCACGATTCCGGGGTCGGCCAGCAGGCGCGCGCGCTCGCGCCGCCCATACGCGGCGACGCGGTCGACGTCGAAGCCGTCGAAGGCCTTGGAGAACGCTTCGCGCTTGCGCAGCACGGTCAGCCACGACAGCCCGGCCTGGTTTATCTCGAGCACCAGGCGCTCGAACAGCCTGCTTTCGCCGCGGGTGGGAAAGCCGTACTCGCGATCATGATAGGGGCCGTGAAAGGGATGGCCGGGCGCGATATCGCAGTAGGTCATTTTGGCCTGAAGCCCGCGGCGCTAGAATCGGAGCGGCCGATCGTCCGCGATCCGTCGTGCGCGAGACGACCGAAAATATCACTGGAGAAGTCATCGATGGAAACGATTGCGGCGGATATTCGCACCTGGAACTGGTTTTCCACTCCACATGGCTACAATTTCAACGGCCTGCTCGTCGCTCATCCCGCGGGCAACGTCTGTATCGACCCGGTCGAGCCCGTGGCCGCCGACCTCGATGAGATCATTCGCGCCCGCCCGGCGCGCATCCTGCTTACGAATCGCAATCACGTGCGGGCGGCCAACCTTATCCGTGCGCGCACCGGCGCGCGAGTCGCGATCCATCCCGCCGACGCCAGCTACGCGCGAAACCAGGGCGCCATGATCGACGACGAGTTGCGCACGGGCGAGCGGGTCGGCCCGTTCCTGGTTGTCGGCGCGCCCGGCAAGTCGCCCGGCGAGGTCGCGCTGCACTGGCCCGAGCGCAGGATCCTTGTCGTGGGCGACGCCGTGATCGGCAATCCGCCGGGCCGATGCGGTCTGCTGCGCGAGCAGGTGATGGATGATCCGGCGCGCCTGCGCGAGAGCGTACGGGCGTTACTCGAGATCGATTTCGACACGCTGCTGGTGGGCGACGGCGTGTCCGTCATGAACGGGGCGAAGGAGCGGCTAGGCGAGCTGGTTGCGGCCTTCGGGTAGTCGGCGGCGTTCCTCGTCTGGTCCGGATTCTGCGCCAAGCTCCGGGCGCCGACGGCAAATCGCTATTGAAGCAGCCGCTCGACGACCTCGAGAATTTTCTCCGTGCCGTTCTCCAGCGCCGCGCGGCCGATATTCTCATTGGGCTTGTGCGCCTGCGCGAAATCTCCCGGCCCACAGATGAGCGGAATCATCCCGGCCCTCGCGAACCATCCGCCGTCAGTCCCGAACAGCGCGCCGCCGGTTTCGCGCGTGCCCGTGACCTCGAGCAGCGCGGCCTCGAGCGCCGTGCCGCGCGGCGCGAGCAGCGGCGGCACCACCATTGGCGCACCGACCTCGATCGCCGCCCGATGGTTGCGCGAGGCGTAATCGTGCGGATCGAGCGCGGCGAGCCGCCGCTCGATTTCGCCGTAGAGCTCGAGCGGGTCGGCGTCGGGCAGCGCGCGGTAAGTGATCGCGAAGCGGCACTGTTCGGCGATGATGTTGGGCGCGATACCGCCCGCGATCGTCCCCACGTTGAGCACGTCGTGCGGCGCGTCCGGAAAGGTCCGGATGAAGCGATCGTTGGGCGTGCACCGCTCGGCCTGCAGACGGCCGATCGCCTCCAGCGCACGCCCCGCCACCACTATCGCATTGACCCCCTGGGCGGGCGCGCCGCTATGGCCGCCCATTCCGCGCACCGTCACGTCGAACAGCACGATACTCTTGTGGGCGTGCTGCACCTGCCACGAGGTCGGCTCGCCGATCCATACCAGCTTCGGCGCAGGGGTCGCGCCCAGGATTGAATCGAGCGCGCCGCTCAAGCTCTTCGCGCCAAAGCATCCGACCTCCTCGTTGCTGGTAAAGATGAAGACCAGCGGACGCTTGAGCGCGCGGACGTCGAGCGCGGCGGCGGCCGCGACGCACTCGGCAAGAAAGCCCTTCATGTCGCTGGTGCCGCGGCCCCACACTCGCTCGGCGTCAACCTCGAGTTTCAGCGGATCGCGGTTCCATCCGGGCTGCCCCGCGTAGGGAACCGTGTCGAGATGGCCCGAGATGGCGAGGCCGTCGGGGCGCGGCGGCCCGGCCCATGCGACCAGGTTGAGCTGCGGCGTGCCGGCGATCTCGATGCGATGGAGATGGACCTTGAAGCCGTGCGTGCCGAGCCGTTCGGCGAGAAACTCCATCGCGGGCGCGTCGCTGTTGGAGCTCACCGTGTCGAAGGCCACCAGGCGTTCGAGCACTTCGTAAAGATATGAAGTCATGGGGGGCACCTTTGCGCCGCGACACCGTCCGGCGCAACTATAACCCATTCGTGGCGCTCGGCGTTATCGAAATCGCGTAAGCGGCGGGGGACCTTCGAAGCCAAACGAGACAAAAGCGGACCGGCGGCCCGGACAAGCCGGACCGCCGGTCATAAAGAGCGTCAGCGCTGCGCGCTATTTCGCGAGCCCTTCTTCTTTCAGCGCTTCGTGAACGTGGGGCCGCGCCGCGATCCGCTCGGCGTAGGGTTTGACCCGCGCAAATTGACCCAGATCGAGCTTCACGAAATTCGCCCAGAGCGTCATCACGAACAGGTATGCGTCAGCGACCGTGAACTGCGCTCCCATAAGGTATGGATTGGCGCCCGCCAGATGGTGATCGATGTAACCGAAGCGGGCCATCAGCGTGTCACGCGCAATAGGCTTGTAGTCCTCGGGCGTCGCCCCGCTGAAGAGCGCACCGAAGGGCTTGTGGATCTCGGCGGTGATGAAGTTCAGCCACTCCTGGAGCCGATAGCGCTCGAAGGTTCCGTTTTGCGGCGCCAGCCCGGCTTGCGGCTTGAAGTCGGCGAGGTACTGCACGATCGCGGGCCCCTCGGTCAAAGTCTGCCCATTGTCCAGCACCAGCGTAGGTACCTGACCCTTGGGGTTCACCGTGTTGAAGTCGGCGCCGCTCTTGGTCTTCTTGGTCTTGAGATCCACCTGTTCCAGACCGGCCTCGATCCCGGCCTCGCGCAAGACGATGTGCGGCGAGAGCGAACAGGCGCCCGGCGAAAAGTAGAGTTTCATCTTGGTTACACTCCTCTCTCAGTATTGGTTGATGCCGCCGCCGTCACGGCGGCGGCGGCTATCCTCGTAACCGACTCGTACTCCGATTCTGCCTCGCTTTACGGAAGCTACTCCGGCCCGAGCAGCCGGCCCGCCGGCCGCAGGAGGGCGCGATGCTGCGCTTCGCCGTTTGCGCCGCGCGGGCCGCTCGAACGCCGCGTGACGGGTCGCTGCCCGCGCGTCATCCCGGATCGCTATCTGATCATGCCCAGATTCGCCCAGATCTGCGCAACCATCAGCGAGCCGCCGACGAGCAGCGCGAGGCTGAGCGCCGCGGTCACGGCCGCGCCGATCCGCTCTGCGGACGCCGCGCGCTCGGCGCTCGGCGCGGTGCTTCGCGGCTCGGTGGGGAGCCCGCGGACGGCCCGTAGGCCGCGCCCGGCAATCGCGCTGCGGACGCTCCGCAGCAGCGCGGGACGGCCGCTTGCGGAGTTCGTCGATTTGGTATTGTTGGTGAGCATGGACTTTTCCTCCGTGGCCTGTTGAGCTATCTTATTTTGAGACAGGCCGTTCTGTATACCTATGATACAGGTCTGTCTGTCTAAATCAAGAGAGGGCGCATGGGACACGATCATGGCCACTCGAAGCAAAAGCTCCGCCAAGCATTCCGCCGCCCCTTCCGCACAGGCTGCCGTTCGGCCTTCCGCGAGCCGCGCCGACGAGCCGGCGACCGACGCCGCGCCGCTAAAGCCGGCCTGCGTGCGCGATCGCATCCTTAAGACCGCGCGCGAGGCCTTCTACCGCGAAGGCATCCGCGCGGTCGGCGTCGATACGCTCATCGCGCGGTCGGGCGTGGCCAAGATGAGCTTCTACCGGAGCTTTCCCTCCAAGGACGAACTCGTGCGCGCCTACCTCGAATCCGAGGCGGAAGATTACTGGCGCTGGTGGGAAGAGGTGACCGGCCGGCACGCGCACGCGCCGCGAAAGCAGTTGCGGGCGCTCTTCGCCGCGACCGCCGAGCACGCCGCCGCGCCGGATTTTCGCGGATGCCCCTTTGGCAACACGCTGGTCGAGTTCCCCGCCGAGAGCCATCCGGCGCGCGCGGTGATCGCCGCCTTCAAGGCCGAGCGCCATGCCAGCCTGTGCGAGCTCGCGCGCGCCGCGGCCGCGCGCGCTCCCGAGCGGCTCGCGGACGAGCTCGCGATCTTGCTCGAGGGCTCGGGGTTCTGCGCGGAAGAGACCCGCAGGGCAGCGCGCACCTCGGCGATGGTCCGCGCGGCGGAAATTCTGATCGACGCGGAGACCCGCCCCGCCTGATCGCGCTCGGCAACGGCGGGCGGCGCGCCAACGTCGGCAGTGCGCCGCGGCGAGTCAGGCATCTTCCTCAGCGCACTCAGGCATCTTCTCAGCGCATGTGGATGAAGCCCCCGGCGCAAGCTAAACGGGCGTTGGCTCACGGTCGCCAAATGGCTCGCGATAATCTACGATTCGGGGCCATTGGGCGGGGCACCGACGTGCGCCAACGCGACTGATTTGGCGACAGTCTAGCATCATGGAGCTGCCACGCCGGGATCGACGACCCCAACGGACGAACGTACTCGGAGGGCCGGCCTGATGAAGCGCATCGAGAAGGTGAACGTCGCTCAGAAATTCGACCTCTTCAGCGGCTATTGGAATCCCAGGATCGCGGCCGAGTTGAACGGCTCATACATCAAGCTGGCGAAGATGAAGGGCGATTTCGTCTGGCACCATCACGAAAACGAGGACGAACTCTTTTTCGTAACGAAGGGGCGCCTGCTCATAAAGCTGCACGCGGGCGACATTCGCCTCGATCCCGGAGAATTCGTCGTCATCCCTCGCGGCGTCGATCACTTGCCGGTAGCCGAGGACGAGGTCCACGTGATTCTGATCGAGCCGAAGACGACATTGAATACTGGCGACGTCAAATCCGACAAGACCGTCGCAGAGCTGCAGAAAATCTGAAAGTGGGTGTCAAACTGTCCCCCTGCACGCGCGAAGATCTCCAGGCGCGGCAGGCGCGCGGCCGGGTGATCGCCTTCTGCTCAAGTATCCTGGAAGCGCGGACTCCGCCGCGATCACACGTCGCAATTATGCTCAGGCGCGCGCGCCACACCTTAATGCTGGCGGCGCTCCTGATGTGGATTCCGTTTGGTGCCAATGCGCAACAGGTGCCGGCTTCCGCATACCAGGTCGGCGACGAAGAGCCGCTGGCCGAAAAGGTCACCGATCCGGTCGCCTACCTGACGCAGCTTCAAATCAAAGACCCATATACGCCCGCCCAATACGGGACCAACGCCCAGCCGAACACCGTACAGTTGAGGGCGATCTTCGCGCTTCGTCCTTTCCTCTTCATACCGCTCGATCAGATCATTCGGCCGACGATCAAAATCGTAACGGTGCCCAACGGCAAGGGCGCTTCGACGACCACGACGTATGACGACATGCAGTTGCTCGACCTGTTCGTGATGCCGTGGCCGAATGAGCGGGAGACTCATTTTCGGTGGGGTATCGGGCCCTACCTGATATTTCCAACCTCGGCCAGCGACCGGGTGGGAAAAGGATCGTGGCAGGCGGGACCGGCGCTGGGGTTTTCCTATCGCGGGATTACCGGTCTTAATCTATCGGCCCTTCTGCAGCAGGCGACTTCTTTCGCCTACACCTCGTCCAACTCGGTGCCGGCCTCCTCGCTGACGGTCCAGCCGCTTCTCAGTTATCAGCTGGGGCACGACTGGTATTTGAAGTCGAGCGACGCGACCTGGACGATCAATTGGCGTCACAACACCTCGACCACCATCCCCATGAGCGCCGGATTCGGCAAAGTGTGGAGGTTCGCGAACGACCTTGCGCTCGACACCTCGGTCTCGGGCGAATGGATGCTCTATCGGCAGTTCGCGAAGCAGACCGAGCAATTCACGCTGAATTTCCAGGCCGGCCTGCTGTTTCCGAAGCTCGATCTGGACTGAGGATGCCGCAGGGCGCCGCGCCCGGCGCTCAGGACGCTGGAGCCGCGACCGATCGCGCGCTCTGGGACGCGCGATGCTGGTTGAGCTCGGCGACGCGCGAAGCAATCTCCCGGCTTAGCGTTGCGAGGTCGCTGCTGAGCGCGCCCGAAGCGCTCAGCTCGTCGGGGCCCGCCGGAGCTCCGGCCACGGTCCGCGAAGCGTACAGGATCTTGTCGCTCGTCCCGTCCCTGATGATCCAGCTTGCCATCAATTGCGCCTGGCCGTCGCTGGTGGTTTCGAATCGCTCGACGTTAACCTCGATCCGGTAGTCGATCCGGTCGTTCACCGGCCAGGGGTATTTCTCGATCCTCTGAGTGCCGAGCAGCGTCGCCAGGTTCTCGGACATCACCCGCACGAAGTTCTTGTCGAGTGGCTCGGCCCATCGCTCTTCGTCCGAGAGGTCGACGCGGTTGGGCGCGACGCGCGTCACCACCGGGAGTCGGCGAAGGTAGTCCGGAAAATCGACCGGACCGACGCCGACGGTGAGCGGCGAACCGGCGATCGTCGAAGCCGGCTGCGCGCCGGTCCCTGCGCCATAGGATATCGGAGTCAGGATGAGGAACTTGGAACGGTCGGGCTGGGGCGAGAGCACAGAGCATCCCGCGGCAAGCACGCACGCGCCAAGTGCAAGACGAATCGCGTTGATGTTCATTACGGTTGCTTTTCCTTATCCGGCACGTAGCGTCCGCGGACCAGGGCGCCGGGATTGCGCTGCAGATAGTCGACGAATTCGCCGATCGAGCGCGAGGTGTCATCGAGCGAGTCGAGGGTCCGGTTGAGCCGCACCGCCAGCGGCGACTCGGGATTCAGCGTCTGTTGCAGGTTGACCAGCGCCGCGCGGGTTTCCTTCATCGTCTTGTTGGCCTCGTCGGAGCTCTCGCGAAGATCCGCGACGAGCGGACCGACCTGCGTATTGGCGTTGTTGAGCAGAGTGCGCGCCGAGGCAAGCGCCTGGTTCAGGCTCGCAACCGTGCCCTTGAGCGACTCGAGCGTGGCCTTCAGCTCCGGCGAGCCGGCGAGACTCTTGATCGAATTGGCGGCGTCGGTGATCGAGACGACCAAGGCCTGGAAGTCGATTTTGTAGAACTTGTCGAGCGTGTGGGTCAGGCGCTCCTGCAATTCCTGCAGGTCTGTCTGAACGGTCGGGATCTCCCGGTAGGGCCCGCCGGGTTCGAGGACGTAGTTGGCCGGCGTTTTGGGATGAAGGTCGAGGTCGATATACAGCAGTCCGGTGAGCAGACTTTCCGTATCAAGTTGCGCCCGCATACCCATCTGGATCAGCTCATCGAGGCGGCCCTGGTCGAGCGCTTCACCGGTTCCGCCGCGCGACACCAGTTGCGACCGGTCCACTTCGATGAAGACCGGCAATCTGAGACCGGTGATACCCGGACGCATCTTCCCCTGGGAGGGCGACAGCCTGAGCTCGATCGCCGAGACCTCGCCGATTTGCACTCCCCGGACCTTGACCGGCGCTCCGACCTTGAGCCCGTTGAGATTGCCCTGGAACATGCAGATGAAGCGCGCCGGCCGCCGGAACATCTTGCCCGAGCCGACTACGACCAGGGCGACGATCAGGATCGCAAAGCTGGCGATCACGAACGCCCCGATTACCGCTGGACTGACCCGTTTACCCATTAGTGGCGGCTCCCTCGCCTCCCTCCTGTCCCCGCGTGAGGAACCGGATTATCCGCGGGTCCTTTGAATGCGCAAGCAGGTCATGCGGATCTCCGGTCGCGATCTGAGTGCGCGATTCCGCGTCCAGAAAGACACTGTTGTTGGCGATGGTGAAGATGCTCGCGAGCTCGTGGGTGACCACGACGATCGTCGCGCCAAGGTTGGCGCGCAACTCGAGGATCAGGTCGTCGAGCAGACGCGAGCTTATCGGATCGAGTCCGGCCGACGGCTCGTCGAAGAACAGAATGTCCGCGTCGAGCGCCATCGCGCGCGCGAGCCCGGCGCGCTTCTGCATGCCGCCGCTGATCTGGTTGGGATAGAAATCCTCGAATCCCTTGAGCCCGACCAGCGCGAGCTTGAGCGCCGCGATTTCCCGGATCTGCGCCGGCGTCAGGTCGGTGAACTCGCCAAGCGGCAGGCCGATATTTTCCGCCAGCGTCATCGAGCTCCACAGCGCGCCGCTCTGGTAGAGGATTCCGAACCGCCGCAGCATCAGCTCGCGCTGCTGCGGCGTGGCTCGCGTGAAGTTGACGTCGCCGTAAATGATTTCGCCGGTGGCCGGTTCCTTGAGTCCGATCAGATGGCGAAGCAACGTGCTCTTGCCGCATCCGCTGCCGCCCATGATGATGAAGATGTCGCCGCGCTTCACCACGAAGTTGAGATCGCGCATCAGAACGAAACTGCCATAGGCCATCGTCAGGTTGCGCACGATGATGTGCGGCTCTGCGCCGGAGCGATTGTCGCCATTGCCCGTTGCCATCGTGATTTCTCCGCGCTCAGATCCCCAAAAAGTTGAAGACCACGGCGAACATGCCGCAGGCGACCACGATCATGACGATCGCCATGACCACCGCCTGCGTCGCTGCGTCGCCGACCGCCGAGGAGCTGTTGCCGCACTGAAAGCCGCGGAGACACCCTGCAATCGCGATCAGCACGCCGTAGAAAGTGCCCTTGATCACGCCGCCGAACAGATTGACCAGCGTCAGGGTCGAAATGGTTTCGCGCAGGTAGCTGCCGGCCGACAGGTCGAGCATTGCGACCCCGACGAACATGCCGCCGAGTATTCCGACGAGGTCCGCGAACAGGCAGAGCAGCGGCATCATCAGGACAAGCGCGAGGATCCGCGGCAGGACCAGGAACTCGAGCGGCGACACGCCCATCGTGGTCAGCGCGTCGATCTCCTGGGTCACTTTCATCGTGCCCAGTTTCGCCGCGAACGCGGCGCCGGTGCGGCCGGACATGATGATCGCGGTCATCATCGCGGCCATGTCGCGCACCATGCCGATACCGACGAGGTCGGCGACGTAAATCGAGGCGCCGAACTGGGACAGCTGCACCGCGCCCATGAAGGCGAGAATGACGCCGACCAGGAACGAGATCAGGGTGACGATCCCGACCGCGTTGGGCCCGCACTCCTGGATGACCTCGAGCAGATCGATCTTCCGGTAGCGCGCCTTGCCGCGCAGAAACTTTCCGAACGCAATCGTTATTTCGCCCAGGAAGCCAAGGAACTCATTGACCGAAAGGCCATAGCCGAGCGACGCGTTGCCCACGCGAGTCAGGAACGAGACGCGCACCGCGGCGCTGCGCGCGCCCTTTTTTTCGGGCACCGCCTCGGCCAGCTCGAGCAGGCGTCGCAGGCCCGCGGGCAGGCCGCTGCGGTCTTCGGCGATCCCGCGCGCACGGCAAATCTCCGCCGCAGCGGTGAGAAACGAAATCAGCCCGCTGTCCCAGTGGGTCAAATCGCCGGCCTCATAGGCGAGCAGCCGCGCGCCCGGCCGCGAACCGAGTTCGGCGACCAGCAGCGAAATGGACGGCAGATCGCGCTTGAGATGCCAGGGGCCGGAAAGATGCGCCACGAGCGTCGAACCGTCGGTCCGCTCGAACGAGATGCTCCCCTGCTCCATCTTGGGTGCGACAGCAGCCATCGGGTTACGTATCTTCCATCCTGCCCGCTTGCGCGTAACTGCCTAGGAGAGCGCGGCCATCTTGTCGACCACGTGGCCGCGATGCTGTTTCACGGTCTTCTCGGCGACGCCGAGTTCGGCCGCGACCTGCTTGTTCAGGAGCCCAGCAACGACCAGCGAAAGCACTTCGCGCACGCGTGGGGTCAAGGTTTCATAGCGGGCCTTCAAGGTATCGAGTTTCGGAACGGACGGCGCGCGAATTCCGGCTGCGCGTGCAGGCCCGCTCGATGGCGTCGATCAGAGCGGCACCCTTCACGGGCTTTTCAAGGAAATCGACCGCACCGGCCTTCATCGCAGCCACGCTCGCCGGAACGTCGCTGTAGCCAGCGATGAAAACGATCGAAAGGTGCGGCAGTCTCGCCTGCAGCCAGCGCGGAATTTCGCACAATCTGTGGAGTTTAGCTTCAATCGCTTCGACTTTCCACCGTGCTGCCCGCCGCGATCAGCGCATAGGCGTGCAACCTCCCGCGCATGGATGCGCAGCTTGTCGCATCATTATAAGCGACGCAGTCGAGCCCCCTTTGCCGTTCGCGCAAGGCTTCGCGCGAGAAGAGTTGGAAAAGTGCTTATCATGCGGCCGAGGGGCGCCTCGAAGCTGCGTCGTCCTGCTGAAAGAGCGTTGCCGGCAAGTTGAAAAAGACCGCGCACCGTGCGCCTAATGCACGGCGAGGTCAGCAGGCCAAACCGGCCCGAAACGAGCGCACCCGAGACATACCGCGCGATGGAGAATGGCATGGTGAAGTCGGTTCAACTTCGTCTGGCGTACGCATTGTGCCTGCTGACCCTCGCGGGATGCGCCGGTGCGGCGGTTACCCAGCAGGCTCAGAGGGCGCCTGTCGACTATGCGCAACCCACCCAGATCGTCGTCTATCCCTTCGCGGCGAACCCGTCGGAGGTTACGCTAAACCAAAGCATCGTTCAGCGCGCCTACCGCGATGTGAGCGGCGATAACGAAAGCGCTGCGCAACTGCAGATCGCGCACGATACCGCCCAGGCGATTTGTCAGCAGGTGGTCTCCGATCTCAACGGCCAGGGCTACAACGCGGCCTGCGTCGCACGCGGGACCTACGTGGCCGGCGGCAATATCCTCCTTGTCGATGGTGCGCTGACCAATATCAACGAAGGCAACCGGTTACGCCGGCTGGTGATCGGCTTCGGCACCGGGTCCTCGACTCTGGACAGCAACGTGTCGATGTACCAGCGAATCGGCGGCAACCTGAATCAGGTCCTCGCATTCAACACGCACGCCGACAGCGGCAAGATGCCGGGTGCGGCGGTGATGGCGCCGGTCGGGGTGGCCGCAGGCGGCAGCGCGGCCGCTATCGTCGGCATGAACGCGGCGGTCGGCGGAGCCAAGACCTACAGTTCATCGACCAGCACCCTGGCGAAGAAGACCGCAACGCAGATCGTCCAGACCGTGACTGACTATACCGTGCGGGCGGGATGGCGGACGCAGTAGCCCTGCGAAAGCCGGAAGTGTCGCGGCCAAGGCGATGTCCGGCGCATCGCACGCCGGCTTTTGGCGCCGATAATCATCCTGGCCAAAAGAACCAAAACGCTTGGCCAGAAAACGAAGACGGGCAAAGGCGCAAGCCGAAGCTGTCGCGCCACGCGCTTCGACGCCGCGCGCGACGGGCGGCACGCCGGCGCGCCGCCGATTGCTCGTGCTCGCGGCGCTGGCGCTCGCGGCTGGCGTCCTCGTGACGATGACGACGAGCCGCTGGTGGCGCCGTCGCGCTGCGGCCGAGCGAGCGGTGGCGTCTTCCGCACCGCCGCCCGCCTTCGTCGGCGCGGCGGCGTGCGGCGGATGCCACGAGCGCGAGCGTAAGCTTTGGCAGGGATCGCATCACGCGCTCGCGATGCAGCCGGCGAACGGCTCGACGGTGCTCGGCGACTTCAGCGACGCCAGCATCGCTGACGGCGCGGTGACGTCGCTAATGTTCCGGCGCGGCGGCAAGTTCATGGTGCGGACCGGCGGACCCGACGGAGCGCTGCACGACTATGAAATCAAGTTCACCTTCGGCGTCTCGCCCTTGCAACAGTATCTGGTCGAAATGTCGGGAGGCCGGCTGCAGGCGCTCGGGATCGCATGGGACAGCCGTCCGCGTGAACGCGGCGGCCAGCGCTGGTTCAACCTGTTTCCCGGCATCAGGCCGGGCGCCAACGATCCTCTGCATTGGACCGGCATCGACCAGAACTGGAACTTCATGTGCGCGGACTGCCATTCCACCAATCTGCGCAAGAACTACCATCCCGACACGCGCACGTTCTCCACTTCCTATGCGGAGATCGACGTCGCCTGCGAGGCGTGCCATGGTCCGGGCTCCAGACACGTGGCCTGGGCCGCGCGCAGCGCGCCTCGGCGCGGTTACGAGGCCGGCGCCGAGGATGATGACGGACTGGCGATCGCGTTCGATGAGCGGCGGGGCGTCAGTTGGAAAATCGACTCTTTAAGCGGAAACGTCACGCGCAGCGCGCCGCGCCGGACCGAGCGTGAGATTCAGACCTGCGCGCGATGCCACTCGCGGCGAAGCCAGATTCACGAGGATTACGTGCACGGCCAGCCGGTCGGCGACGACTATCGCGTCGCGCTGCTCGAGGATGACCTCTACTATCCCGACGGACAGATTAAGGACGAGGACTACGAATACGGCTCGTTTATCCAGAGCCGGATGTACCATGCCGGGGTGACGTGCAGCGATTGCCACGAGCCGCACAGCCTCAGGCTTCGCGCGCCGGGCAACGGCGTCTGCCTGCAATGCCACGCCGCCGCCCGGTACGATTCCCCCGCGCATCACTTTCACCAGACCGGATCCCCGGGCGCGCGATGCGTCGAATGTCATATGCCGGCGCGAATTTACATGACGGTCGATGCGCGGCGCGATCACAGCATTCGCATTCCGCGCGCGGATCTCTCGGTCAAGCTCGGCGTGCCGAACGCGTGCACCGGATGTCATCGCGATAAATCCGCAGATTGGGCGGCGAGCGCGATGGCCAGGTGGTATGGGCATCAGCCCGCGGGATTTCAGCGTTTTGCCGAGGCGCTGCATGCCAGAGCGATCGGCGCCCCGGAGGCCCCAGGCGCCCTTGCGCAACTCGCCGCTGATTCCGAACAGCCGGCGATCGCCCGCGCAAGCGCGCTCGCGCTGATGGCCGGCTACTCCGAATCCGATCGCGCCGAGCCGATGCGCACGGGCGCGCGCGACGCCTCGCCGCTGGTCAGGCGCGCCGCCGCCCGCCTGCTGCCAGAGGCCAATCCGCAGGCGAGCCCGGACGTGTCCGCGCGGCTGCTCCGTGACCCGGTGCGCGCGGTGCGAATCGAGGCGGCGCAAGCGCTTGCCGGCGCGCCCGCGGCCGCGCTGCCGGCGGGAGAGTCGGCCGCGCTCCAAAGCGCGGTCGGCGAATACATCGCGGCGCAGGAGCTGAACGCGGACCGGCCGGAGGCGCTGAGCAATCTCGCGCTTTTGTTCGCGCGGGAGCAGCGGTTTGACGAGGCGCAGCGCGAATTCGCGGCGGCGCTTGCGCTCGATCCGTCTTTCGCGCCGGCCGCGGTGGACCTTGCCGATCTCGATCGCGAACTTGGGCGCGACGCCGACGGCGAGCACATGCTGCGCAAGGCTATCGCCCGTTCACCGGCCGACGCGTCGCTTCAGCATGCGCTAGGCTTGCTGCTGGTGCGCCAGGGACGCGGGCAGGAGGCGCTCGATCATCTAGCGGCTGCCGCGCGGCTTGACCCCGCCAGCGCGCGCTTCGCTTACGTGTACGCGGTGGCGCTCAACGGCGCGGGGCAAGGCGGGAAGGCGCTCGAGGTACTCGAGGATGACGTGGTGCGCCATCCCTACGATTGCGACGCGCTAGGCGCGCTCGTGGCCTTCTACCGGAGCGCGGGAAATTCCAAAATGGCCGACGGCTACGCGAAACGCCTGGCCGAATTGGGTTCCGCGTGTCCGGCCGCGGCTCAATAGACCTGCGCGGACGCTGCGGCAGCCGCACGGGTCGGCGCGGGCAATCAATGCGGGTAAATCGAGGGAGTTTCTGTTAGAGATGCCGTTACCGAAAATCTGACGGACATAGAGCATGGAAAATCTGGCCGGCCTGAACAACATCTTCAATGACACCGACGCGTGGCGAACCGCGCTGACGCTGGGGTTCGCGATGCTCGTCGCGTGGCAGGCGGGACGACGGCTTGGGCGGCGGCTGCAGGCGGAAGGCACAGAGATACCAGTATCCAAGTTCCTCGACGGCAGTCTTGCGCTTCTCGGCCTGCTGCTCGGGTTCACGTTCTCGATGGCGATCGCGAAATACGATCAGCGCCGGTTAGCGCTCCTTGCCGACAGCAATGCGATCGGCGACTTCTACACCTGCGCGACTCTGCTGAAGGATCCGGTGCGGACGCAATTGCAGTCCGTGATTCGCGACTATACGAGGCTGCGCGTCGACCTGGCGTCAAGGCGGATCAGCCCGGGCGAGTTGGAGGACGCCCTCGAGCGGATGCAGCACATGCAGGGCCGGATGACTGCTCTTGTTGACCAGGCCCTCACCGCAGGTACGCCGATCTCCGTGTCGTTGACCAACACGCTGAATGGCCTCACCAGTAACCACGCCGCCCGCCTCTCCGCTATCCGCGATCGGCTGCCGGCAACAGTGGTGTTACTGTTGCTAGTGGCCGCCGTGGTCGCTTCGCTGCTGGTCGGGCGCGAGCAGGGAGCATCGAACGAGACCGACCTTGCGGGCACCATCTGCTTCATTATGCTCGCAACCTTCGTCGTCTTCGTTATCCTCGACCTCAACCAGCCCGAGCGCGGCCTGATCACCGTAAACCAGGAGCCGATGGTCAGGCTCCTGTCATCGATGAAATAAGCCCTCGCGAACGGCTTCCAGACCATGGCTGAGCGTCGTGCGGACTAGGGCTGCGCGCTCTGATGCACCGTCCAGCCGTTGCCCGTCAGTTGCTGCTGCGCAAGCGGCGTCATCCCGGCGGGGATCCACAGCACGCGGTTCTGCTGTGCCAGTAAAGCGGGAGTGGTCACGAAGCCCGCGATCCGCGGAGTCCAGGATACGTAGTCCACCGGCGCGGGCAGAATCACGGTGTTGTTCTGATCGCGCGCGATCAGGATCGACGGCGCTCCGAGATTCGTGATCGCGGCCTTTTGCTGGCTCCACTGAGCGAGCATTCGGATCGAAGTCACGAAGAATCGCGCCTGGTATTCCGTCAGCACGTTGCTCAATGCCACCGCTACCTCCCGACGGCCAGGGATGCTGCCGAGGCTTTCCAAATCGTTGACCGCGGACACCTGCAGGCTCAGCGGAATCGCGGTGTTGTGGCTGAAGGCGGAGACCTCCGCCTGCGAACAGCCCAAATTCTGCAGCTTCTTTTCGACCAGCAGAATAAGGTCGCCCTTCGGCGTCTGATAGACCTGGTCGTTGGTGAACTCCACCCCCGCGATGATCATCGAGCCGGGCGCGGCGACGCTGACCGCGGTATTGACCGCGAGGCGCGCTGAGAACATCACCCAGGCCGTCGAGTTGAGCTTCTCTTTCAGAATCGGGTTCGTAGTGTACGGATCGACGTTCAATTTTTTGGCGAGTTGCCGGCGGACGTCGTCATAGCCCAGCGCCGTGAGCGTGATATTCGCCGTCGCGCCGGCGGCCTGGGAGGCCCTCTCGCCACCGCTCTCGGAAGAATTCGTCGCCGTCGCCCAGAGCGAGTTCGCGCCGAGATCCACCCGGCCAAAAAATTCCCCGACCCCGCTGGGCAGGCCGGTCACCGTATCCATCGGATGGGTCACCATCTGCACGCCCATTTGCACCGGACGTGCGGCGCTTTGCGCGAGCGCCTGGGCGAAGACCGTCGATTTCCGCATCTGCTCGAGCTGTTCGATCGCGGGAATCTCGGACAGGCGTATCTTCAGAAGGTTGAGACTCTCGACCTCATACGATCCCGCGTCGCTATGAAACACCGACGGGTCCATCACGATCGTGTAACGGCCCATCGCCCCGTTGGTCATCACGAGCGGTTCGACATGGTATCCGGGACCCGACAGCGCCGCGGCGGGCAGCAGTTGACTGGCTTTTACGATGGGCGGTTGCTCGAACTGACCGGCGCTCTGCGCCCACAGCGCCTGCGGGGCAAAGACGAGCGCCACCGCGAGGAGATAGCGTTTGAGCCTCGCCCGGCGGGCGGATCGAACGTTGGATGAGTCAGCCTGGGTCACTTCACAACTCCTGTGGGTGATTGATTCGGCGCGCGCGCCGAACCGGATTTAGCGGGCGGCGGATGTCCGCGCGGGCGCTTTGAAAAACAGTCGGACCAGAGCTCCATCGCCCATCGCCCGGTTGATCTCCTGCAAGGTCAGGTAGGCCGAAACGATGAGACAGATGAGTAGCACGCAGCCAAGAAAGCGATCGAGATTGGCGTTGGCGATCATTGTCGCGATGGCGGCTTGCAGATCGCCGGTCTTGCGGTAGGCGTCGAAGATCCTTTCGCCCATCCAGACTGCGATCACCGCCAGTCCATAAATCACCGTCTTGCCGGCGACCACGACGGCGCGCGGATAGCGGCTTGCGTGGCGTTTGGATTCCGCCCAGTCCATCAGCAGCATCACCTTGGCAAGAATCAGCGCGCCGACCGCGGCCTTGGAAAACGCGTAGAACTCGATCGAATATTGCTCGATGAACAGTTTGAGCAGCAGCAGGATGACCATCAGCGCGCCGAAAAAGAAAATCACCGATGGCAACATCTTGATAAATTCGTCCGCTGTCAACCGCGCGGCCCCCGCCATCCCGGCGGACAGCCGCTGCATATATGCTCGCTTCATCGCGATCTCCAGCTACTGGCGGAAGATTACCGCCGCCAGCGCCACCACTCCCAGCACCGAGATCGACGCCGCAACCGGGCCCGCCAGCGAGCGTGGACACTGCGGGTACTGCGCCTTCAGGATCCGGATGTTCTGCCGGTATTCCATGGTGGCGAGCGCCAACGCGCCCAATCCAATCAACACCAGAGCCAGCGCAAAATCGCGCGGACTAATCAGGCGAGTTGCGTAAGCGCTGCCAGGTCCTTCGATCTGAAAAAATTTGTATATGCTGAAGCCGAAAGTGATGAGCGAAGTCGCCGTCCGGATCCACGACATCATCAGGTTTTCGTAGGCGATGCGCGTTCGCTCCAGGTCGAACCTCGCCGCCACGCCGACTTCCGGCGCGGCCTGTAGCTGCGGATTAGTCATCGAGTAAGTCTCCGCCTCTGGCGGGCCGCCGCCGCATCGCGTTTTGCACGATCGTGATGCTTCGTTAGGTGACTCGAAAGCGGCGTTTGCTGCCACTGCTTCTACCCTTTTGAATCGGCAGACGCTATCGCCCCCGCGCGCCGCGGCACCGGCCAGGCGAAGGGGCCGAGAGACAATCAGCCTCGATCAGGGGCGGGGACACCCATAGTCAATGCGGCAGGCCCTGCGCGCTGAGAGGCCTGCGGGGGTCAGGACCGCCGGCCTGCGGGTTGGACTCTGGCAGCAAAATAGCTTCGCGCAAAGTTGGACTTTGGTCCTGGACGGGCGTGCACGGCGCGTGACGCATGAATAAAACGCGGGCGCTCACCGTCAATGGTTAGGTACCGTTGATTGAAACAGATGTTTCAGATAGAAACCTACCTGCTTGATTGAAACAAGCGTTACATTGAACGGCTGCTTCAGCAATGAGGAAAAGTGCGTCGCCGCAACGCCGGATGAAACTGCTCGGCGACGTCGTTGAATATCTGCTTGGCAACGGCCTCGCCGGGCTTTCCCTGCGGCCCCTGGCGGCCGGAATAAATACGAGCCCGCGGATGCTGCTCTATTTCTTCGGCTCCAAGGCAAACCTGATATCCGAAGCCATAGCGGAAATCCGCCTGCGCCAGCGGGCAGACTTTGCACGAGCGCTTGTCGGAACCGGCGATCGCGAGCAGCGGCTGGTGCGCGCGTGGCGCGCGTGGTCGTCGCCGCAGACCGAGAGATCCTGGAGGTTCTGGTTCGGAGTGTACGGGACCGCGCTGCATAACCCAGGGCACTATGCCGATTTTCTGGAACGGTTTGTCGGCGAATGGCTGGCGCCCTTCGAGCAGGCGCTGCGCGCCGCCGGGATGCCCCGCGCGCGTGCGCGCCGCCTGGCGACGCTCTCGTTGGCCGCGATGCGCGGGTTGCAACTCGATTTGCTGGCGACCGGCGCGCGCTCCCGGATCGACTCGGCATTTCGCGAGCTGCTGGGCCTGCTGGCCCTGGCCGTCCGCGAGAGTCGCGGCGCGGGCGGGCGGACGCCGCACGCCGGCGGATCGCCGAACGGCGCCCGCTCTCCGATCGCCAGGAACGGCCGTCCGCAATCTCGCGCGCGGCGCCGCCGGATCAAAAGCGGCATCGCGATCGATGAGCATCATACGGGGGGCTGAGAGGCCGCCCACGATGGCGCGTAGTGAGCACCGCGGACGCCCGGCCGCGCGATGGGAAAACCCGGGTTCATCAATGAACGGAGGCGCTGGTAATGGCTCTCCCCGCATTCGACAGGAAAAAGCTGGCCCGCGACACCCTGGCTGCGCTAGCGCAATTCGGCGCCGGCAGGAAATTCGTCGGGCATGACGGCCGCGAGTACATCGTCAGAGGGCGCGGGAAGCCCGCGTCGGAAACTTTCATCGACGTGGCCGTGAACATCGACGGCGTGCATACGGCGGTCGCGAGGTACGCCGTGGTCCTCATCAGGATTGCCGCGCAATGAACGCTCCGCCAGACGGAATTCAAAGACCGGCCCGGGCGGCGGGCGCCGTCAGTCGAACGGGTGCAGGAACAGATGGCTAAAGAAAAATCCCGCCGCACCAATGCGGCCGTTAAGAGGTCGACCATAGTGATGACTTTGCAAGAGGTCGCGGACTATCTACGAGTGACGCGTTCGACGATCCATCGGTTGCTCAAGCGCAATGAGATCCCGGCGTTCAGAATCGGCAGGCACTGGCGTTTCAATGTCGAAGAGATCGAGAACTGGTGCACGTCGCGCGCGTCGGGCAAAGGCCCTGCGATGGACGGCTAGCCGGATTTCCAAGGCGCCGACCCTGCGCCGTCGCGCTGGTTGAAGGACGGCCACTGTTCGATGCGGTCGCCCTTTCCTGAACCGGGGCCGGCGGGAGCGCGGAAGCGGTCGGCCATACGCGCACTTGCAAATGCTGACTGAGTAACTCACTGCGCCAGAAGTTCGTGCAGGATGCCGTCTATCGCCGGGTTGTCGCGCGGGTTCATCGGCGCCATGTGTCCCCAGATCGAAGAGATCACCCGGCACGTGGCGCCCGGAATATGCTGCGCCTCGTACTCGCTGTCGGCGGGCGGAAAATAGCGATCGTTATCCACCGGCGCCACGATCGTGCGCGCCTTGATCGCGCCGAGCGCGGCCTCGAAGTTGCCGCGGTAAAACGGATTGGCGCTGATATCGCCGTTGAGCCAGGTCCATAGCTGCGAAAGCAGATCGTTGGCGTCCAGCCGCATGAAGAACGGCTCCCAGAAAGAGCCGACGTGCTCCTCGTAGTCGCGCGCGCCGAAGTCCCGATAGACCTCGGTACGGTAGAAAGGCTCCGACGTTCCCCATCCGGCATAGATCGCGGCAAAGGCTTTCAGCCCGTCGATCGGAGGCCGATCGTAAAAGCCGCCGGCGAAAACCGGATCCAGCTCGAGCGCTCGCCTCAGCGCGAGCAGGAAGACCTTGTTGTATGACGCGGTCCGCGCCGACCCTGCGATCGGACACGCGGCGTGCACCATGTCCGGGAACTGCGCTGCCCACTCGAAGGTCTGGCACGCGCCCATCGACCATCCGGTCACCAGGCGCAGGCGCGAGAGGCGGAGCCGCTGCGTGAGCAGGATGTGCTGGAGGCGGACGTTGTCATGGATCGTGACCCTGGGAAAGCGGCCGCGCTCGTTGGGCGAGGCGGTGTTGCTGGGCGAGGAGGAGATCCCGTTGCCCAGCAGGTTGGCCATGACGATGAAGTACTTGCGCGGGTCGAGCGCGCGGCCCTCGCCGACCATGAAGGTTTCGATGTCGTTGTGGGTGCCGGTGTACCAGCTCGGCACCAGGACCGCGTTGTCGCGCGCGGGACTGAGATTTCCGAGAGTCTTGTAAGCGAGTCGGGCGAGCGGAAGAAACCCGCCCCGCTGCAACTGGACATTGGGCACTTCGAGCACTTCGTAGTCGCTCATCGTCGCTTTCCCTCGGGGTTTCTGCGATGTTTGACGGTCTCCGCATATACTCTGCCGGCGCTGGCTGCTTATATCAGATTTCCATGCGAACGCATCGCAAAATCAATCGCGCGCGGTTCAAGCATGGGGCCGCGATTGCTACATCGACGGCACGGAAGATCAACGGGCTTTGGCACCCCTGATGAAAGCGCTGGCGAACCTGTTTGCGCTGTCGATTGCGATTTTCGTTCTATCGGCGATTTCGCCCGTCGCGAGCTTCGCGCAAAATCAAACCGCAGCGGAACTCGCGGCCGAAGAAAAACTCATCACGGATTTCACCGATCCGCTCACCACGCTGCCGCAGATTTCCATCAGGGATTCCTTCACGCCCGCGAATTACGGGACCGATGTTCAAACCAACCAGGTGATCCTGAGACCGATCATCCCGCGCCTGCCGCAATATTCGCTCTTCCCCTTCGTACAGCTTATCCGGCCGACGTTTACGCTGGTCACGGTTCCATATCCCAAGGGCGATACCCGCACCGAATTCGGCGACATGCAATTGTTCGACCTGGCGGTACTGCCGTGGCCGGCAAGGGGAACGGGACTCCTGATGGGAGTGGGGCCAATGTTCGTGTTTCCCACCGCGAGCTCGAGGAGCGCCGGCCAGGGCGCCTGGCAGGCGGGCCCGGCGATAG
>DASXMQ010000228.1:0-1866 GCA_036495625.1 Binataceae bacterium (SeqCode) | reverse complement strand
TCGCCGAACACGCGGCGCATCGCGTCCGAGATTTCGCCGAGCGTCGTCCAGTTGCGCACCGCATCAACTATCGCCGGCATCAGATTGCCGCCGTCGCGCGCGGCCGCCTCGACCCGGCCAAGTGCGTCGCTCGCGGCGGCGGCGTTGCGCTCGGCGCGCAGGCGCGCGAGCCGCTCGCCCTGCTTGTGCTCGATCTCGGGATTGACGCGCAGGAGGTCGATCGGCGGCTGCTCGCCAGAGGTGAATTGGTTCAAGCCGACGATTATGCGTTGCCTGGATTCGATTTCGCGCTGATACAGGTAGGCGGCCGACTGGATCTCGCGTTGCATATAGCCGCGCTCGATCGCGGCCACGGCGCCACCGAGATCGTCAATCTTGCCCAGGTACTCGACTGCCTTCTTTTCGAGCTCGCGCGTGAGGCTCTCGACGTAGTATGAGCCGCCGAGCGGATCGACAGTATCCGCCACGTCGGATTCGTTAGCGATAATCTGTTGCGTGCGGAGCGCGAGCAGCGCCGATTGCTCGGTGGGCAGCGCCAGAGCCTCGTCGCGGGAGTTGGTATGGAGTGATTGCGCGCCGCCCAGCACCGCGGCCAGCGCCTGCAGCGTCACCCGCACGACGTTGTTGTCCACCTGCTGCGCGGTGAGCGTCGAGCCCGCGGTCTGCGCATGAAACCGCAGCATCATCGAGCGTTCGTCGGTCGCGCCGAAGCGCTCTTTCATGATGCGCGCCCATAGCCGGCGCGCCACGCGGAACTTGGCAATCTCCTCGAAGAAGTTGTTGTGCACGTTGAAGAAGAACGAAAGGCGGCTCGCGAAGGCGTCGATTTTGAGCCCGGCCTTGAGCGCCGCTTCCACGTAAGCGATTCCGTCGGCGAGCGTAAACGCCAGTTCCTGCGCCGCGGTCGAGCCGGCTTCGCGGATGTGGTAGCCGGAGATCGAGATCGTGTTCCAGTTGGGAACTTCCCTGGTCGCGAACGCGAAAATGTCGGTGATGATCCGCATCGACCCGCGCGGCGGATAGATGTAGGTCCCGCGGGCGACGTACTCCTTGAGCACGTCGTTCTGGATCGTCCCGTTGAGCTTGTCCCATCCCACACCGCGCCGCTCGGCCGCGACCAGGTAAAGCGCGAGCAGGACCGCCGCGGTCGCGTTGATGGTCATCGAGGTCGAAATTTTATCGAGCGGCAGCTGATCGAGCAGCGTCTCCATGTCAGCCAGCGCGCAGATCGAGACGCCGACGCGGCCGACTTCGCCGCGGGCCAGCGGATGATCGGAGTCGCGGCCCATCTGGGTCGGCAGGTCGAAGGCGACCGAGAGCCCGGTCTGCCCGTGCTCGAAGAGGTAGCGGTAACGGCGATTGGATTCCTCGGCGTCGCCGAAGCCCGCGTACTGGCGCATCGTCCACAGTCGCCCGCGATACATCGTCGGCTGAACGCCGCGGGTGAACGGGTACTCGCCCGCGAAACCGAGGTCGCGCAGGTAGTCGAAGCCGTTCAGGTCGGTCGAATCGTACTCGCGTTCGATCTCGATGCCGGAGCTGGTGGTGAAATGCTCGCGGCGCTCGCCGCCGCGCTTGAGTGCCGGCTCGACCTTGCCTTGCTCCCAGCGCTTGCGCTCGTCTCCGATACCGCCGTCGGACATGACTGTGGCCTCCGGTCCCGGCTATTCGATGATCGCCAGGACCTCGCCCTTCTCGACCGTCTGCCCCGCCGCGACCCGCACTTCGATCACCTTGCCGGCTTTGGGCGTTCTGATTTCGTTCTCCATCTTCATCGCTTCGACGGTCAGCACGCCGTGCTCGGCTTCGATCTCGTCGCCCGGATTCACCAGGACGCTGACGACTCGCCCGGGCATCATCGCCTTC
>DASXMQ010000227.1:0-7518 GCA_036495625.1 Binataceae bacterium (SeqCode) | reverse complement strand
TGCCGCATCCGCAGTGGACGCGGCGACCTGAGCCGCGCCCTCCGCCGCGCGTGACGGTTCGGCCGCCGCGGCACTGGCGCCGCTGCCCGCGCTTGGCGCGGCGGGCGCGGCGTCCTTGTTGTCCGCTGGATCTTGCTTTGGATCTTCGGGCGTCATCGATGCGTCTTGGCGCCAGCTCGGCGCTTCTCTCCTCGCAACTTATCAACGGCCCGCCGAACCATCAATTGCGCGCGTCTCGGTGCGGCGTGCGACTTTCGCAGTCGCACGCCGCACCGCACGACAGGTTCAGCTTTCAACCTCGCCGGCCTTTTGACTATGCTTGGATGAGCGTACCCTCCGGAGGCTCGCTCCGCCGCCAATGGATCTCGAATTCACGCCACAGGAAGAGGAATTTCGCCGGAGTCTCCGGCGATGGCTCGAAGAGAACGTGCCGCTGAGCGGCCTGCGCGGCGCCGATCCCAACGCCACGCGCGACAAATCGGCGATCGAAAAGGCTCGCGCCTGGCAACGCCGCCTCTACGACGCGGGTTACGTCGCACTCGCGTGGCCCAAAGAGTACGGCGGCCAGGAACTCGACCCGGTGCGCCAATCTATCGTCAACGAGGAGATGGTGCGGGCGCGCGCGCCCGGCCTCGTCGGCGGTATGGGCCTCTCGATGGTCGGTCCGACGCTCATCAGCTGGGGCAGCGGCGAGCAGAAGCGCCGCTATCTGCCCAAAATTCTCACCGCCGGGGAGATCTGGTGCCAAGGTTACTCGGAGCCCGGCTCGGGTTCGGACCTCGCCGCGCTGCGCACGCGCGCCGAGATCAAAGGTGACGAGTTCGTAGTCAACGGGCAGAAAGTATGGACCTCGGGCGCGCACTACGCCGACATGATGTTCTGCCTGGTGCGCACGGATCCCGAGGCGCCCAAGCATCGCGGCATCTCCTACATCCTCATCGACATGCGCTCGCCCGGAATCACCGTGCGCCCGCTGATCCAGATGACGGGCGCGCACAGTTTCAACGAGGTCTTTTTCGATAACGTGCGCGTGCCGCGGGAAAACCTGGTCGGCAAACTGAACGAAGGATGGCTGGTCGCTAACGCCACGCTCTTTCACGAGCGCAACATGCTGGGTGCGACCACCACCAGCCAGCAATCGATGGCGCGGCTGATCGCGCTCGCCCGCTCGATCCATCGCGACGGCCGCCCGCTTACCGCCGATCCGATCTTCCGCCAGCGCCTGGCCGATCTCGAGATCCGGGTCGAAGCGATGAAGTATCACATGCTGCGGCAGCTGACCGACCAGGTCCGCGGCCGCAATCCCGGAATCGAGGCGATGGTGAACAAGCTCGCCGGCACCGAGCTCAATCACGACATCGCGACCGCCGCGATGGAAGCGCTGGGCGACTATGCGATGCTCGCGCGCGGCGAAGAAGCCGCGATGGACCGCGCGTACTGGCCTTACGAATGGATGTTCTCGCTCGGCCTGGTAATCGGCGGCGGCACCTCGCACATCCAGAAAAACATTATCGCCGAGCGCGGCCTCAAGATGCCCAAGTCGCGCTAGCACGCAAGGGCACGGACGGAACGGAACACCTGACGAAATGGATTTCGGACTCAGCGACGAGCAGCGCCAGTTGCGCGAGAGCGCCGGCGAATTTCTGACCAACGAATGTTCGCCCGCCTACGTGCGCAAGACGATGGCCGACGAGGCCGGCGCGGCGCGGGAGCTCTACGCCGCGATCGCCAAGCTGGGATGGAACGGGCTGGTCGTGCCCGAGCGCTATGGCGGCGCGGGCCTGGGCGTCCTCGACATGGCGGTGCTGCTGACCGAGACCGGCTACGCCGCGATGCCCGGGCCGTTTCTGTTCTCCTCGGCGCTCGCAGCGTCCGCGCTTGCGCTCGGCGGCTCGGATGAAATCAAGGAGCGATGGCTCGGCGCGCTCGCCGCCGGCGCGGTTACCGGAACGGTCGCGATCACCGAGCGCAACGACGCGCTCGACCCGGCCGAGATGACGACCGGCGCGCGGCGCGAGGGCGCGGGCTGGGTGCTCGACGGGAGCAAGATGTTCGTGCCGTACGCGCACGCCGCGGATTTCGTGGTCGTTGCGGCGCGCACCGGACCGTCGGCCGCCGACACCGGCCTCTTCGTGGTGGAAACCGGCGCGCCAGGCGCGCGAATCCGGATGCTCAAGGGCGTGGACCTGACGCGCCGCGTATGCGCGCTCGACCTCGACGGAGTCAGGGTGGCACGCGGCGCGGAATTGAGCGGCGGCCGGGCGCTCTATGCGCGGCTGCTCGATATCGGCGCGGTCGCGATCGCCGCCGACTCGCTCGGCGGCATGGATCGCGCGCTCGAGATGGCGGTCGATTACTCGAAAGCGCGCGAGCAGTTCGGCAAGCCGATCGGCTCGTTTCAGGCGCTAAAGCATGCGGCGGCCGAGATCGTCGCCGAGCTCGAGCCGGCGCGCGCGCTGCTCTGGTACGCGGCCTACGCGCAGGACGCCGGCGCCGCGGACGCGGCGCGCGCCGCCGCGATGGCCAAGGCGCAACTCTGCTCGATCTACAGCCGCGGCACCGACCGCGCGGTGCTGATGCACGGCGGGATTGGCTTCACCTGGGACCACGACATCCATCTCTGGTTCAAGCGCGCGCGCTTCAACGAATCCTTTCTCGGCTCGCCGGTTTACCATCGCGAACGCGTGGCGGCGCTGGGCGGCTACTGAAACCTCGGGTGCGTGCGCGTGAAATTCGATCTCTTCTACCAGTTGCCGGCCGCCGACTCACAAAACCCCTCCGTGCGCTATCGCGAGCTGGTCGAGGAAGCGGCCGAAGCCGACCGACTCGGCTTCGACACTCTGTGGCTCGCGGAGGTTCATTTCACGCCGCGCTTCTCGCTGATGCCCGCGCCGCTGCTCCAGCTCGCGGCCATCGCCGAGCGCACGGCGCGCCTGCGCCTTGGAATCGCGGTCAACCTGCTCCCGCTGCATCATCCGGTGCGCCTGGCGGAAGAGATCGCGACGCTCGACGTGCTTTCCGGCGGCCGGGTCAACTTCGGCGCCGGGCGCGGCGCGTTTCCCAGTAACTATCACGGCTACGGCGTCGACATGGCGACCAGCCGCGAACGCTTCCAGGAGATGCTCGCGCTGCTTAGGCGCGCGTGGACTGAAGATCGCCTCGATTTTCGCGGGCGGTTCTATGAGTTCGAAGGCGTCGAAGTGATTCCCAAGCCGATCCAGCGTCCATATCCGCCGGTGCGCCTCGCCGCCAACAGTCCCGACACTTTCAGCTTCGCCGGCGCCAACGGCTATCCGATTTTCGCCGGCGGCCCGGTGAATCCAATCAACGTGCTGCCGGAACGGCTCGCCGTGTACCACGGCGCGCGCGAGGCCGCGGGCAAGCCGCTGCCCGAGGACTGGCTGGCCGCTATGTTCATCACGTTTCCGGGCCGGGACCAGACCGCGGTGCGCGCGACGATCGGGCCGAGCCTCGATAATTATTTTCATACCATCACGGAGACCATCCGCCCCGAAAGCATCGCGCAGCCCGGCGAGTTCGAGCGCGTGGTCGAGCGGATGCGCGCGATCAAGTACGAGACCGTGGATTCGCTGATGGGCGTGTTCGGCGAGCCCGAGCGTTGCGTCGATCGGATCGCCGCGCTCAAGGAGCAATTCGGACTCACGCGGATGGTGTGCTGGTTCGAGATCGGCGGCTTGAGTGGCCATCGCAATCTGCTCGACGCGATGCGCCTGTTCGCCGAGCGCGTGATGCCGCACTTCAGTTGAACGCAACTCCAAGGAGGAAGCGCGATGTTGACCAAAGGCTGGACCAGAAACGCCGACCAGATAAGGAAAATCGAGGCGACGCTGCATGCGCCGATCTTCGCCGACGCGCGATGGCTCGCCGTGCAGTATCTCACCCGGCCCGAAATCGTGCGTGAAGTCCTGCCGCCGCCGCTCGAGCCCGCGTCCGAGCCGCTGGTCACGGTCGGGATCGGCACGCTCGGACGCTCCAACTGCGTGGGCGCATTCGACGGCGGGATGCTCTGCGTGCGCGCGCGTTACAAGGACGTCGAGGCCGACTTCTGCCTCGCGATGCCGATGTCAACCGACGTCGCGATAATTTTCGGGCGCGAGCTTTTCGGCGAGCCCAAGAAACAGGCCCGCGTGCAGCTCAAGAGCGACGGCGACGTCGTGCGCGCGAGCGTCGAGCGCTTCGGCGTCGCCTACATGTCGCTCGAGGCGCGCCTTAGCGAAAACGTGCCGATCGCCGGGCCGACCTACGCCGACCGCTTTCATTTCAAGTTCATGCACGCGGCCGACGGCCACGGGCTCGAGTTCGATCCGATCCTCGTCCACGCCCACTTCACCCAGCACGTGCGGGTGCATCGGCGCGGCGCTGGCAAAGTGATCTTCAAGCCGTCGCATCACGACCCGCTCGGCGAAATCGAAGTGGTCGAACTGCGCGGCGCGACCTACTTCGAAGGCGACATCCACGCCGACGCGCGGCGTTTGGCGACGGTCGAGGCGGCGCGCTTCATGCCGTACGCGTTCCAGAATATCGACGACTACACGGCGATCGAGTAGGCGAAAATGGCGCGCCAGGCGGAGCGGCGCGCGCGAGGCAACGCAACGTCGGCGGGAATGGGTCGGCGCTTCGCGCGCGGCGCCGCCCCGCTCCCGCCGCGCCTGCCTCATCGCAGGCCTGCGGTGCGATCTGCCGCGCCCCCAGGCGGCGGGCGCCGGCCGCCCACGCTCAAGATGCGTGACCGGCGTGCTCTTCGCCGCCACCGTTGCCCAGCACGTGCAGGATGTCGGTCTTGGTGACGATTCCCAAGAGCGCCCCGTCGCGCGCGGCGGGGTCCTCGCCCACCAGCAGTAGCTGCGGCGCGTTCTCGCGCGCGAGCAGCCGCAGCGCCTCGTTGACGTCGGTGTCGGCGGTGAGCCAGACGGTGTCGCGGTCGGCGACGTCGCCGACCCGCGTCTGCGCCCAGTTCTCGGCCGGCACGCGGCCGAGCGCCCACACCGGCATCGTGCCGATGGTGCGCGCGCCGTCGTAAACCGGAAAAACGCTGTAGCGATGATGGCTTGCGACGCTTTCGGCGAAGGCCCGCAAGGTCGATGATGCCTGTACTCCAACGACGCTGCGCTGCATCACGTCCGCGACCTTCATCTCTCCGAGTTCGCTGACACGCGCCGCCTGATGCAGCCGTTGATCGCCCGAGACCGACGCCTCGCCCGAGGCCGCGTAGGCGATCGCGGCGGCGATGAGCGTCGGTATGATGTAGGAGTGGCTCCCGCTGGTCTCGGTTACGAATACGACCGCCGCAAGCGGCGTCTTGTAACCAGCCGCGATGAACGACGCCATCCCGACCGCCGCGAACAGGTCGCCGCGGGACGAGCCGACGACCAGATGGGCGAACGCCTTGCCGAGCGCGCCGCCCGCCAGAAACAGCGGCACGAACATCGCGCTCACCCCGCCGCAGCCGAGCGAAAAAAGCGTCGCCACAAGCTTCGTGAGCGCAAACGCGATCAGCTCGCCTGAGCTCCGCGGCTGGTTGAGGATCATACCGACCGCCTCGTAATTGGGGCCGAGCGGGATGAGCTTGCCGGGATAGAGCGTGACGTACATCAGGCCGCAGATACCCGTTACCAGGCCGCCGATCAGCAGTTTGACCGTGTGCGGAGTGCGCAGATTGACGAAGAAGGTGCGCGTGCGGCGAAACCCGTTGGCGAAGTTCATCGCGATGAAGCCGCAGACTACTCCGAGCAGCGCCGACCACAGCAGGTCGCGATTGGAAAACGGCGCCGTGCCGCCAAATGCGAACAAGGGCGCCGTGCCCATCACGGCCGCCAGCACCGCGTACGAAACCACCGACGCGATGAGCGAGGGCAGGAGCGCCTCGTGCGCGAGGTCGTCCTTGTACGGCATCTCGAGCGCGAAGATGAGCCCGGTGAACGGCGCGCGAAACACCGCCGCCATCCCGGCCGCGGCGCCGCTGATCAGCATGATCCGCCGGTCGCGCGGCTCCAGCTCAATCCCGAGCCGCCTGAGCCGCGTCCACATCCACGAACCGATCGCACCGCCGCCATAGATGCTCGGTCCTTCCAGCGCCGCGCTGCCGCCGAAGCCGACTGTGGTGACCGCGGCGAGCAGCTTGTACCAGAAAGGACGCATGTCGATATGGCCCTGATGCTCGTGGTACGACTGGATGATCTCCTCGGTGGAATGGCGATCCGGATCGCGGGTCAGGAACTGCATGATAAGGCCGGTCAGCAGAAAGCCGGCGAGCGTCACCGGAAGGATCGCGCCGTGATGCGCGATTAGGAACGGGAGCAGCGCGGCCCACACGCCGTTTAGAATCAGCAGCGCGATGCCGGTGATCACGAGGCCCGACGCGAGCCCGATCAATGGCGCGACGACCAGCCATTTCTGGATGTCGCGCGAATAGGTGGCCGACAGGTCCTCGCTGACGAGCGCCGAACATTTGCGCACCAGCGCGCTGTCGAACCATCGCGAATTGCCGAGCGACGCGAGAAGCCCCACTACGGAAAACCTCCTCACCGTTGCCGCGCGCTTGCGCCAATCTCCCGTCGCGCCGTCAGAAGCGGCCGGTCAGGATCAGCCGGAGTTGTGCCGATGTGCAACAACCGTTGCGATAATGACCGCCGGACGCCTCGTTCGCAGTTTTTCGTCAAGGCGTCCGCGGACGCGTTTGCCGGCGGAGTCAGGCTATCTTTGTTTGTTATAGATTGCCGAAAGAAGCCAACGGTCAACTTTATCAATGATTTCGCCTCGCACCGCGCATTGCTGCAAACTCAACGCAAGCACGTGAAAATGAACGTAGGGGCACCCGATCACGTAACAATAGTTGCGCGATGCTGGCATGGCAATTGTATTCTCCCGTTACCAACGCGGCCGTGACGCGGAGTTTCTTCGCGGCATCGCGCCCGAAACCGCGTTACTTCCGCCGCGATTAATGTATAGTGCTGGGTGCGAGGCTGTATGGACACCAACGAGCAATCACCGCCGGAATTCGGCGTCAGAGTTTTTCTGGTCGAGGATAATCCCGAACACTGCTTCATCGCGGTGACCGTGATTCGCCAGGTGCTGGGCGACGCGAGCGAAGTTATCGTGGCTGAAAACGCCGACGAGGCGGTCGAGCTGATCCAGCAGTTCACCGACACCGATCGGCCCGACCTGATGCTGGTCGATCTGCGGCTGCCGGACAACGGCGGCTTCGCGGTGCTCTCGGCGGCGCGCGCGCATGATCCGTGCTCGCACGTGCCGATGTTCGTGATCACGAGCTCGCTCTACGATCTCGACATCGCGCAGAGCTACGAACTCGGCGCTTCAGCGGTGCTGTGCAAGCCGCTCTCGCGCGCGATCCTCAAGGAAGAGCTCGCGCGTATCGGCGTGATTCCTGCCAAGCCGGGCTCCGCGCCGGCCTCATCCTGAATTCCTCTTGCTGAATTCCTCTTCCTGAATTTTTTCTCGCCGGCCGTTTCCGCCACGCCATCGGTCGCGCGTTCAGGC
>DASXMQ010000226.1:0-9625 GCA_036495625.1 Binataceae bacterium (SeqCode) | reverse complement strand
CCGCCCGATTTGAATCGCGTGCTCGCCAAAGCGGGAATCGCGGCGCACGCCGCCGGCGTGGACGACGCCGAGGCGATGATTCGCCGCGTCCTGCCGCATCTCGGCGCTGCGTCCGTTCCGCCGGGCGCCGCAGCGGATTGGCCATCATCAAAAGCGGCGGATGCGGGCGGCGCGGCGCCGCTGGCCGAAGTTCGCGCGCTCAGCTTCAGCTATCCGGACGGCCCGCCGGTGCTCGATTCGATCGATCTGCGGATCACGCCGGGCGAGTTCGTCGCGATCATCGGCCAGAACGGTTCAGGCAAAACCACGCTCGCGAAGCATCTCGTGGGCCTGCTCCGTCCCACTTCCGGCACTGTGATGCTCAACGGGCGCGACCGCGCGGCGATGCGCCCGGCCGAGACCGCGGCCGAAGTCGGCTACGTGTTCCAGAACCCGGACCATCAGATTTTCGCCGCGACGGTCGAGGACGAGGTCGCCTTCGGCCCGCGCAACTTCAATCTGGTGCCGGACGAGATTCGGCGCCGATGCGATGAAGTTCTTCGCGCCGTGGGGTTGCAGGACGCGCGCGCGCTCGATCCTTTTCTGCTGAGCAAGGGCGAGCGCCAGCGCCTGGCGGTGGCGAGCGTGCTGGCGCTGCGTCCGCGCCTGCTGATCCTTGACGAGCCCACGACGGGGCTGGATTATCGCGAGCAGCGCCGGATGATGGCGCTGGTGACCGAGCTTAACCGCGACGGGATTGCGATCGTGATGATCACGCATACGCTGTGGCTGGTCGCTGAATACGCGCGCCGCGTGGTGCTGATGCGCCGCGGGCGCAAACTGTACGACGGCGGCGTGCGCGAATTCTTTACCCGCGCCGAGCTGCTCGCCTCCTCTTCGTTCCGCGCGCCCGAATCAACCGAACTCTCGCGCCGCTTCGGCACGGTCGCGCTCACCCCCGATGAATTTGCCGCATGGCTGAGGGCGCAGGGCTGATGCCGATCTTTCTCTATATCGAGCGTCCGACCTTCATCCATCGGCTCCATCCGACGGTCAAGGTCTTTGCGCTGTTCGTGATGTTCTGGTCGGTCTATTGGGTCGATCATCCGCTGGCCCTGCTGCCGCTCGGGTTGTTGATGCTCGCGCTCGCGGAGTTCACCGGCGCATGGCCGAACTTCTACCGCCTGCGATGGCTCTTCATCCTGGTGATCCTTACTACCACGCTTGCCTGGATGGTCTTCTATCGCAAGGGCCCGACGCTGATCGATCTTCCGCTCATCCATGTGAGCCGCGCTTCGCTGGTCTTCGGTCTCGGACGCGGCATGAAGCTCGCCGAGTTGCTGGCGACCTCGGTGCTGTTCCTCTCGACCACCAAGGTCGAGGACTTCACCGCCGGCCTCGCGCGTCTCGGCGTGCCGTATCGCGTCGGTTTCGCGATCACGCTCGCGTTCCGGCTGGTGCCGCTGTTTATCGATTCGGCGCTGACCGTGGTGCAGGCGCAGAACCTGCGCGGCTTCGATTTCAACCGCGGCGGCCCGCTGGAGCGGGTCAAGCGCTACGTACCGGTGGTGATCCCGGTCTTCATGGGCGCACTGCGCAAGGCCAATTCGATGGCGATGGCGCTGGAGGCGCGCGGCTTCGGAATGAGCCGCCAGCCCACGAGCTTCATCGACTACCCGGTCCAGGCGAGCGACGTCGCGGCGACTGCGGCGCTGTTCGCGCTGGGCGCCGCCTACTTCATGATTTACTACACCGGCTACGGCGCGATTTCGCCCAAATAGTTTTCAATTGGTTTGTGGAATTCCGCACCTCTCTCTTCCCGTTGGGCGCTTGGGCGGCGCGCGCCGAGCGTGCTAACTTCGCGCTCAGCCAGGAGGGACCGGCATGCTGTTCGTAATCATCGGCCACGACGGGCCCAACGGCGCGGCGCTCCGACCCGCTGTTCGCCCGCGTCATCTCGCGTACGTTGGACCGCTCGCCGAAAGCGGCAAGATGCTGATCGGCGGCCCGTTCACCGACGGCACCGGCAGCCTGATGATCGTCGATATGGAGAACGAGGCGGCGGCGCGCGAGTTCGCGCGCAACGATCCTTATGCTCACGACGGTGTTTTCGAGCGGGTCGAGATCAAGCCGTTCCGCAAGGTGCTGCCCGAATAACCAGGTGGTGGGTCTGGATGGCCGGAGCGCTTTCAGGGCTTAAAATCGTGGAACTGGGCGAGATGGTCGCCGCGCCTTACGCAGCCAAGCTGATGGCCGACATGGGCGCCGAGGTGATCAAGATCGAACGCCCGGGCGTCGGCGACCGCGCGCGTTCGCGCGGCCCGTTTCCCGGCGGTGCGGCCCATCCGGAAAAAAGCGGCCTCTTCCTTTACCTCAATACGAACAAGCTCGGCGTGACGCTCGACGTGTCGCGGCCCGAGGGCTTCGCGCTGCTCGAGCGCCTGGCCGCCGACGCCGACGTTCTGCTTCACAACCTCGTCCCGTCCGATATGGACCGTATCGGGCTCGCCTTCGAGCGCATGCGCGCCCGCAATCCGCGCCTGGTGATGACCTCGATTACGCCGTGGGGGCTTTCCGGTCCGAAGCGCGACTGGCGCGCCGAAGATTTGACGCTCTGGAGCGCGAGCGGGCTTTGCTACATCAACGGCGGCGGCCCCGAGCATCCCGAGATGCCGCCGCTCAAGCCCTTCGGCCAGCAGGCCGGCTTCCAGGGCGGCGTTCACGCGGCGGTGGCGACAATGGGCGCGGTGTTTGCCCAGATGCGCGACGGCGAGGGCCAGCAGGTGGACGTCTCGATCTACGAAGCGCTCGCCTCGCAGATGGAGCTGTTTTTCGAGTTCTGGCCTTACATGAACATGGTCGCGTCGCGCTTGGGGCAGAAACCGATCCAGCCGCTCGAGGTGATGGAGTGCCGCGACGGTTATATCTTCGTCTGCTGCGTCGAGGAACATCAGTGGCGCAATTTCGTCGAGCTGATGGGGAATCCGGAATGGGCGGGAGAAGAGATTTTTTCGGATCGGCTGAAGCGTGGCGTCAACTGGGACGCGCTCAAGGTCTTTCTCGAGGACTGGCTCAAGGACCAGAGCGCGCTCGACCTTTACAAGAAGGCGCAGGCGCGGCGGATTCCTTTTGCGCCGGTCTCCACGATGGGCGACCTTCTCGCTTCGGATCATCTCAAGAGGCGCGGCTTCTTTGTCGAGATTGCGCATCCGGTGGCGGGTACGCACAAGTATCCCGGCGCGCCGCTAAAGTACAGCCGCACGCCGTGGGAGATTCGCCGCCCGGCGCCGACGCTCGGGCAGCATAACGACGAGATTTTGGGCGCGCGCCTGGGCCTTGGCCCGGCGCGTCTCGCGGAGTTGCGCCGCGCGGGCGTGATCTGAGCGCGCGGGCGAACGGGAATTGACGATGGCCAAGCTGCCGCTCGAGGGCGTGAGAATAGCCGATTTCACCTGGGTCTGGGCGGGACCGTACGGCACGCTCCAGCTGGCCCATCTCGGCGCCGACGTAATCCGGATCGAGACGCGCACGCGGCCCTGCGTGACTCGGCTTTTGCCGCCGTGGCCCGAGGGCAAACCGGGCGTCAACCGCTCCGGGTATTTCAACCAGTACAATCAGGGCAAGCGTTCGCTGACGCTCAACTACGCCAAGCCGGGCGCGCTCGAAATCGCGCATCGGCTGGTCGAAAAGAGCGACGTCGTCACCAACAATTTCGCTTCGGGCGTGATGGACAAGATGGGCCTCGGCTACGAGGCGCTCCGCAAGATCAAGCCCGACCTGATCATGATCTCGCTCTCCGGCTATGGCGACACCGGCCCGTTTCACGAGTATGTCGCCTACGGGCCGGCGCAGGTGCCGCTCTCGGGCCTTTCGGCGCTGACCGGATACAAGGGATGGCCGCCGATGCATGCCGGGTTCAGCTACGCCGATCCCAATGCCGGCGTGCACGGCGCGTTCGCGATCCTCGCCGCGCTCTACCATCGCCGGAAAACCGGCGAAGGCCAGTACATCGACATGAGTCAGTGGGAGTGCGCGATGGGGCTGCTACCTGAAGGGATCATGGACTACACGATGAACGGGATCGAGCCCGCGCGCGACGGCAATCGCGACCGCTTCCTCGCGCCGCACGGCGTTTTCCCCTCCAGCGATCGCTTCGAGAACACCGGCGTCATGATCGACATGTGGGTGTCGATCGTGGCCGCCGACGATGCGGAGTTCGCCCGCCTGGCGGACGCGATCGGCAAGCCCGCGATGGCGGCCGATCCGCGCTTCGCCACGGCCGCCGCGCGCAAGCGCAATGAGGACGAGCTCGAGGCCGAGATTGCCGCCTGGACCTCGCAGCGGAGCGCCGCCGAGGCGGAGCGCACGCTGCAGGCCGCCGGCGTCGCAGCTTCGATATGCGCGCCCAACAAATTCGTCTCCGAGGACCCGCATCTCAAGGAGCGCGGCTACTGGGTTTACCTCGACCATCCCGAAGTCGGCCGCCAGCAGCACTGCGGGATGCCATGGCGGATGAGCCGCACCGGCGGCCCGGTGCGCGCGCCCGCGCCGCTCATCGGACAGCATACCGACGAGGTCCTCGCACAAGTGCTAGGCTTGAGCGAAGATGAGGTTGCGCGGCTGCGCGCGGCCGGCGCGCTGGAATAGCAACCACCAAACCGACGCGCGAACGCGCGAATTCGGAGGAGAGCCATGCGACAGTTCAAAACCTTGCTCGACAACCTGGCCTTCGGCGAAGGGCCGCGATGGCACGACAACAAGCTCTATTACTCCGACATGCACGCCCATACGGTGAATGCGGTCGACTTGCAGGGGCACAACACGACGATCGCCGAGGTCGCCGCGTGGCCGTCGGGCCTGGGATGGCTGCCGGACGGGCGGATGCTGGTGGTCTCGATGACGGACCGCAAGCTCTTGCGCCAGGAAGCCGGCGGACTCAAGCTCCACGCCGACTTGAGCGGGCTTGCGTCCTACCATTGCAACGACATGGTGGTGGACAGCCACGGCCGCGCCTACGTCGGCAACTTCGGCTACGACATTATCGCCAGTGCGCCGCAGAAGCCGGCGGAAATGGTGATGGTCGAGCCTGACGGCGCAGCGCGCGTGGTCGCGCGCGATCTCGCGTTTCCCAACGGCACGGTGATCACGCCCGACTGCAAGACGCTGGTGGTGGGCGAGTCGATGGGCCATCGGTTGACCGCCTTCGACGTCGCCGCCGACGGTTCGCTCGGCAATCGGCGCGTGTGGGCCGACCTGGGCGAGGGCGTGCCCGACGGAATCGCACTCGACGCCGAGGGCGCCATCTGGGTGGCCTCGCCGTTTACGCACGAACTGCTGCGCGTCAAGCAGGGCGGGCAGGTCGCAGAGCGGATCAAGCGCGAGCAGATGCCGATCGCGTGCATGCTCGGCGGCCCCGCGCGCCGCACGCTCTTTTTGCTGACCTCCGAATCGATCGATCCCGAAGTGCTGCGCGCCAAGCGCAACTCGCGGATCGAAACGGCCGAGGTCGAGGTCGGCGGCGCAGGCCTTCCGTAGGCGGCGCCGCAAACGAGGAGCGGCGGCTTGAGCGCGGCGAATCAAAACGGCCGGGCGGAGATCTTCAAAGATCGGCGCGCGCGGTTCATGGCCGGGATCGGCGCCGGGGCGGCGGCGATTCTCCCGAGCGCGTCGGTCGCGATTCGCTCCAACGACGTCGAGTTTATTTTCCGCCAGGACAGCGATTTCTACTATCTGAGCGGCTTCGCCGAGCCCGAGTCGGTGGTGCTGTTCGCGCCCGGCCATAGGGACGGCGAGTTCGTGATGTTCGTGCGGGCGCGCGACCGCGAGCGCGAGACCTGGACCGGCCGGCGCGCCGGTGTCGAAGGCGCGATGCTGGATTACGGCGCCGACAAGGCCTACGTCATCGAGGAGCTGGACCGCGTGCTGCCTCGCTACTTCGAAGGCGTCGAGCGCGTGTACTACCCCCTCGGCCACAACGAGCGGATGAACGCGCGCGTGCTCGAGCTGATGCGCGGGGCGCAGGCGATGCGTCCGCGCACCGGCTCGGGACCGGTGGCGATGCTCGATCCGCGCGAGCTGATCCATGAGGCGCGGCTCAAGAAGCGGCCCGAAGAGCTCGACGCGATGCGCCGCGCGATTGCGATTTCAGGCGAGGCGCACAAGGAAGCGATGCGCAGGGCGCGCGGCGGAATGATGGAATGGGAGGTCGAGGCGCTGGTCGATTACACGTTTCGCTCGCGCGGCGCTGCCGGCCCGAGCTACCCGTCGATCATCGCCTCGGGCCCCAACGCCGCTACGCTTCATTACATCAACAACGACCGCCGGATGCTCGGCGGCGACCTGTTGCTGATCGATGCCGGATGCGAGGTTGACTTTTACGCCTCCGATGTGACCCGCACCTTCCCGGTCGGCGCGCGCTTCAATCCCGCGCAGCGCGCGCTCTACACGGTGGTGCTCGCCGCGCAGCTCCGCGGAATCGAGGCGGTAAAACCGGGCGCGCGCTTCGACGACGTGCATGCAGCGGCGCTCCGCGTGCTGGTCGAGGGCATGATCGACCTCGGCCTGGTCAAGGGTCCGCTCGACGACGCGCTCGCCACGGCCGCTTACCGCCGCTACTACATGCATCGCACCAGCCACTGGCTCGGGATGGACGTGCATGACGTCGGGCTCTACCGCGTCGGCGGCGAGTCGCGCGCGCTCGAGCCCTCGATGGTGCTGACGGTCGAGCCGGGAATCTATATAGCGCCCGACGACGAAAGCGCGCCCGAGCCGATGCGCGGCGTCGGTATCCGGATCGAGGACGACGTCCTGGTGACGGCGGACGGTCACGAAGTGCTGACCGCGGCGATCCCGAAGACGATCGACGAAGTCGAAGCACTCACCGCGGCATAAAGATCTACCCGCCCTTGGGCAATCCCAACACGCGCTCGCCGATGATGTTGCGCTGGATCTCGCTCGACCCCGCCGCGATCGTAAGCCCGCGCGAGGCAAGCAGCCGGTAGAGCCATCGTCCCTCGGCGATCGCGAACGGCGCGTCGAGTTCGAGCTGACCGTACGCGCCGAGCAGCTCGGTCGCGAAGGTATTGACCGCCAGGTTCACTTCGGTGGTGACGACCTTGACGATCGAGCTCTCCGGCCCGGGCGGCAGGCCCTTAAGCTGGCGCGTCAACTGGCGCAGGTTGAGCAGCCTGAGCGCGCTTACGTCGCAAGCGAATTTCGCGATCTGCTGGCGGACGTCCTCGTCCTCCGAGGCGGCGCGGCCATCGCGCCTCGCCGCTTTTGCCATCTCCACCAGTTCGCCGATGCTGTTATCGAGTCCCCGATAGCGCCGCTCGTACATCAACGTCGTCAGGGCGACCAGCCATCCGTTGTTCTTCTCGCCGACGACGTTCTTCTTCGGCACGCGCACGTCCTCGAAGAAGACCTCGTTGAAGCCGGTGTCGCGCGTCATCTGGGTCAGCGGGCGCACGGTGATGCCGGGGCTGTGCATGTTGACCAGGAGGTAGCTGATGCCTTTGTGCTTGGGCGCGTCGGGGTCCGTGCGCACCAGCACAAAGCACATGTCGGCGTGATGCGCGTCGGAGGTCCAGACCTTCTGCCCGTTGACGATAAAGTCGTCGCCGTCCTCGATCGCGCGGGTCTGCAGCGAGGCGAGATCGGAGCCGGAGCCGGGTTCCGAGTAGCCCTGGCACCAGATTTCCTCCGCCGCGAGCATCGGCGGCATATAGCGCCGGCGCTGCTCCTCGGTGCCCCAAAGCATCAGGGTCGGTCCGACGAGGCCGATTCCCTGGGCGTTGACCAGCATCGGTCCGCGCGCCCGCTCGAGCTCCTCCTGATAGATCATCTGCTGCGTGAGCGTCGCGCCGCGTCCGCCGCACTCTTTCGGCCAGTGCACCGCGACCCATCCGGCCGCGTGCATCTTCTTGTGCCAGGCGACGCGCCGCGTCCATTCGTCGCCGGCCTCGCTGTGCATGAATTCGAGCGAGAAGCGGTTGCGCCGCTCGCTTGCGGGCAGATTCGCGTCGAGCCACGAGCGCAGCTCCTTACGAAACGCTTCGTCCTCCACGCTGAGCTTGAAATCCATCGTGTCCCGTTTTCTTGCGGGCGGCTTTGGCGCTCAGCCCTTGGGCAGGCCGAGCACGCGCTCGCCTATGATGTTGTGCTGGATCTCGCTGGTGCCCCCGGCGATGGTATAGGCGCGCGCACCGAGCATCCGGTAGCTCCATACGCCGCGTCCGAGGGCGAAGGGCGCCTTGTGCTCCATCTGGCTGTACGGCCCGAGCAGCTCCATCGCGAACTTGGTCATCCGCAAATGGAGTTCGCTCGAGCCGAGCTTCATCACCGAGCCCTCGGGCCCCGGCGGGCGCCCCTTGAGCCGTCGCGTGATCTGGCGATAGCCGGTGTACTTGAGCGCCGCAGCTTCGGCCGCGAATTGCGCGATCCGCTGGCGCACGGCTGTGTCGTCCCATGCGTTGCCGCTGCCGCGCGGAATCGCCTGCGCCAGCCGCGCCAGCTCCAGCACCTGGTTGGTGTTCATGTTGGGGTCGCCGACGCCCGTGCGCTCGAACATCAGCGTCGTGATCGCGACCTGCCACCCCTGGTTCTTCTCGCCGACGATATTCTTGCGCGGGACGCGCACGTCCTCGAAGAAGACCTCGTTGAAGCCGCGCTCGCCGGTTATCTGGGTCAGCGGGCGCACCGTGACGCCGGAACTGTGCATGTCCACCAGGATGTAGCTGATGCCTTTGTGCTTGGGTGCGTCGGGATCGGTGCGCACGAGCAGGATACACATGTCGGCGTGATGCGCGTCAGAGGTCCAGACCTTCTGCCCGTTGATTACGAAGTAGTCGCCGTCCTCGACCGCGCGGGTCTGCAGCGAGGCGACGTCCGAGCCGGAGTTGGGCTCGGAGTAACCCTGGCACCAGATTTCGTCGGCCGAGAGGATTTTCGGCACGTGGCGCTTTTTCTGCTCCTCGGTGCCCCACTGGATGAGGGTCGGGCCGACCAGCATCGTACCGAGCTGATTGACCAACGCCGGCGCGTGCGCGCGGCTCATCTCCTCGCCATAGACGAGCTGCTGGGTCAGCGTGGCGCCGCGGCCGCCGTATTCTTTCGGCCAACTGATGCCGACCCAGCCGCCACTGTGCATCTTCTTGTGCCACTTAAGCCGGCGCTCCCAGTTGCTCTCGTTGCCTTCGGCGAAGGGCTCTTCGGCATCTTCGCCGCGCTCGCGCCGCGGCAGATTGGCTTCGAGCCAGCCCCTGAGCTCCGCGCGAAAAGCTTCGTCCTCTGTGCTGAACTTGAAATCCATGGGACCTCGCTATTCAGACGCGTGAAATACTCGCACAGAATCACCGATCGGCGCAAAAAGCCGCGACGCGGGCGGCGCAAGAGGCCGCGAGCGGCCCGCGGCCCGACTCGTACGGGTCTCCGCTCCTTTCAAGGAGAGGGTTGGGGGCGACCCGGCTTGCCGCGCAAAGGCTTCAGGAGCGGCCGCGCAGGCTCAGCACCGGCGTCCGCCTGTTGTAATGGAGATATGAATACCAACCCGTTCCCGTCGTTTCCGTGGAGGCAGAATCAAGTATTGCACTGCGGTGCTCCCCTGCAACTCGTGGTGCCGATCGATGCGCCCCCAATCGAAGTACCA
>DASXMQ010000225.1:0-11703 GCA_036495625.1 Binataceae bacterium (SeqCode) | reverse complement strand
CTGATGCGCCGGACGCGGCTCGTCCTGGGGTGTCACGACGGTCCAATCGTCGTCCTGCGCGAGCGCCGGCCATGAGGCCAGCGCGGCGCATCCCAGGGCCAGCGCCGCTATGGCCAGCAGCGTGGCCGGGAGCTTTTGCAGAAGTCTTGACGGAGGCTTTGGTCTTTCCTGCGAATTGGCCATTATCGTCCCGATGACTGCTCCGACCTGTGGTTCAATGCGCGGCACCGCCTAATGCGGTCCTTTCAACTTCTGTAGCATTGTAGCCCATTTTGACACTTTTAACAGGACGCCAGTTCCACCGCCCCCGGAACCTTGGCGCGCCCCTGCCCGCGGTCTACCGCGCCGGCCCCGGCAGGCTCCACGCGACGCCGATTTGCCGAATCGCAACTCTGCCGGCCTCGGGTCCCGCCGCCGCCAGCAGTCGGCGCATCGGTTCGTCCATCGGCTCCTTCGAGAGCCGGAAGGTGCCCCAGTGAATCGGTATCAGGTAACGCGCGTGGGTCCGCTGGAACATCGCCCACACCTGCTCCGGATTGGCGTGATGGCGAATCCACGGATCGTAGGCCGCGATCGAAAACGCCGCGACGTCGGGCGGGTCGGCGGCGAGCGCGTCGAAGAGCGGCGTGTACGCGCTGTCGCACGCGAGGAGCATCCGCGCGCCGCCGCGCGCGATCAGGTAGCTGTTGTAGCCGTAGGCGCGGCCCATCGGCGGCCATCGCACGCCCCAGTGCTTCGCGCCCATCGCAGCGACGCTCAGGCCTTTGACCGTCGTGCTCTCACCCCATCGAAGCTCGCGCACGTCGGTGAAGCCGAGCGGGCGAATCAGGTCGCCGCATCCGCTGCACGCGATTACGACCGCGCTCCTCGGCAATACGCTGAGCGACGGCAAATCGAGATGATCCATGTGCGCGTGCGTGATCAGGATGACGTCGACGTTCTGCAGCTCTGCCGCCGCGAGCGGCGGCGCGCTATGCCGGCGCGGGCCGATTGTCAGCACCGAGCCGATCGACAATCCGACGCGGTTGAATAGCGCCGGATCGCTCAGCACGCGCACGCCGTACCAGTCCATCAAGAGCGTCGAATGGCCGAGGTCCGCGATGGTCAGCGTGCGGTCGGGCCATGCCGCCGGATGAAGCTGCCCCGCGGGCGCCATCGCGTCCTGGTATGGACCGGCCTCGGAGATCAATTCGCTAAGCACCACCCCAAGCACCGCGATCGCTGCGACGGCCGCCGCCATCCGGATCGCCGTATATACCCTGCGCCGAGTCAGCATCAAGAACGCCGCGCCGTGCGGTGGATCAAGCGTACAGCTTCCAGGTACGGCCCGGCAAAGCGCACTCGCGGCGCGCAGGTAGGCTTTCGCGCCGCAGTCTGCTAAAGCGAACATAACACGAAGTGTGCGAGGTGGTCTGAAGTCGGGTGGATGAGGGGGCATGATGGCGGATCAGACGGGAGCCTTCGACCGCGAGCATCGGCGTTCCGGCGCGACCGCGCGCGAAAAACTGCTTGCCTATCTCGAGCGCCAGGCGGCCGGCGCGCACACCGGCGAACTGGTGGGCCTGCTCTTTGCAGGCGCCGGCTCCGACCCCGAACTCGGCCCGCGCATCGTTCATCGCCTGCTCGCCGGCGATCCGAATTTCGTCTTCGACGCGGCGAGCGGAATGTGGTCGCTGCGGACCAACGAGGGGTTGAAGGTGCCGCTCGATCGCGGCCGCTACGTGGTGGTCGATCTCGAGACCACCGGCGGCCGTCCCGGTCCCGGCGCCATCACGGAAATCGGCGCGTACCGGATGGAAGGTCCGCGGATGGTCGAATCGTTCGCGACGCTGGTGCGTCCGCGCGGGCCGATTTCGCCCTTCGTCACGCGGCTTACGTCGATCACCAACGAGATGGTGGCGGACGCGCCGCCGATCGAGCGCGTGCTGCCGGCGTTTCGTGATTTTCTGGGCGACGCGGTGATGGTCGCGCACAACGCGCAGTTCGATTTCGCGTTTCTCGATTTCGAGTTCCGCCGCATCTTCGGAATCGGGCTGCGCAACCCGGTGCTGTGCACGCTCAGGCTCTCGCGCCGTTTCGCGCCGTCGCTCCGCCGCCGTCGGCTCGACGCGCTGGCCGAGCATTTCGGGCTTTCCACCGCGGGACGCCATCGCGGACTCGGCGACGCGCGGATGGCCGCCGAGCTGCTCTCGATCTTTCTCGATATCGCGGCCCAAAGCGGAGTGACCCGCGTTGACCGGCTGATCGACCTGCACAGCCGCGGCGCCGCCGGGCGCAGAATCGAGCGCCACGTCGCGCCCGAAGCGATCGCCGCGCTGCCGATGGCGCCCGGCGTTTACCTGATGCGCAACCAGCGCGGTGACCTGCTCTACGTCGGCAAGGCGCGCCGCTTGCGCGAGCGCGTCGCCTCGTATTTCAACGGCGGCCTCGCGATCAACGCCAAAACCGCTGAGCTGGTGAGCCATGTGCATGCGATCGATACCCGCGTTGCGCCGTCGGCGCTCGACGCCGCGCTGCTCGAGGCGCGGCTCATCCGCGAGCTCAAGCCGCCGTACAATCGGATGCTCAAGGGGATGGCGCCGGCGTACTTCGTGCGGCTCGACCTGATGGACGAGTTTCCGCGGCTGATGCTGGCGCCGAGGCTTTCGGCGCGGCGCGGCGTGATGCAGCTGGGGCCGTTCGTCGGCCGCGCCGGAGTCGATCGCGCCGTGCGTGCGCTCGGGCGCGTGCTCGGATTGCGCACCTGCGCGGGCAAGCTTAAGCCCGAGCCGGATTTCTCGCCCTGCATGTATGGCCAGATGGGGCATTGCGCGATGCCGTGCAATCTGACCGCCGGCGAGGACGCCTACGGCGCGCGGGTGCGTCGCGCGGTCGAATTCTTGCGCGGGCGAAGCGCGCCGCTGCTCGGCGAGCTTGCCCGCGCGCGCGATCAGGCGGCGCGCGCGATGCGCTTTGAGGAGGCGGCGCGGCTTAAGCGCGAGCTTGCGGCGCTCACCACGCTCGCCGCGCGCGCCGAGCGCCTGAGCCGCGTCGTCACTGAGAACAACCTCGTGATAGTGGTGGGCGAGGGCGACTCGATGCTCGCGCACGTCGTGTTGAGCGGGCGTCTCGCGCTTAGCCAAGAGCTTCGCGAGGCGGGCGACGCGCTCGCGATTGCGGAATTCGTCGCGGCCAACTTCGAGCGCTACCGCGCGCGGGCGGTTGTGCGGGAGGAGTTGGACGCGATGACGATCGTCGCGCGATGGCTCTCGGAGCGCGACCGCGTCGACGGTCGGCTGATTCATCTGCACGGGCCGAGCCTCGATCCCGCCGCGTTCTGGCCGCCCGGCACGGCCGCCGGCGAGGCCTCGCGGGCGGCTTTCCATGAGTCCGGCGGCCGGGGCTATACTGCCGCCGAGGAAGGGGAGCCATGAAGCTCTACGGATTTTTCAGATCGTCGGCGTCCTATCGCGCGCGGATCGCACTCAATCTGAAGGGGCTCAAGTACGAGTACGCCTCGGTCAATCTGCTGAAGAGCGAGACGCTCGGCGAAGAATATCGCCGGCTGAATCCGCAGGCGATCGTGCCGCTGCTCGAGGACGAGGGCGTCGTCGTACCGCAATCGATGGCGATCTGCGAGTATCTCGAAGAGCGCTTTCCCGCGCCGCCGATCCTGCCGCCCGATCCGGCGGGGCGGGCGCGCGTGCGCGCGATCGCGCTTAACGTCGCCTGTGAGATTCATCCGCTCAACAACCGCCGCACGCAGGTCTATCTCGGCGAGCAACTCAAGCTCGGCGAGCAGCAGGTGGGTCAATGGTGCCGCCACTGGATCTCGCTCAATTTCGCCGCGCTCGAAGCGATGATGGCTTGTGGAGCGGGCGGACGCTTTTGCCACGGCGACACGCCGACGATGGCCGACATTTTCCTCGTGCCGCAGATTTTCAACGCCGGGAGAGTCAACCTCGACATGACGCCCTATCCGGCGCTTAGAAAGATCAACGAGGAGTGCCTGAAGCTCGAGGCGTTCGCCGCGGCGCATCCCTCGCGCCAGCCCGACGCGATCAAGACGTAGCCGCGCCTGCGCCGTTCTCGCGCGCGGCGCCGACCCGGCCAGGCAGGGTTTTCACCTCGCCTGAAAATTTGGGAGGGGAAGTTTCTGTTCCGTTCAAGGAAGGCTGCGTCAGCCCTCTCCCCAGATAAGGATCAATCTGTTCTCTGCTCCAGAGGGAGCTGATTCTGTTCCCTCCCAAGTTTTGTCTTGGGAGGGTGAGGGTGCGGGTCGTCGCGGGTGTTATCAGCCTCAAGTGCGGCCGAATGTGCGGGCGGGTGCCGCGAGGGAACGAGAAACAGCTTGCGCGGCTGCCTCAGCGGGCGGCGCTGCTTCGAGTCCCAACGGCGGCGCCGGCGTCCGCAGGACGCAGCGTCATCTGCATCCCGTGGCGCGGACGCAGCGTGATCAGCGGATAGAGTTCCACCGGATGCCCCGGCGCGAGCCGCAGCCGATAGCGCTGCGCCACCGTCGCGAGCACGAGCTGCGCCTCGGTCATCGCAAAGCCGTTGCCGATGCAGATTCGCGGACCGCCGCCGAACGGCAGGTAGGCGAAATTCGGACGCCCCTCCGACTGCGCGGGCGAGAAGCGCTCGGGCTCGAAGCGCTCCGGCTCCTCCCAGAAGGCGGGATGGCGATGCGTGATGAAGCTGCAGATGATCACGCTGGTGTTGCGCGCGATGCGGTAGCCGCCGATCTCGTCGTCGCCGACGGCGTTGCGCGAAATCGCCCACGCCGGCGGATATAGCCGCATCGATTCTTCCACCACCATCCGCGTGTACCGCAGGTTCGGCAGCTCGAGCGCGTCCGGCTCGCGATCGCCGAGCACCTCGCGGACTTCCCGCTCGAGCTTATCTGCCGCTTCGGGGTTTTGCGCGAGCAGGTACCAGGTCCACGTCAGCGCGTTGGCGGTGGTTTCATGGCCCGCGAGCAGCAGGGTCAGGACCTCGTCGCGCACCTGGCGCGGCGTCATCCCCTTGTCGGTCTCCTCGTCCACTGCCTCGAGCAGCATCGAGAGCAGGTCCTGGTTGCGATGGGTGCTGAGGCGCCGCTCTTCGACGATCTTGCCGACGACCTGGTCGAGCGCGCTCACGGCGGCGCGAAAGCGGCGCTTGCGCGCCGTCGGAATCATCCAGAACAGGTCGAGCAGGCTGAATTCGCCCAACTGCCGGTTGACCTCGGTCAGCGCGTCGCCGATCGCCTCGGCGTCGTCGCTCACGTCGGCGCTGAACAGCGCCTTGGCCACGATCTTAAGCGTAAGCCGCGTCATCTCGGCGCCGACGTCGAAGGGCTCGCCGCGGCGCGCCAGGGCGTCCCATCGTTCGAGCATCTCGAGCGTGCTGTTGACCATCAGGTTGCAGAACCCGGCCACGCGCTGGCGATGGAACATCGGGGCGATGAGCCGGCGCTGGCGATGCCAGAACGCGCCCTCGCTGGTCAGCAGGCCGTTGCCGAGCAGCCGCCGGAGCATCGCATAGTCCACGTTCTGCTTGTCGTAGTTGCGATGGTTGTCGTGCAGGACGTGGCGGATATGGTGGGGATGGGCGAGCAGCACCGCGCGCGTATTGCCGAAGCGGTAGCCCACGACGTCGCCATAGTCGCGAAAGCCCTCGCGCATAAGCTCGAGCGGCTCGCGCTGCACCCGGCGGAGGCTCCCGAGCAGAAGCGATCCGCGCGGTCCGGGCGGCTTCGCGGATTTGCCGGCGGCCTTCATTGCGTCACCCGCATTGCTCCCGGGCGGCTACTCGGCGGCGGCCACCGGGATGTAACCTACGGTGCCATTGCGCAGCGTCACCTGCAGCCATTCGCCCTCGATTCCCGTCACGTGCACAAAGTGTCCGCGATGCACCTGGCCGACCACGCTGGTCGAGCCGTCGGCCGCCTGGTACACGGGGGAGTTCTTGGTCAGCTTGAACTTGCGGTCGATTGGCTTGAGCTTGTGCTCCTTGACCGCCGGCGTCGTGGGCGGCGGGGCCGCCGCGGTCTGGGGGCTGGGCGCCGCGCCGGGCGCTTCCGAAACCGCCGTGACCGGCGCGGCCAGCAGATGCGGATCGAGCGCGCGGACCTCGGCAAATTCGGCCTCGGCCTCGGCCCTGGTGTCGGGATTGGCGTTCAGCAGGTTCGCAAGCGCGAGATGGGCCTGCGCATCCTTGGGCTGCAGACCGATCGCGGTGCGCAACTCGACCTCGGCCCTTACCTCGCGCTTGCGCTTGGCAAGGAGCGCGGCGAGCTGGAGACGATAGGCCGGATCGGTCGGCTTCAGCGTGACCGCCGCGAGGAACTGTTCCTCGGCCGCGCCCATCTGCCCCGCCGATTCGTAAAGTCCGCCGAGCGCAGAATGAGCGGCCGGGTTGGCCGGTTCCAGTTCGAGCACGCGCATGAACTCGGCCTGCGCCAGCGTCGGCTTCTGCTCGAAGACGTACAGGTTGCCGAGCGCGACGTGGACGCGCGGATCGGCGGGCGCGGCCTTGACCGCGGCCTGGTAGCTCTGCTCGGCTTGCGGCAGATCCGTTTTTTGCATTGCCGCGTCGCCTTCGCTCAGGTAGTCGTTCACCGATTTGCCGCGGCATCCGGCGACAAGCCCCGTACTCAGCACCGCCGCGGCAGCCACAATCGCAATCGTGCGGCCGCGCACATGCGCCGTGCGGCGGTTAAATTTTTCGACAAGCGTTGAAAGGATCCGTTGCTGCGGCTCCATGCCTCCACCTTCCTCGTCCGGCCCTGACGGATGTAATGCGCCCTCTGCGGCCGCCGCGCGGGCTCCCGCCACAGGGGACCGCACGGCCGTCCGGTCGCCGGCGAAACGAACGGCGGAGCGCAACCTCAATGTTGAGGCCGCGATGCGAACCCTGTCAAGGCGGACTGCCCGCTCCTTTTCGGTTTGGCTCGATCGGCGGGGTGAGTTATAAAGGTACGCCGTGCGTGCCATCCTTATCACAGCGAAGCATCTCGCGTTTGCCAAGACGCGCCTGGGCCGCGGTGTGGGCGACGCCGATCGGATGGCGCTCGCCGAGGCGATGTTCCGCGACGTGCTGGCTGCGGCGCTGAGCGCGCGCGCGGCCGACCACGTCGCCGTGGTCAGTTCGGACCCGGTGTTGCTCGAAGTAGCGCGCGCTGCGGGAGCCCTGGTAATCGACGAGGAATTTCCGCGCGGGCTCAACGCGGCGGTCCGCGTCGCGACCTCTGCGCTCGCCGCGCAGGGCGTCGTGAGCCTCTGCACGGTGCTCTCGGACGTTCCGCTGGTGACGGGCGAGAATATCGACGCCGTCTTCGCCGAGCTGGCCGAAGAGGAGCGCGGGGTGGTGCTGGTGCCCTCGCGCGACTTGAGCGGGACCAATATAATCGCACGCGCGCCAGCCGACGCGATTCCGACTCGCTTCGGCGGCCAAAGCCTCGCGCGCCATCTCGAGGAATGTTATCGGCTCGGGCTGCCGAGCCGGGTGGTGCGCCAGCGCGGTCCGGCGCTTGACCTCGACGTGATCGACGATCTCAACGAATTCGTGCGCACGCCCAGCATGACGCATACGTACGGCCAGCTTGCCCGGCTCGGTATCGCTCACGGTTAGACGGACTTATCCGGATGTCGAGAATTGTGGACCTGATCGTGCGCCTTGGCGCGCTGGTGATCGATAATGTCATCGCGCTGGGCAACTTCGTGCTGTTCCTGATAACCGCGCTCTGGTGCGCGGTTCTCCCGCCCTACAAGCCGCGCCTCGCGATCCGCCAGATGCGCACGATCGGCGCCGAGTCGATCGTGCTGGTCGCGCTGATCGGCGCGTTCACCGGGATGGTGCTCGGCCTGCAAGGCTACAATACGCTGCGCCGCTTCGGCTCCGAGGGCGCGCTCGGCACCGTGGTCGCGCTGGTGTTGGTGCGCGAGCTGGGTCCGGTGCTGGCGGCGCTGATGGTTACGGCGCGGGCGGGTTCCGCGATGGCGGCCGAGCTGGGATCGATGCAAGCGACGGAGCAGATCGACGCGCTTGCGGTGATGGCGATCAATCCGGTCCAGTACCTGGTCTCGCCGCGCGTGATCGCCGGCGTGCTCAGTTTCCCCCTGCTGACGAGCATCTTCGACGTGATAGGAATCTGGGGCGGCTACCTTATCGGCGTCGGCCTGATGGGGGCGCCGAGCGGCGCCTATCTAAACGGCATCGCCATGAACCTGGGCGCCCACGACATCGCGAGTGGTCTCTACAAGGCGCTCGTCTTCGGGTTGGTCGTGATGTGGGTCTGCTGTTACAAGGGTTACCACGCGCAGCGGATGGCGACCGGGGTGAGCCGCGCAACCACCGAGGCGGTCGTGCTCTCGAGCGTGCTAATCCTGGCCTGGGACTATTTCCTCACGTCGATTCTCTTATAAAATTCGCGGGAAATTTGCGAGAATTTCGAACCAAAAAAATGCCGATCGGGCGACGACGAGCAATTGAAGAGAAGTTGAGCAAGTGAAAATGGCGCAAACAGCAAAGGCGCACGACTGACGATGGCGGAAGAGAATGGAAAGGGCGCGTCGGCCGCGCCGGGCGGGCCGATGGCGATCGAAGTGCGCGGCCTGCGCCATCGTTTCGGCGCGCAGGAGGTTCTGCGCGGCGTCGATCTCGATTTTCCGCGCGGCCGGATAACGACCATCGTCGGCCCCAGCGGATGCGGCAAGACCGTGCTGCTCAAGCATCTCAACCTGCTGCTCCGCGCCGACGCGGGCAGAATCGTGATCGAGGGAATCGACGTGACGCAACTGAACAACCGCGGACTGGACGAGGTGCGCAAGCAATTCGGGATGCTGTTCCAGGCGGGCGCGCTGTTCGATTCGATGACCGTGTTCGACAACGTCGCGTTTCCGCTGGTCGAGAACACCAGCATGGAACGCAAGGAAATTGCGCTCAAGGTGCATGAGATGCTGCAGAGCGTCGGCCTCGAGGGGATGGAGGACAAGTATCCTTCGGAGCTGAGCGGCGGGATGCAGAAGCGCGCCGCGCTCGCCCGCGCGCTCGTGCGCAATCCGAAGATCCTGATGCTTGACGAACCGACCACCGGGCTCGACCCCACCCGCACCGGATCGATTCATGCGCTGGTGCGCCACACGCAGCAGCGTTTCGGCCTGACCGTGGTGATGGTCAGCCATGACGTCCCCGCGGTATTCGAGATATCCGACCGCGTTGCTTTCATGCACGAGGGCCGCATGAAACTTACCGGAACTCCCGCCGAAGTTACCGCCGCCAACGACGAGGTCTTCAACCGGTTTCTCGCCGGCCGAGCCGCAGGAGATGAGCGCGACGCGGCCGCGCTCTAAGAGCAGACAATGTACGCCAGTTGGACAACCAAGCTTATCGTCGGACTTTTCGCCCTGGCTGGAATCGCGGCACTGGCAATCCTGTCGCTGCGGCTGGGAAAAATAGAATTGTGGAGCAACGACGGCTACGTGATCTACGCAAATTTCGACAATATTTCCGGCCTGAAGACCGGCGATCAGGTCGAAATCGCGGGTGTACAGGTTGGCAAGGTGGTTGCTTTAGGGCTCAAGGATTATCGCGCGCACGTGGCGCTCAGGATCAACAACGGCGTGCGGGTGGATACGGACGCAATAGCTTCGATTAAGACCAGCGGTATAATTGGCGACAAATACGTCTCGATTTCACTGGGCGGAGGGGAACATGATCTCGCGGCCGGCGGTCTGATTCGCCGAACCCAGTCCGCTTTCGTGTTGGAAGACGCCATAGGCCAGTTGATCAACAGCAATGGCTCGAGCTCCGGGGGCAGCAGCAGCGGCGGCTCGGGAAGCGGCGGCGCGGCGTCCGGAACCCACGACAACGACAAGGGGTTGCAGTAGGATAGGGAAAAATGCGCTATGTTCGGGAATAATTACTCGGCAGGCAACCTTCGAACCCTTCTGGCGACGCGGGTCCGGGCTCGAGTCGCGCTTGGCGCCTTGGCCGCCGCGATGTTTGCCTTGATAGTGGCGCCGGCCATGTCGCCGCCGGAGGCTTGGGCCTCCACCGCGCTCGACACGGTCGGCCAGGTTATCAACACGTCCCTGCCGGTGCTGCGCGACAAAAGCACCCCGGTGCCACAGCGCCGACGGAAACTTCGCTCATTGCTCGAGCAGCATTTCGACTTCTCGGATATGTCCCGGATTGCGCTGGGGTACCACTGGCGCGAGCTCAACGCCCAGCAGCGGGCTCAATTTACCCAATTATTTACGTCCTTTATCGAGAACGCATACCTGAGCAAAATTCAGGATTATTCGGGCCAGGATGTCGCCATTTTGGGGCAAAATGCTGAGGGAGAAGGCTTCGCGCGGGTGCGCAGCCAGATAATCCAGGCAGGAAAACAGCCAATCAAGGTCGATTACCTATTGCGTGATATCGACGGCGACTGGAAAATCTACGATGTGACAGTTGACGCCATCAGCATTGTGGCGAACTATCGAAATCAGTTTAATCGTGTGATAAACGATCAAGGATTCGATAAGCTGATGTCCGATATGCGGGCTAAGCAGCAGCAACTACAGGCCTCTATGGGGTCATAGACCCTTCAATCCGGGGGAAGAACGACGCCGAACGGAAAGTCCGGCGCGGAGGTAAACCAACGTGGCCGTCAGTGAAGAGATGATGCCAATGCCGAGCCAATGCGGAATCAAGAGGGTCGCCAGCCTGTGTGTGGCAGCGCTGCTGGGGACCTTGATGATGGTTTCGGTTACGTTCGCGCAGAGCGCCGCGACGGGCGGCGGCGATCAGGCGGCGGCGCCCAAGCTGCCAGGAGAGAAAACGTTGCCGGGTGAAACGGGCGGTCCGTATACGGATCCGCTGGAGCCGTTCAACTCTGCGATGTTCAAATTCAACATCGATGTGGACCAGTACGTGGTCACGCCGGTGGCGAAGGGCTATTCCTACGTGATGCCCGAGCCGGCGCGCCAGAGCGTGAGCAACTTCTTCCGCAACGTCGGCGTCATCCCGCGCTTTGCCAACAATCTGTTCCAGCTCCATCCGTACAATGCGGCCAACGAGCTCGCGCGCTTCGGAATCAACAGCACGCTCGGTGTGGCCGGACTCTTCGACGTTGCCGATTCGTGGTTCGGGATGAAGCAGCACAACGACGATTTCGGTCTGACGCTGGGACACTACGGGATCTATTCGGGACCGTATGTGATGCTGCCCTTCTTCGGCCCCTCGACCGTGCGCGATACGGTCGGGCTCGTGGTTGACGGCTGTATGAATCCGATGTCGTGGCTGTTGCCGTGGTACGTAACTATCCCTGCGGACGCCGGTTCGGAGGCGATCAACGCGGTCAACTATCGCTCGCTGCATCCGAATCAGTTCGAAGAGGCCGACCGCTATGCAGTTGACCTCTACGGCGCGGTGCAGGACGCGTACATGCAGACGCGTACGGCCGAGCTGAAGCGCGTCGCACAGTAAAGCTTTCGCGGCTTGGGCGCTTGAGATGCGGGCGTTAATGCCCGTATCTCCGCGTTCTCCAGCCGCCGTAACGGCCCAAGAACGCGAACCAGAGGAGGAGCCGTCCCCAAGGGGCGGCTCCTCGTCTGGTCCGCGTTTGCGCCGCCCACGCCGCCGTGCTTCCGGATGCGCCCCCTCCGTCGCGCGTTCCGCGCGCGACGGAGGGGGCGCGTGCTCAGCGGTGCGCTGATGACGCGCGAGGGCCGCGCGGATCGCTCTCATAGAGCG
>DASXMQ010000224.1:0-6737 GCA_036495625.1 Binataceae bacterium (SeqCode) | reverse complement strand
GAGCCGCGCGCCAATCGCGGCCGCCCGCTCGACCAGCTGCTCGCGCTCCATGATCTCGAGCACGCGCTCGGCGACGGCGCAGGCGGTGGGATGCGAGCTGTAGGTGTAGAACATGAACTCGGCGCCCTTCGCCTCGCACTGCTCGACCAGCTCTTCCCGCACCGCGATCATGCCCATCGGCATGTAGCCGCCGGCGAGGCCCTTGCCGCCGACCAGGATGTCGGGGACCACGTTCCAGTGATCGACGGCGAAGCGCCGGCCGGTGCGTCCGAAGCCGGTCATCACCTCGTCGGCGATGAGCAGAACGCCATGGCGGCGGCAGATCTCCGCGAGCCGCGGCCAGTACTCCTTGACCGGCGGCACCGAGCCGCCCGCCGATCCCATCATCGGTTCGGCAATGAACGCCGCGACCGTGTCCTCGCCGTGGCGCGCGATCTCGGCCTCGAGCGCGTTGGCGCAATCGATGTCGCATCCGGGATAGGTCTTGTCCCACGGACAGCGGTAACAGTACGAAGGTTTGATCTTCGGCCAATCGAACAGCACGTGTTCGTAGTCCGCGCGGCGGAGGCTCCCGCCGGCCGAGAGCGCGGCGATCGAATTGCCGTGATAGGAGGCCTCGCGCGCGATTATTTTAGTGCGCCCCGCGCGACCGTTAACCTTGTGATACATCAGCGCGAACTTGAGCGCCGCTTCGACCGCCTCGGAACCGCCGGAGGTGAAGAAGAAGCGCGTGAGCCCCGGCGGAGTCCATCGCGCAAGCCGCTCGACCAGCCGTTGGCGCTGCGGTGTGGACCAGATGGGGACGATGTAGTTGGCACGGCGGACCTCTTCGGCCATCAGTTGGGCGATTTCCTCGCGGCCCTGCCCGATGTTGGTCACGACCGCGCCGCCCGCGGCGTCGAGGATTTTCTGGCCGTCGGCGGTGTATAGCCATGCGCCCTCGGCATGGTCGATCAGGAGCGGCTCGTAGGGGCCGCGGATGAACGTCAGCGGCGGTGGCGCGGACGTTTCCGGCGATTTGCGCGGTTCGGCCATGCTCCCTCTCCTCGCCTCGACGATTGCGCCTTAGCGAATCGCGCCCTCGCCGCGCCAGCGTTCGATGTCGTGCTGGCCATAGCCGAGATCGGTGAGGACCTCGTCGGTATGCTCGCCGAGCCTGGGTGCGAGCGAGCGGATCGATCCCGGCGTCTCGGATAGCTTGATCGAGATTCCGACCTGCTTCACCTTCTCGCCGGTTGGCGCTTCGACCTCGACCACCATGTTGCGCGCGCGGATTTGCGGATCGTGCTCGAGCTCGTCGAGCGTCAGCATCCGGCCCACGCAGATGTCGGCCCTGGTCAGCACCTCCCACCATTCGTCGCGCGTTTTGGTTTTGAAGATCTCGGCGAAGCGCGCCTTGATCTCGTCGAAGCGGGCGCTGTTGTATTCGTCCTGGATATATTCTTCGGTGCCGAGCGCGCGGCACAGATTGGCGTAGAACCACGGCTCGACCGAGCCGATCGTGATGTATTTGCCGTCCTTGGTCAGGTAGAGGTTGTAATACGGCGCCGAGCCGTCGAGCGTGGTCGCGCCGCGCCGCGGAATCCATCCCTTGCCGTAATGGTTGGAGAGCGCCTGCGCAATCAGCAGCATCGTCCCGTCCAGCATCGCGATATCCACGTACTGCCCGCGGCCCGTCTGATGACGCGCGAGCAGCGCCGCGAGCACGCCGATCGCCGCATGCAGCCCGCCGCCGGCGTAGTCGGCGAGCAGATTCTGCGGAATCGTCGGCGGCTCGTCCTTGCGCCCGATCATCGAGAGCGCGCCCGCCTGCGCGATGTAGTTCAGATCGTGGCCGACGAAATCGCGATACGGCCCGGTCTGGCCAAAGCCGGTCACGGCGCAATAGACAAGGCGCGGATTGCGCGCCGAAAGCATCGAATAGTCGATCCCGAGCCGCCTGGCGACGCCCGGACGGAACTCTTCGACCACCACGTCCGCGCGCTGCGCGAGGCGCAGGAAGATTTCGCGCCCCGCCCCGCTTTTAAGATTCAGTCCTATCGATTTCTTGTTGCGCCCGAGCGCGTTGTGAACTCCAAGGCCAGCTCCGCGCCGCTCGGTCTTGCCCGAGGCCGCGGCCTGCTCGGCGCGCCGCCCGGTCGGCGGCCCGGGTTCCTCGACCTTGATGATGTCGGCGCCAAGGTCGCCGAGGATCATCGTGCAATGCGGTCCCGGGGCGAGTTTGGTCAGATCGATAACCTTGATGCCGCTGAGCGGCGCGATTGAAGCCATGAGCGTGCGCTTTCTCCTTGCTTGAGTGCCGGCGCCTGGGACGGCGCTCCGCGTATGTGCCTTATACCACCGCCGCGCGCAACCGCGAGAGCCGCTCGTTGAGCGCGCGCAGCCCCTCGACCATGTGAACGCCGTACCAGTGCAGATCGCGCCCGCTGACCAGGAGCACGCGGCGTCCGAGCGCCGCCGGCAGCATCGCCTTCATCTCTTCGAGATCGTCCTGGCTGAATTCGTACGGCTCATCCGGGAGCAGCACGATGTCCGGGCGATGCTCGACGGCCTCTTCGATCGTCACCCGCGGATAGCGCTCGCCCGCGTTCGCGAAAACGTTGTTGAAGCCCATCATGCGCAACACGTCGTGCGCATAGGTGTCGGCGTTGAATGTCATCCAGGGCTTTTTCCAAATCGGACAGAAGACCCTCAGCCGGAGCTTGCTCCAAACCCCGAGCCCCGCTTCGATTCCGCTCACCGAGAGGGTGATTTCGCGCGCGAGCGCCGCCGCCTGCGCCTCGCGATCCAGCACGCGGCCGATACGCAGGATCGATTCGACCGCGCCCGGCACCGTGCGCGGGTACGTGGTCAGCACCGGCACTCCCTGCTCGCGCAGACGCTCGATATCCTCGCGGCGATTTTCCTCCGCGTTGGCGATCAGCAGGTCGGGCTTGAGCTTCGCAATCTCGCGCAGATTGGGATTCTTCGTGCCCCCGACCCTCGGAATCGCCGCAAGCGCCTGGGCCGGTTCGACACAAAAGCGCGTTGCCCCCACCAGCATCTCGCCCGCCTCCAGCGCGAACAGCGTCTCCGTCCAGCTCGGCACCAGCGAGATCACGCGTCGCGGCGGGCGCTCGAGCGCGAGCTTAAGCCCGACGTCGTCGCTGAGTTGAAGCCAAGATGCCATCCGCTTTCCGGTCCGCCCCGCCTTCCCGTAGGGGCCCTACCTGCCGCTCCTCTCCCGCACAATCCGGTCGAGCGCACGGCGGTCGGAGTCGGTCAGATTGCCGTCTGCGCCATAAACCGGATTCGGCTGCGGAGACTCGCCGCGGAGCGCAGCCGCGGGCGCCGCGGAGCGATGGGTCAGAAAGTGCATCGCACGCGGCGCCAGCACGCGCCGGGTGATGAAGCCGGCTGCAACCACGAGCAGCAGGACAATGAGTACGAGGCTTGGCCGCCTGCGCCTGGTGCGCGACCGCGACCGCCGCCGCCGCTTTGCCATCACGAAATCTTGCGCGAACCGTCCAAGCGCCCCACCCCGAAATCACTATCCGCCGTCCGGTCCGTCGCCGCGCGGCGAACCGGGCATCGTTCACATCTATTGCGTGGCCAAATCCTATCCCACCACGACGCCAAAAAGAACTTGATCGGCAATTTCCTTAGCGTGGCCCACCGTTTCCGGCTCACCCGGGTCGGCCTCGCGAATCCGCTGACCCGCACAAAAGCGCGGCGGACGGTCCCCCGGGGAACCGCCCGCCGTTCTTTCATTCCTTGACCGATATTGCGGAGACCACTTCAGATCTCCGGGTCGGTCTGTCTTCGGTGAGCCGCCCGCATCGCGGCGCTGCCGCTCACTGCGGCTTGATCACCGTGTACATCGTGGCGTTGCCGCGCTGCACCAGGAGCAGGGCAGAGTTCTTTTCCTTCTTGGCCTGCTTGGCCGCCGAAAGGAAATCATCGACGCTGTTGACCTTCGCGTGATTGACCTCGAGCACGACGTCGCCCTGCTGGACTCCGGCGTCGGCGGCGGGACTGTCGGGCATCACACCGCGCACCACCACGCCCTTGGTGCTGTTCAGGTTGAGCTGGTTGGCGATCTCAGGAGTAATCGATTGCACCTGGAGTCCCCAGTTGGAACCGGGCTCTTCGGTTTTGGCGCTCGCCAGCTGCTCTTCCTTGAGTTCGGCGACTTTCACCTGGATCGTGACGTGCTTGCCGTTACGAATCAGTTCGACCGGGACGTTGTCGCCAATCGGCGTCTGCGCCACCAGTTCGGGCAGTTGATGCTCGTCCTGCACGGGCGTTCCGTTGAACTTCACTATGATATCGCCGCGCAGGATCCCGGCCTTGAGCGCCGGGCCTTCCTTCTCGACGTTGGCGACCAGCGCTCCTTCGGGTTTAGGCAGGTTGAACGACTGCGCGAGGTCGGGGGTGACTTCCTGGATCTCCACGCCGAGCCATCCGCGCACCACCTTGCCGTGCTCCTTGAGCTGCTGCATCACCTGCTTGGCGATGTCGATCGGGATCGCGAAGCCAATCCCCGCATTGCTGCCCGTGCTGCTGTAGATGGCGGTGTTGATTCCGATCACCTGGCCCCTGGCATTGAAGAGCGGGCCGCCCGAGTTGCCGGGATTGATCGAGGCGTCGGTCTGGATGAAGTCGTCGTAGTTGCCGCCAAGCGCGCGCCCCTTGGCGCTGATAATTCCGGCCGTGACCGTCGAGTTAAAGCCGAAGGGACTGCCGATCGCGATTACCCAGTCGCCAACCTCGGCCGAGTTCGAATCGCCGAGCGGCGCGACCGGCAACGGCTGATGGGTGTCGATCTTGATCAGCGCAAGGTCAGTCTTGGGATCCTTGCCCACGACCTTGGCGGTGAACTCGCGCTTGTCGAGCAGCCGGACGTGAATCTCGTCGGCGTGTCCGGCCACGTGGTTGTTGGTCAGGATATAGCCGTCGGGCGAAACGATCACGCCCGAGCCCAGCCCATGCTGCTTGTATTCATGAGGAATCTGGCCGAAGAAGCGGCGGAACTGGTCGAACGGGTTCGCCTGGCCAAAGGGACCCTGTTCCGGTCCGCCCGGCCCGCCCGGCCCGCCCGGCCCGCCTGGTCCGCCCGGTCCCCCGGGGCCCATACCGCCCGGTCCCTCCGGCGAGTCCGGCGCGTCGGGAGAGTCTCCCGGTCCGCCCTGATCGCCAAATGGCGACCCGGCCTTCACCTGCTGCACGACGCTCACGTTGACCACCGACGGCATCACGCGTTTCACGAGCGGCGCGAAGGAAGGAATCGCAACGGCGGACTCACTGGGTTCGGGCTGGTTGGCCGGCGCCGGCCCGTTGGCGCCCTCCGCTTGCGCGGTCCGTTGCGCTGGCGCGGGCGCGGGCTTGGCCTGTTGGGATTGGGATTTAGACTGATCCTGCTGCGAGCTGCCGCTCCAGAAAGGAAAGGCTCCGGCGCGCGCAAAGGCGATTATGATACCCAGAAACACGCCGCATGATACTGCGGCGATCTTCCTAAACATTCAGTCTCCTCCTGGAGATGGCAAAGTTCCTGTCCGCTCGCTGAGCACAGCAATATCTACAAGGTTTATGACGATTGCGGATGAGTTAAATTCAGGCGATGCGCGCCGCGGGCCTCTTTTTCGGCCATAAATCCCGGCTCGCGTCCCGCTTGAACCGCGCCCCGATCCAACCATCAAGTAAACCAGAAAGGCTCCGCTAAGCAAACGCCTCCCCGCCCCTGTTTCTTTCGCCCCTCTCGCCAGCATCTCGCCGTTATCGCCGGCGGCGCTCGACCGTCCCCGCGCGGCCATTCGCGCCGTCGGCGGGTTGCCCATCCGAAAGCGGATCCGCCGGCTGACGCGCGCGCGGCCAGCCGGCCTCTCGGCGAACGACGCCCAGAACGTCCGAGGCCCTCGCGGGCGCGCCGCGCCGCAAGCGCCAGGCGACGGCGGCGACGCATCGGCGCGACGCGACCGGGCATGCTCAGTCTCAGCCTCGGCGACAATCGATCGTCTTCATCGATCAACTACCGCTTAATGGACCTGCCGGTTAATCGACGCGCCGATTAATCGACGAGTTTCGGCGGAGCGCGCAGCGTGACGGCCGAGCCGGCGCAGGGCCACAGCGGCAATATTTTGTCAGTCCCTTGGTCTGTTTGAAGCCGGTTTCTTGTCACTAACCAATCCGTTTGCATCCAGGCTGAGCAATTGCGGGCTTATTTCTATCCGATCATTTCGGCACGCTCCCTGCTCTCTCGCCAAGGGCGCGCGTTAGAGATTCCCGAGGGCAATGGCTGCTCACGGTGTCCCAAGGCGGCACCACGGTGCGGCCGAGACATCAACGAGATATCAGCTAGGTATCGGCGGTGTATCGGAATGAGATGCCGGTCGCCGCATATCTCAGAGTCTCATACTGTGCGCGCTTGAACGAGCATCGAATAGTCAATCCCAGTCGATGCCTCAGCACAGCAGTAGTCAATAGCTATTGACGATACCGAAATCAGCCGCAAGAAAGCGGAACAATTACGGGGAGCGTATATATATGCGAGATCTTCATGGCGTTCCGGTCCTTGATAACGGACGCAGCGCGCGACATCGAAGCAACGATCATTGGGCGCAGGCGCGGGTCATGATGCTGACGGCGGGCGCGGCGCTGTTGTTGATTGTTCAGTTCGCCTGGGCGACGCTGGCGCGCGCTCAGGCTGATATCAATCTGAGCAACCCGGGCGCAATCGGTGCGTTCGCCACCAACACCGA
>DASXMQ010000223.1:0-12260 GCA_036495625.1 Binataceae bacterium (SeqCode) | reverse complement strand
AAAAGGAGCTGCGCGAAAATCACGTAATCGAGCAGCTCCGAGTAGGGTCCCGAGAGCGTCAGCACCGCCGCCCATACCGCCTGCATCACCAGCGCCGCGGCCGGGACGCGCGCGCGGTTGAGCCGGCCGGCAGCGGCGAAGAACACGCCGTCGTGCGCCATCGCATACAACACGCGCGCGCCGGTCAGGATCAGTCCGTTGGCGCATCCGAAACCCGACAGCATCACCAGCACGGCGGTGATCACGCCGCCGGCGCCGCCCCATACCATCTGCATCGCCGCCGCCGCGACGCGGTCGTGCGGCGCGCCCGCAATACCGAGAGTGAAAAGCCGCTGCCGGAGCGCGCCGTCGGCGGGCGCGGCTGGGAAAGTCGCAACCGCCGGCAACTGGCAGAGGTAGGCGACGTTGGTGAGCACGTAGAGCAGGATTACGAGGCCGGTGCCGAGCGCGAGCGCGCGCGGGAGGTCGCGCGTGGGGTTGCGAATCTCGGCCGCGGTGAAGGTGACGCTCGCCCAGGCGTCGGCCGCGAACAGCGATCCGACCATCGCCGCGCCGAATCCCGCCACGAATCCCATCGACCACTGGCCAGGGCTGAAAAATCCGTTGACGAAATTGATTTCGACCGCCGCATGATTGGGCGCCACGATACATCCGAGCAGGATGATGAAGCCGAGCGACAGCACCTTGGCGCTGGTGAAGAAATTCTGCACCGCGCGGCCCAGGTCGAGCCCGCGCAGGTTGACGAAGGTGAGCAACGCGATCACCGCGATCGCGCCGGCGCGCTCGGCGTCGAGCCCCACGCCCTCCCAGCCAAGCCACATCTGGCCGCCCAGCGCCGGGAAGAGCACCGCGCCGAAACGGGCGACCGCAACCGCGACCGCCGCGATCGTGCCGGTCTGGATCACCAGCAGCAGCGTCCATCCGAACAGAAACGCCGGCATCCCGCCGTAGGCCTCGCGCAGATAGACGTACTGGCCGCCCGCTTGCGGCATCATCGCCGCCAGCTCGCCGTAGGCAAGCGCGCCGGCGATCGTCATCACGCCCGCGACGATCCACACCGCGAGCAGCGCGGCCGGCGAGCCGACGTGGCGCGCGATATCGGCCGAGACGATGAAGATGGCCGAGCCGATCATCGAGCCGGCGACGATCGTTACCGAGTCGAAGAGGGACAGCTCGGCTTTGAGTCCGCTCGGCCCTGCCGCCGCCGTATCGCGCGCCGCTCCTGCCATCCGGAGTACCCCCTCCCTCACGCTGCGCGATGGCGATACGGACCGGGCGCCCGGGTATCCGGTTCCGGGTCCCGCCATCGCTGTTGATTGGTCAGGCCGCCGATTCAGTCCACGCGTTGATTTAAGCGAAAAATCGGGCTTAGCTCAGCATCATAACAGTTCGACATCAAGGTTTTGGCAGCGAACCGCGGCAGCGGGAAAATCTCATGGCGAGGGGGAGGAACAGCACGATGGCGGCGAAGAAACCAGCAAAAAAGCGAGGATCGGTGACGCGCAAACGGGCCACGACCTCAAAATCGGCGAAATCCCGAAAGCCGGCCGGGCCGGCGCCGGCGGGGCGCGTCGCCCGGCTCGAGGCGATGGTCGGCAAGCTGCGCGCGAACCTGGCCGCCGAAGTCAAGCGGCGGAGGCTCGACCAGCGCGTGGTGGCCGAGGCCAAGCGCGCCCGCGACGCGGTCGCGAGGCAGATGACGGCGCTGCGCGCGCAGGGAGCCACGCTCGCGGGCCAAATCAAACGCGCTGCGAAGGAAAGTCAGACGCTCGAGCAGGCGCGAAAGACGGCGCTCGCCAAGGTGGAGGAGTTGCGCGCCGAACTGCACGACAAGAGCGAGGAGGTGCGCCGCACTTCGGCCGAACTGGCCAAGCTCGCGCGCGAATCGGCCACGCGGGCGCGCGAAATCGTGCATAGCCGCGGCCTCGCGGCCGAGCCGCCTCACGAGTCCGAAATCGAGCCCCCTCACGACGACGAACCCTTCGACGACGACCCGTTTTCCGGCGGCGGAAAACCGCCGGTCTAGCCGTCCCGCAGGTTCTCGCCGTCCGGCAGGTTCGCTTGGCCTCTCCCGTCGACCCCTGAGGGCAGGCACACGAGTCCGACAGCCGGATGCGCGCCGGCCCGCGGGCCGGCGCGCATCCGAGCGATAAAGCGATAATTAGAAAATTTGCCTGGGCAGAGCCTTACTGAGCCGCAGATGGCGCGGCCGCGGGGCTTGCTTCCATTGCGCCGCCGCCCGGCGCTGCTTCGCCGCCGGCCGCCGGGCTTGCTTCGGCGGATGCCGCGGGCGCGGAGCTTTCGGGTGCGGTCTGTTCGCTTTTCTGACACGCAGCCGCCGCGAAGAACATCGGGATCAAAGCCAGAACCAGATATTTGCGCATCGCAAACCTCCTTGATGTAGGGGACCCCACAAATCCAACCTACTTCGCCCGCCAAGCATAGTTCAAGCTCGGCGGCGGCAGTTCGCGAGCCGGCTGTTGGGCGAAATCATCGGGAAATTTTGCCTGTCGCCGCCGCAGCATGTATTATTGCGGGCGAAGTAGCTAAGGGGAGGTCGGGGTTGTGGCAGAGCGTCGTCGTTTTGGTATGTCGGCGAGAATGCTCGAATCAGCGCGGGCGGAGCACGTGGTCGAACACGACATGGACATGAAACGCGCCGGGTCGCAGGAATCCCCTGTGACCTCGCGGTTGGTCCATCTCGTGCGCTGGCTGACGCCAGGCGAGCGTCCGACAGGCTCGCCGATGCGCTCGGTGGCGCGCGAGATCGAGGAATTGTGGCCGTCGCGCGATCGTTAGACGCGGGCCGCGCCGCTTCGCGCGCCTAAAAAAATTCTCTCGAATCTTCCGCTTCGAAGGATCGTCTTCGAAGTATCGCGTCGGGGGACAACCTCAGGGGGGAAACTCTGATGGACGATATCGTCCGCATCTCCAGCGCCGCGCCCTGGGAACCAATCTTCGGCTACTCGCGCGCTGTAAGGGCGGGCGACTGGGTCGCGGTGTCGGGCAGCACCGCGCTCGACGAGCACGGTCAACTGACCGGGCGCGGACAGATCTACGTACAGACGCGCCAGGCGATCGGCAATATCGCCGCGGCGCTCGGTCGGCTCGGAGTGGGGCTCGAGCGCGTCGTGCGCACGCGGGTTTACGTGACCGAGCTCGATCGTTTCGGCGACGTCGCGCGTGCGCATCAGGAGATGTTCGGCGCGGCGCCGCCCGCCTCGACCGTGGTCCAGGTCGCCCGCCTGGTCCATCCCGACATGCTGGTGGAGATCGAAGCCGACGCCTACGCGGGTCCGGCGAAGGCCACGGCGGCGCGGCCCACGGTCGCGGTGCGCGCCGTACCCGCATCCAAAGGCCGCGCGCCGCGCAAGGGCGCAGTGGCGCCGGCGGCGCGTCCGCGCCGCAAGACCGCACGCCGCAGCTAGCGCGCCGGCCTCTTTTTATTGGATTGCGCGCGGAGCGCGCCGCGCTCCGGCCGGCGCGCTAACGGTTCAATACGATGTGATGATGCGGCGCGGGGTTTAGGGCCGAGGCAAACGCGCCCGTGGCGCTGCTGATGTAGGGCTGCGGGAACAGGCCGATAACGACCGTGCCGATCGCCGCGATCACCAGCGCCGCGACCAGCGCCGGCCGCGCGCGCATCGGACCCGGCTCCACGCCGCCTTCGCGCGCGTACATCGCGATCAGCACCGACAGATAGTAGTAGGCCGACATCACGCTGTTGAGCACGGCGATCACCGTCAGCCACACCAGGTGCGCGTCGAGCGCCGCGGAGAAGATGTAGAACTTGCCGAAGAAGCCGGCGAGCGGCGGCACGCCGGTCAGCGAGAGCATGAAGAGCGCCATCGCGGCCGCGAGCAGCGGATGGCGCGTCGCGAGGCCGCGATAGTCCGCGATATCGTCGTGACGCGCGCCGCCCCGCTCGAGCGCGACCACCACGGCGAAGGCGCCGAGGTTGGTGAAGACATAACCGAGCAGGTAGTACAGGATCGCTCCGCCGGCGCGCGGCGAATCGACCGCGGTCATCGCGACCAGGATGTAACCGGCGTGCGCGATCGCCAAGTACGCGAGCATCCGCTTGATATTCGTCTGCACCAGGGCGGCCAGGTTGCCCACCGTCATGGTCAGCGCGGCCATCACCCACATCATCGTCGTCCATTGCGGGCCGAGCGTTCCCAGGTGGACCATGAAGACGCGGACGAAGGCGGCGAAAGCCGCGGCCTTGACCCCCACCGCCATGAACCCGGTAATCGGCGTGGGCGCGCCCTCGTAGGCGTCGGGCGTCCACATATGGAAGGGCACGGCGGCGACCTTGAAGCCGAAGCCGATCAGCAACAGACCGAGTCCGGCGAGCAGCAGCGCGTTATCGGTCGCGGGCCGCGAGAGCGCGGCCTCGATCGGCGCGAGCTTGATCGAACCGGTGGCGCCATAGATGAGCGCGATGCCATAGAGCAGGAAGCCGGTCGAGAACGCGCCGAGCAGGAAGTACTTGAGCGCGGCCTCGTTGGAGCGCGGGTCGCGGCGCAAAAAGCCCGCCAGCGCATAGACCGCGATCGACATCGTCTCGAGGCCGAGGAAGATCACGATCAGATCGTCGGCCGCCGCCATCAGCATCATGCCGAGCGCGGCGAACATCAGCAGCGCATAGTACTCGGCGCCGGGCAACCGCTCGTCGGCCGCGTACTCGACCGAGATCAGCGCGGTCATCGCGGAGGCGATCAGCACCAGCAATTCGAAATAGGCGCTGTAGCTGCTGACCGAGAGCGCGCCGGAAAAGGTGAGCGACGGACGCCCGCTGAAGAGCAGCATCGTCAGGATCGCGGCGAAGACAAACAGCGCGATCGACAGAATTCCGAGGGCGCCGCTCTCTTCGTCGTCGGTCTCGACGCCCGCGAGCAGCACGCCCATCGCGCCCGCGCCGACCACGATGAGCGGCAGGATCGGCACCCAGGCGAAGTTGATAACGCTCCAGTTGAACTCGGTCATCTGGCGGCCAGGGATTTGGCTTCGGCGAGCGCGGCGAGCGCGTGGGCCTCGCGATGCTCGCGGTCGATTCGGGCCTGCGCAGCGTGGACGCGGCCCAGAAGCGCGCCCACCGACGGCTCCATCCGGCTGAGCAGCGGCCGCGGATAGAGCCCCATCAAGAGCATCAGCGCGATAAGCGGCGCCATCACCGCTATCTCGCGCGCGTTCAGATCGGCGATCGTGCGGTTGACGGCGTGCGTGATCGGACCGAACCACACGCGCTCATACGCATAAAGCATGTAGAGCGCGCCGAGGATGAGCCCGATGACGGCGATTTCAGCGGCCAGCGATTTGCTTAGATAGGCGCCGACCAGGATGAGGAACTCGCCCACGAAGCCGTTAAGTCCGGGCAAGCCGATCGACGAGAGCATCACCACCATGTAGAAGGCGGCAAGGATCGGGACGCTTTTCCACAGCCCGCCGAACTCGGCGATCTCCCGCGTGTGGCGGCGCAGATAGAGCATCCCGATCAGCAAAAACAGCCCGCCGGTTGAAATTCCGTGGTTCAGCATCTGGTAGATCGCGCCCTGCACGCCCTGCGGGTCGAGCGCGAAGATCCCGAGCATCACGAAGCCCAGGTGGCTGACCGAGGAATAGGCAACGAGGCGCTTCAAGTCCGGCTGCACCATCGCGACCAGCGCACCGTAAACGATTCCCACCACTGCGAGCGCGAGGAAGAGCGGCGCGGCCTCGATCGCGATCTCCGGAAAGAGCGGAATCGCGAAGCGCAGGAAGCCGTAGGTTCCCATCTTGAGCATCACGCCGGCCAGGATCACCGAGCCCGCGGTGGGCGCCTCGGTATGCGCGTCGGGCAGCCACGTATGCACCGGCCACATCGGCACCTTGATCGCGAAGGCGAGCGCGAAGGCCGCGAACAGCCAGGTCGCTTCGGAATGGCTGAGCGGCACGTTATAAAGTTCGGGCAAGTCGAAGGTCAGATGGCCCAGATGCGCGCGCGCCGCGCCGACCAGGTAAAGGATCGCGACCAGCATCAGGATCGAGCCGAGCATCGTGAACAGGATGAACTTGAAGGCCGCGTAGTATTTGCGCCCGTGTCCCCAGATGCCGATAAGGAAGTACATCGGGATCAGCATCAGCTCCCAGAACGCGTAGAACAGGAAGAGATCGACCGCGAGCAGCGCGCCCAGCAGCCCCATCTCCAGCATCAGCATGAAGAAGCAGAACTCGCGCGGCCGCGTCGCGATATCGCCGCCGCCCGAATAGAGCATCGAGAGCGAGAACAGCACCGTGGTCAGCAGCACCAGGAACAGACTGATCCCATCCACGCCGAGGTGATACGAGATGCCGAATTGGGGAATCCACGCGGCCCGCTCCACGAACTGGTAGCCGGCCTGCGCGGGGTCGAACGCCGCGAACAGATAGACCGAGATGGCGAGCGGGATGAGCGAGAAGATGAAGCCGGAGCGCCAGGCCGCGCGCTCCTCTGGCTGCGCCAGCACGAACAGCGCGCCCAACAGCGGCGTGAAGATGACCGCGGTCAGCCAGCTACCACCCATCAGCGCACCATCACCAGGTAAACGTAGTAGGCGACGATCCCGACCGCGCCCAGCAGATAGACGAACGCATAGGCCTGGACGCTGCCGGTCTCCGCGCGCCGCGTGACTTCGCCCGCCTCCTCGACGCCCGCGCCGGTGCCGTCCACGACGCCGTCGATAAGGCCGCCGTCGACGCCGCGGGCCAGCACGTTTTCCGATCCCCAGAAAAGGAAGCGCCCGAAGATCGCGTTGTAAAGCTCATCAACGTAGTACTTGCCCATCAGCACCCGGTAAAAGGCGCCGACGCGCGCGGCGATCCGATCGGGCAGCTCGGGCTCGCGGATATAAAGGACGTAGGCCGAGAGAAAACCGACCGCGGTCGCCAGCAGCGCGACCAGTCCGATCGCGCCGGGCGCGGCGCCGTGCGCGGCCTCGGTATGGAACCTGCCCAGCACCGGCGCCAGCCAGCGCGTGAACGCGCCGCCCCAAAGCCAGCCCTCGGGCAGCTCGACCCATCCGCCGACGACCGAAAGCACGCCCAGGATGATGAGCGGCACAGTCATCACCGGCGGCGATTCATGCGGATGCTTGTCGGGGGCGACGCGCGAGCTTCCGTGGAAGGTCATGAACAGCAGACGGAACATGTAGAAGGCGGTGAGGCCGGCGGTAAAGATGCCCAGCAGCCAGAGCCCGCTGAAACCCGCGGCGTAGGTGCGCTCGAGAATCAGGTCCTTGGAGAAGTAGCCCGAAAACCCGGGCACCGCGCTGATTGCGAGCGTCGCCGCGAGCATCGTGGCGTAAGTTATCGGCATCCGCTCGCGCAGCGCGCCCATCCGGGTCATGTCCTGCTCGCCGTCGAGTCCGTGCATTACCGAGCCGGCGCACAGGAACAACAGCCCCTTGAAGAAGGCGTGCGTCATCACGTGAAAGATTCCGGCCGCGAACGCGCCCGCGCCCACGCCCATGAACATGTAGCCGAGCTGGCTGATGGTCGAGTAAGCAAGGACGCGCTTGATATCGGTCTGGACCACCGCGACCGTGGCGGCGAAGAACGCGGTCACCGCGCCGACCACCGCGACCACGTACATCGCGTCGGGCGTGAGCGTGTAAAGGAAATTGAGCCGCGCCATCATGTAAACGCCCGCGGTCACCATCGTCGCCGCGTGGATGAGCGCGCTTACCGGCGTCGGGCCGACCATCGCGTCCGGCAGCCACACGTAGAGCGGAATCTGCGCCGACTTGCCGGTCGCGCCGAGCAGCAGCAGCAGCCCGGCCGTCGTCGCCACCGGCGCGAGCAGCGCGCGATGCGCGTCGAGCTCGGCGAAGTTCAGCGTCCACACGCCGTGCGCGGCGAGCGCCGAGATAATCGCGAGGATGCCCAGGATGAAGCCCGCGTCGCCGACGCGGTTGGCGACGAAAGCCTTGCGCCCGTTGTAGGCGAACTGGGCGTTGTCGTACCAGAACGCGATCAGCAGATATGAGCAGAGGCCCACGCCTTCCCACCCGACGAACATCAGCAGCAGGTTGTCGGCCAGCACCAGCACGAGCATCGAGAGCGCGAACAAATTAAGGTAGGCGAAGTAGCGCGCGTAGTCTTCGTCATGCGCCATGTAGCCGACGGAGTAGAGATGGATTACCGCGCCGACGCCGCTCACGATCAGCGTCATCACGGCCGAGAGCGCGTCCAGGCGGAGCGCGATCGCGGTATGGAACTGTCCCGCGGCAATCCACGGCCACAGCGTCGTTTCGAGCGCCGCCCCGGCGGGCATCGCCGCAAGCCGCGCAAAACCCCAGAGCGCGACGAGGAAGGCGAGAAAGACAACCCCCGGACCGACGAGGTTGACCGCGCCGCGTCCGGCGCGCCGGCCCCAGAACACGTTGAACACGAAGCCCACCGCGGGCAAAAGCAGAATTAGCGCGAGTGCAGGAAATTGAGCCGTCATGATTGAGGCCGTCAGAGGTTTGCCGCCGTTTCGCTCACCAGCGCATCAGGTTGAGTTCGTCCGCGTTGACGGTCGCGCGGTTGCGGAAGACCGAAATGATAATCGCAAGGCCGACCGCGGCCTCGGCCGCCGCCACCGTCATCACGAAAAAAACGATCACCTGCCCGTCCATCGAGCCGAGCCGCCGGCCCAGTGCGACGAACGCCAGGTTGACCGCGTTGAGCATGACCTCGATCGACATGAAGATTACGATGACGTTGCGCCGCAGGAGCACGCCGGCCGCGCCGATCGCGAACAAGAGGGCGCTCAGCCCCACGAAGTAGCTCATCGGCACCATCGTCAGGCGCCTCTCTCCGAGCTCGCCGGCGCGGCGCCCGCCGTCGTCGCCTGCGCAGAAACGCTCCGGCGCGACGGCTCGCGGCGGGCGAGCGCGACCGCGCCGACGATCGCGGCGAGCAGCAGGACCGAGGTTACCTCGAAGGCGACCAGGTAGTCGGCAAAAAGCGTGGTCGCGAGCAGGTCGAGCGATCCGTAGCCGGACGGGGCGGCCGCCTGCGCGCCGCCGGCGGTGGGCGCGTGTCTGAGCAGCAGGAACAGCTCGGCCACCAACGCGGCGCAGAGCAGCGCCGAAATCGCCTTGAGCGCGAGATAGCCGGGCGCGCCGCGCAGTTCGGCCTGCAGGTTGAGCAGCCAGATCACGAACAGGAACAGCACCATGATCGCGCCGGCGTAGACGATCGCCTGCAGAAAGCCGACCGTCACGGCGTCGAGGCCGATGAAAATCACCGCGAGCGTGAGCAGCGTCACTACCAGCGAGAGCAGGCAATGGACGGGGTTGCGCTGCGCCACCGTGCCGAGCGCCGAGATCACCGCGAGCGCGGCGAGAAACATGAATACGCCGGGCGTCATCTCAGCGCGCTCCCGAGGTCAGCACCACGACGATCGCCGTGACCACGATATTGGCCAGTCCGAGCGGCACCAGCCCCTTCCATCCCAGGCGCATCAGCTGGTCGTAGCGAAAGCGCGGCAGCGTCCAGCGGATCAGGATCTGCAGCCAGCAGAACATGACCGTCTTGATCATAAACGAAACGAGGCCGAGGATCGCGACCAGCAACTGCGGGAGCCCCAGATGGGCGCCGCCGGGGAAGTGAAACCCGTCGCGATAGAGCCACGGCACCTGCCATCCGCCGAAGAAAAACACCGTGATCAGCACCGCGACCAGCACGATCTCGGCAAAGTCGGTCATCATGAAGACCGCCTGCTTGCCGCCCGAATATTCGGTGAAGTAACCGGCGACGAGCTCGGATTCGCCCTCGGGCAAATCGAACGGCACGCGCTTGGACTCGGCCATCCCGGCCACGAGCAGCATCAGGAAGGCGACCGGCTGCAGGCAGATTCCCCAGCGCGGCAGAAAGCCGAACCATACTCCGCCCTGCGCCCGGCACATCTCCTGCAAATCGAGCGTGCCGTAGGTCATCACGACCGCGATGATCGCGAGGCCGAGCCCGATTTCGTACGAAATCATCTGCGCACTCGCGCGAATCCCGCCGAGCAGCGCCCAACGATTGTTCGACGACCATCCGCCGAGCGCCACGCCGTAAACGCCGATACCGATCGTCGCGAGCACGTAGAGCGCCCCGGCGTTGATATTGGCCGCTTGCAGCGTGATCGTGCGCGAACCGATCCGCACCACGTCGCCGAACGGCACCACCGCAAAGGTGATGATCACCGGGAACAGCGCGAGGAACGGCGCGAGCGCGTGCAGGAACTTGTCAGCGCCGTCGGGCACGAAGTCTTCCTTGGTGAAAAGCTTCAGCGGATCGGCGATCAACGTGTTGACCAGTCCCAGGTTGGGCAGGCCCATCCGCTTGCCGAACCCGGTGATCGCGGCGCGGTTCGCGCCGATCCGGTCCTGGATGAGCGCGCTGCCCTTGCGCTCGAACCACAGCAGCACGCCCGCCAGGTTGAGCACCATCACCACGACCACGATCGCCTTGATCGCTTCTATCAGCAGGTCAATCAGCACGGCGGGCAAGCTCGTCGATAAATCGCGCGGCGGATTCCTCGGTCAGGTTTTTGTGGTAGCGCTCGTGGTTGAGCTGAGGCACCGGCGCGGTTGCGCACGAGGCCAGGCATTTCGACTAGGCCCAGGGTGAATTTGCCGTCCGCGGTGGGCGAAATCCATCCGAACTCGCGCTGGGCGATCCACAGCGTCGGAAGCAACGCGGCCTGGCGGGCTGGATAACGCTCGAGCAGCGCGCGGTATTCCTCGAGGGCTGCGGGCGAAAAGCGTACTTCAGAGCTGGTCGCGGCCGACTGCACGATAAGCTGACCTTCAATCGGAGAATTGTCCGGCTGAGAACTGATGGCCAATCGAGAAATCCTAAAATAGGTAACTCAAATCGCCGCCTCGCGCCAGAGCGGCGAGGCGATCCCGCAATCCCGTGCGCAAAGCCCAAACTTGCGGCAATCCGGCGACTGGGCTATGGTCCGCCCGTCGGCCGGGGACGCCGATATTTAATAGTTGCGACACCGCTTCGTCACAGCAATCGCGATCGTTGAGATCGCCAGAGCGGGGGCCCGCGCAGGCGCCGTCGTTTGCGGGGCGCGGCTCCGATGAGAGTGATCGCGGGCGAGGCGCACGGACGGCGGCTTCGCGCGCCGCGCGGCCTAAAGACGCGCCCCGCGACCGCGCGCGTGCGCGCCTCGATTTTCTCGCGCCTCGCCGCGCGCACCGAGCTTGCCGGCGCGCAAGTGCTCGATCTCTTCGCGGGCAGCGGTTCGCTCGGGCTCGAGGCGCTCTCACGCGGGGCCGCACGCGCGGTCTTCGTCGATTCTTCGCGCGCCGCGGCGGCCGCGATTCGCGGCAACCTCCGCGTGCTGGGCCTCGAGGCGCGCGCCGAGGTCGCCGGCGCAAGCGTCGAGCGCGCACTTGCGGCGCTCGCCGCGCGCCGCGCGCGCTTCGACCTGGTGTTCATCGACGCGCCCTATCGCAACGACACGAGCGCCGCCGTGTTGGACGCGATTGTCGCCGGCGGATTGCTGGGCGAGAGCGCCTACGTGGTAGTGCGGCGGGCCGTCCGCGCGCCGGAGATTTCGCCGGCGGGACTCGAGGCGATCAACGTTGCAACCCTGGGCGATCACCGGATCGTCCTTTACCGCGCGCCGGCGGCGCGCTAGGTCGGACAGCGGCACGGCATGGTGAACAAAGGCAAGGAATCGGCGCCCAGGAGCGCGATCTACCCGGGGACGTTCGACCCGATTCACAACGGGCACATCGACGTCATCCGCCGCAGCGTCGCGATCTTCGATGAAGTAATCGTCGCGGTGGCCTACAATCCGCACAAGGATCCCGCGCTGTTCACGCCCGACGAGCGCGTCGATATGATCCGCGAGACCATCCGCGACCTCGAGCCGCGCGCGCGCGTCGACAAGTTCAGCGGCCTCTCCGTCGATTACGCCCAGCGCATCGGCGCCCGCATCATCATCCGCAGCCTCCGCGCCGTCACCGACTTCGACTACGAGCTGCAGATGGCGCACATGAACAGCCAGATGTGGTCGCAGGTCGAAACCGTCTTCCTGTTCGCCAACCCCAAGCTCTTCTTCTCGGCCTCGCGCCTCATCAAGGAAGTTGCGAGCTACGGCAAGCGGCTGCCCGAGCTCGTGCCCGAACTCGTGATGAACCGGCTGCGCGCAAAGCTCAAAATCGACTGAGCCGCGCCGGTCTGCTAGGCTTGGCTCTTCCCGCGCGCCGCCGCGGCGGACGCAGCGGGAAATCTTGTCCGAAGAAATT
>DASXMQ010000222.1:0-17090 GCA_036495625.1 Binataceae bacterium (SeqCode) | reverse complement strand
TAAGTTTCTTCATCGGCGACACTGCTGCACGGAACAGACCTCCCAGGGGTTAGACCGCCAAGCGTACACTAAACGAAGGGAATCGCTCAACGCGGCCCCGGCGGGAACGCCGCGCCGGGCATCGCTTCGGGGAAGCGATTTTCGCCGCTGCTTGCGACGCGCGGGCTCAGTAGCGCAGCACGAAGCGCACGTCACCCAGGCGCACCTGGTTGCCGCTGCTCACGCGCGTCGAGCCGTGCACCGGCTGCTCGTTGACATAGGTGCCGTTGGTCGAGTTGAGGTCGGTCAGCTCGAAAACTCCGTTGCGGCGCATCAGCCGGGCGTGGGCGCGTGAGACGCTCGCATGCGGTATCACCACGTCGTTGTCCTCGCCGCGGCCGAGCGAAACCTCGTCTTTGAAGAGACTGTACTCGGCCGGCACCGGATCGATCGCCTCGAGGAGGCTAAGCCGCGCCTCGTTCGCCGACATCGGACCCGACGAGAACGGCGGCGCCGACGATGCCGTGCGCGCGACCGGCGCAGGCCGCGGCGCGGTCACCGCAGCGCGCGGCGGAGGCGGCGGCGCGGGCTGACCTTGCGCCTCGACGATGGCCTTGAGTTCCTCGGCCGACATCCCAAAGCGCATCCGCGACAGCCCGAACAACCCCATGATCGCGATCAGCGGCACCGCCAGGTTCCACCAGTTGAAAGACAACTGCCGGAGTCCGGTTCCGCCCATGTTGGTGTCGGCCTCCGCGCCCTCCTCGGGGACGTTGATCGTCGCGCCGCCGACGCCATGCACCTGATAGGAGGTATCGGCGGAGCCGGTCTGACCGTTGTAGTTAATCTTGAGTTCGACCTTGCGGTCGGTGCCGTCCTCGATCGGACGCGGTGTGCGATAGGTCAGCGAGTATTCGGTCGCGATCGAATGTCCGATCTCGCGCACCAGCGAGGCAAAGCGCCCCTCCTCGGTCACGATGTTGTAGGAGCGGCCGTGCGTTGCCTCGACTATCTCGGCGTACTCGGGCGCGATGAACGGCGGCGGCACCACCGCGTACAGAGTAAGCCCGTTGCGCTTCATCATCGCGGCAACGTCGGGCCCGGTGAGATCGGTCACGTCCTGGCCCTTCTGATGGTGATCCCAGAAGGCCTGGTCGTGCTGCGTGTAGGCGGAGCCGTCGCCCTTATGATGCGGCGGGGCGTCGGTGACGATGATGATAATACCCTGGGCCTGCGGGCGAAATGGAAAGCTTGCGGCGTAGGCGAGCGCGTCGAGCTGATCCTCGGGAATATCGCCGCCGCCCGAGGCGTGCAGCGTCCCGATCCAACTGATGAACTGGTTGACGTCCGAGGTCATGGTCTTCTGATACGAGCAATTGCAATCGGCATATTTCGAGACCACGTAGTCCTCGAACGTGACCAGGCCCAGGCGATAGTCGCGATTGTTGGAGGCGAGGTCGTGGGCGAAATTCACGATGTTCTGCTTGATCGCGTCAATATACGGCTGCATCGACTCCGTCACGTCCATCACGAACACGATGTCCACCGGACGGCCCTGACCCACGCCCCGAAAATCCAGGATTTTCGCCCGCTTGCCGTCTTCGAAGACCTGCACGTCATCGGGACGCAGATTGCCCACCGGCTGCCCGTCCTGATCCGTCAGACCGAAATCGAGTTCGACGCCGCCGTCGGAGTCGAAGTGCTGCAAGCCCGGATTGCCGACCACGACCTGCATCGAGGCGAGCGCGTTCGCCACCGTGCACAACTGAAGAGCGACGAGCGCGGCAAGGATCGGCGCGGCTGCGATGAGGGCTTGCGGGATACGCTTCATGTCAGCAGAAATTCTCCCGGAATTCTCTGTGTGCGCCGGCCATGCAGTCAAGTCCCACGCTCCGGTTACGCTGCGGCGCGCGGATGGTTGCTTGCCTTCGCCTACAGGTTAGGTTATCCCAAGCGGGAACCGAAATCTTCGTAGCAGGCTTTGCGAGTGAAACAGCTTACGACCTGGCGGGCAGCGATTGCCCTGCTCGCACCGGTATTGGTGCTTTTTTTCACAGTGCTGGTTCCGATCAAAACCGGAAGGGCCCAGCAGACCACGAACGGCGGCACCCTCGTCATCGCTCTTACCGGCTCTCCGCCGGCGCCCCAATTGCCGTTTACGCCCGCTTTCCAGAGCCTCGCGTTCAACGTGCTGGCGGTCAGGCTCAACCCGAGCACCGATCCCAGCATCTTCCAGGACCAGACCGATCCCAACTGGGTCACGGTCCCGGTAGCGCAAGGAGTCGGCCTGAACACCGGCTCGACGGTGGACGTGTTTACCCAGCTCGCAACGCTGTTCAATCTCAACACCACCGGCCCCAATCCCGCCGCCGCCGGCACCGGGCCCAGCGAGCTTCAAGTCGATATCAACCAGATCCAGACGGTGCCGCAGCTGTTCAACAGCCAGCTGGTGCCGGCCAACACCTATCACGCGATCGAGCTGCAGCTCGACGGCAGCAACGCCGGCACGGTCGTTCCGATCTGCCTTGAAGAGGCCTCCAGCCAGCTCGAAGGATGTATCGCGTCGCAGATAGCGTTGATCAACCCGTCGGCGTTCCTGACGGTGTCGAGCCTGACCGGCGTGAGCGTGCCGCTGGGCGGGCTTGCGACGATGGTCATCGCGATCACGCCGGTAACTCCGGGCGTCCAGTCTTTCGCGGGACGGCCGAACTTTAGCGGCGGGCTTTATACCTTCTCGCCGAGCATCTCGGTAACGAGCGCGGTGACGCCAAACATAGTCAACACGCTCGGTGAGGTAACCGGCGGTGCGTTCGGGGCGACCAAGGTTGCGGCCGAACTGGCCAGCACCGGCCAGGTGGTGGAGACCGCGACCACCGGCGGCGGGCAATACCAGTTGCCTTTGCCCGCAAGTCCCCACGGTACGCTGTATGACCTGGTCGCCTCGGGGCCGGGCTTCGCGTACGCATTCGCGCACAGCGTTTTCGTCCAGCGAGGCCAAATACAGAGGGTGCCGCTGAACTCGTCGGGGGCAAGCCCGATCGCGCTGACCGGCAAAGTGACCGATGCCTGCTCGCCGACGACGGTGCTGCAGGGGGCGACGCTCGAGATTCTCGCGCCGGCGCCCGGCAGCGGGGCCGATTGCACGCAGTTGCCGACGCCGTCGGATTGCGTCGTGCTGGCCAGCGCCAACACGGACGACACCGGGACCTATCCGCTGTCGTCCAGCAACTTCGTCACGCAAAGTTTCAACCAGGTACCGAACGGCAACTACACGATGCTTGTGAGCGACGCTGGTTACGACACCGTCGCCTCGAGCATGACGATCAATGGCGGCGCCAGCTGTTCCCTGGGAACGGGCGGCTCGTGTAATTTCGCGCTCGGGCGATCGACCGTCGAGGGCCTGGTGACGATAAGTCCGCCGGTCCCGAGCCCGCGTGCGCTCAACGTGCTGGTGACCGCCGAGGACCACGGCACGCATCACATCGAGAACGTCGCGCTGGTCAGCGTGCCGGTCGGATCCAGCGCCGCGCCATTCACGATGTTCGTGCCGGACGCGGCCAACGTCGCCTCCCTCGACATGTACGCGACGGTGAGCGACTACTTCAACGGATTGCCGGAGAAGGCGAGCGGCCACACGATCGCGGTGCTAAGCGGGCTCGCAGCAGCCTCGCTATGCGGCACGGCCGCGACCCATCCGACGCTCTCCATGCAGTGCGCCGGGCATGCGTCGATCATGGGCTCGACGGCCGTGTTCGACGACGGCACCTCGATCGTGCTCTCCAAGGACGGCGTGCAGCTGATGGCGACGGGGGTCGGTCCCAAGGAAGGCAACGTCAAGGGGCAATATTCGTTCTGCGCGCCAGCCGATCCCGGACCCTACCAGTTGCAGCGTTTCGAAGCCGCTCCGCCGGCCGCGATGCCCACGCCGGTCGCTTCGCCGACTCCGATAACGATGACGCCGCCGATACAGGTCGGGCAGCCGTGCAACAGCATCTGCGGCACGGGCAGCGGGAATTGCCTGGTCTGCACCAACCAGACCGGCGTGACGGTGCCGTAGCCTCGCCGAGACGTCGATGATGAAGGGAAATTCTAAATTGAAATGGTCGGCGGTGCTGCAGCGCCTGGCGCTCGGGATGATGGCTTTCGCTTGCGCCGCGTGCGGAGGCGCGTTCGGCACGGCGAATCCGACCTCGCCCGGCAATACCTCTCAGATCGCGGCCCAGAACAGCCTGTGGGTGCTCGGCACGCCGGGCACGCCGTTCCAGGCGCTGGTCACCGACAGTTCGCAGTCGTGGAGCTTTCGCGGCACTGTGCCGGAAGCGGTGGTGATCGTCAACAATGCGCCCGGCACGCAAATGACGGTCACCAAGCTCGTCAACAATTCCGCGCTGGTGACGACCGAATTGTTCAACGGCGTCACGCTGGTGGCCGAGGCCTCGACCAACGACCCATTCGGCACCGCGGTCGTGCAGACCTTCGGCGGCCTGACCGGAATCGCACCGCGCGCGAATCCCGACGTCCGGGTCTTCATGAAGGGACCGGCCAGCGGATTGCTTACTGGATTGGTCGAGGATCTGACGCTGAGCTTCGTCTTCGAAGCGCGCGCTCCGACGCTGTTTCTGTTCGAGCATCCCAACGCCCGCGTTGACGCGATCATCAATTCGGTCGATTCCGGCGGAACCATCATCGCCGATATCCAGTCCAACGGCGTGGTCGCGGTCCAAGCGAGCGGAGGTCCCCGAGTCCTCATCAAATTTCCCTAGCGCGCGGCGGCCGCGGCCAGACGGCGCTGCGCACCGGTCCGCTCGAGCCATAGTGGACGGCGCGGGACGGACAGGCTAGATTTGCCAAGCCGCTTCTTTCGATTGTGATCTATGGATTAAATATGAGGATTGGGCCCTCTGCTGCCGGTGTTGGACTGCCCGGCGCTTTCGACGACTCGGGGCGAATCGCGACCGCAAAATGAAATCGATCTGGTTCCGTCGGATCCTGCTCGCCGCAGTGGCGGTCCTTCTGTTGGCAGCCATCTTTCCGGCTCTCCGGTACTACCGCTATCTTAGTTCGCACGTTTCCACCGACGACGCCTACGTCGACGGCACCATCGGCCTTATTTCGTCGCGAATCTCCGGCACGGTTATCAAGGTCTTCGTCTCCGACAACTGGCGCGTCAGGGCCGGCGACCCGCTGGTCCAGCTCGATCCCAGCGACTACCAGGTCCAGGTCAACGGCGCCGAGGCGCAACTCGAGCGAGCCCGTCAGACTGTCGACCAGCTTTATGCCCAGGTCGAGGCCGCGCGGTCGGGCCTGAAGCTAGCCGAATCGCAGCCCCGGCAGGCTCGCATCGACTATGACCGGGCAAAAGCGCTCAAGGCTCAGGGCGTGGTATCGGCCGAGTACTACGACCAGGCGACGACGGCACTGCGCGTGGCGATGGCCACCCAGGGGCTGGCCAACCATCAACTGATGCAGGCCGAGGCGGCCCTCGGGACCAACGGCGAGGATCACACCCGCTACGAACGGCCGGTGGTTCAGCAGGCCAGCGCAGCGCTGCAGGAGGCGCGGCTCAACCTCAGCTACACGACGATCAAGGCCCCCTTCGACGGAATCGTGACCCGCAAGAGCGTCCACATAGGCCATCGCATCGAGGCCGGAGAACCGCTGATGGCGCTAGTGCCGATCCGCGGCCTCTACATCACCGCCAACTATAAGGAAACCCAGCTGACCGACGTCCGCGTCGGCCAGCCGGTCGAGATCGAAGCCGACATCTATCCGGGCTACATTTATCAGGCCCACGTCGACTCGATCAGCATCGGCACCGGTTCGGCCTTCGCGCTGCTGCCGCCGGAAAACGCCACTGGCAACTGGGTCAAGGTCGTACAGCGCGTACCGGTCAAGATCGTGCTCAACGGCCCGGAGCCGGCCGATAAGCCGCTCAGGATGGGTCTTTCGGTCGAGGCGACGATCGACATCTCCGACACCCGCGGACCGCTCCTGACGTCAACGCTCCAACAAGATCTGGGCGCGCGCGGCGTAATTCCCGAGACGTTGCGGAGGACGCCAGACGACGAAACCCAGAACTACCACTTTTTCACTCCTTCGCAGCAGACGCCGTCCGGTTCACAATCGGACTCCGCGCCCGCAAACGCGAGTCCGCCGCCCGCTACCGGAGCGCCGCCGAAGTAGCGCCTGAGCCGGCGCGGTTGATGCCGAGCGCGGGCTCACCGTGCGCCAATTGCGCGGCGCACGATACGCATACTAGGCTCGCCTCGCCGTGCCTGACGCCCCTGCCCAACTTCTCCCCGAGCCCGAAACGCTCTCGGCTGCGCTTTGCGTCTATTTTGGCGCCGCCCTGGAGGATCTGCGCGTGCTGGCGAGCGGATGGGAAACAACGCTCTACGAGTTCAGCCTCCGCGAGCCGAGCGCGATACTGCCCGGCGTCGAACCTCACGCACCGCTCGTCCTGCGCATCTATGCCAACATCGAGGCCGCGGACAAGGGCGCGCATGAGTACCGCATCATCAGCCACCTCGCGGCCGTCGGGTATACGGTGCCGCGGCCGCATCTGTTCGAGCCCGGCGCCACGGCGATTGGCGCACCCTTTCTCGTGATGGAACGGCTGAGCGGCGGACCGCTGTTTGCGGTTCGCTCTTTCCCGCAGGCGTTCAAGACCTTCTCGGCGGGTTTCCTCGGCTTCGTGCGGGCGCAGGCGCGGCTCCATCGGATGCCCCTTCAGCCGGCCACCTTCGACGCGCTGCAAACTCCGGCGGCCGAGCGCCAGGGCATGGCGGCGCGCCTGCTCGAACGCACTCTCGACATCGTCGCGGCGCGCGTCGAGCAGGGCCCGCTTGTGGGATTGGCCCCGGCGCTCGCACGTCTGCGGCACGGCGCGCATAAGTTCGGGCAGGCTCCGCCGTCACTTCTCCACCTGGACTACCATCCGCAAAACGTCCTGGTTAAGGGCCTTCGCGTAACGGGAATAGTTGACTGGGCCCACGCCGCGATCGGCGACCGCCACTTCGACGCGGCCACCACCGCGGCAATCCTCTCGACCAGCGCGATGGAGCATCCGCGCTGGATGCGCGACAACGCGGCCGGGAACAATCTGCGGCGCGTCTTCAACGCCCTGTATCTGGCGCTCTACCAGGCCTTTGCCCCGATGGATGTGGCCCGCCTGCGCTACTACCAGGGCGTCGCCGGGGCGCTTCGGCTCTCGATGCTCGGGATGATGCGGCTGCGCGGGCCGCAGAGCGTCGGCTTTCAGCCGGGGGCGATTAGCCAGGTCACGCCGGACGTGCTGCGCCTGCTGACCCGCTACGTCGCGCGCAAAACCGGCACCGCGGTAAGTATTGCCTGAGCGAGTCGGTCGCATCGCGATGGGAACCTTTTACCCTCGCGAACAAGGGGTATTGACCCCGTCGAATAGGGCGGTCGCCTGGTGCGGCTCGGCACCGCCCGGAAATGTAACCTCTGGCGCGCCAATTCGTCTATAGGAGCAGCCCGAATCACGGGCATCAACAGCGAGGTAAGGTGAAATGGTTGGAAAGACGAAGCTTTCACGGGTGGCGGTGGCGGTCGGCGCGATGCTCGCGATCGCCTGCAGCGCGGCGCTCGCGCAAGGATTCGGGGGTCATCGCGGCGACGCGCACCTATTCATGCTGGCGAAGGCGGCCGGCGTTGACCATTCAGCGATGCATGCGGCCTTCAAGGGCGATACGAACCTGAAGACGGATTTCCAGAACGTGAAGACCGCGCATCAGGTGCTCCTCACGTGCCTGGCTTCCGGCGGCGCCTGCGACAGCCAGATTTCGGCCTTCGCCGCCGCGCAGCAGGCGCTGACGGTCGAGAAGTACAAGGTCTGGGAGGGCGTGTTCAAGAGCGCTCCCAATACCTCAAAGTCCACGGCGCTGCTCGGTCAGATGCAGCAGCTTGAGCAACAACGCCATGCGATCTTCCAGCAGGCTTTCGGCACGCAGAGCGGCACCGACACCTCCAGCGGACCTGCGTCGTCGCAGCAAGCGGAATAGTGGCGCGAGTACTTCCCGGATAGCATCAATCGCACTGCGTTGATGGCCCGATCGGGAACCGGCCATCGACGCGGTGCCTTGTCAAAGTGGGCGGCGGGCGCGCACAATCTGGGCTGATTGTCCAAGGGTCGGAAGCGGAAGTAACTTGAGGGGGATACTGCGGCGCTGGGGTTGGCTCGCGGCAATTATCGCCGTCGCGATCGTCCTCTTATGGCTCAAACACGCTCCCGCACCAACCAGCTACGTCACCACCAAGGTCGAGCGCGGAGACCTGGTGCGCGCGGTGACCGCAACCGGCACGGTTAATCCGGTGGTGACCGTGCAGGTCGGCACCTACGTATCGGGCCCGATCGTAAAGATATACTGCGATTTCAATACCGAGGTAAAAAAAGGGCAGATTTGCGCCAAGATCGACCCGCGGCCCTACCAGGTCACGGTCGAGCAGGCGAGCGCCAGTCTGGCCAACGCTCGGGCGCAGTTGAAGAAGGATCAGGCGAACCTCCGGTACGAGCAACTGACCTACGAGCGCAACCTCGCGCTGATGAAGGATAACGTGGTAACGCAGGACGCTCTCGATAGCGCCCGCAGCGCCGCCGATCAGGCCGCGGCGCAGGTCGAGCTCGATCACGCCAGTATCCGCCAGCAGGAAGCCTCGCTCCACGCCGCCCAGGTCAACCTGGGCTATACCGATATCATCTCGCCGGTGGACGGCACGGTGGTTTCCCGCAACGTCGACGTCGGCCAGACCGTCGCCGCCAGTTTTCAGACCCCGACGCTCTTCCTGATCGCGCAGGATCTCACCCGGATGCAGGTTGACGCGAGCGTCAGCGAGTCCGACGTCGGCCCGGTGCGCGTCGGCCAGAACGCCGAGTTCACGGTTGACGCCTTTCCGCATCATCCGTTTCCCGCGACCGTCACGCAGGTGCGCCAGGCGCCGGTGACCGTGCAAAACGTCGTCACTTACGACGTCGTCCTGGGCGTCGCCAACCCCGAACTTCTGCTGAAGCCCGGGATGACCGCCAACGCGAAGATCATCACGGCCGAGGAGCCAAACGTGCTCATGGTGCCGCTGCAAGCGCTCCGCTTTTCGCCTGACGCCGGCTCCGGCAAGGGCGCAAGAGCAGAGCATCGCCACGATGATCATAAAGCGGACCTCTGGGTTCTCAACGGCAAGACGATTCGGCAAATCCGCGTGGTCAGAGGCATCGACGACGGCACTTCGGTTGAAATCCTGGGCGGTGAACTCAAACCCGGCGATCAGGTGGTCATCGATGAGGTGGCGGATGCCGGTGACGGCAAAAAGCCGCGGCTAGCGCGGCCGCAGATGGGCGGAGGGATGCATCATTTCTAATCCGTGCGGTTTCTTCGGCTGAAATTCTCCCGCCCGTGCTCGCGACACCGATGGCTGACGTTGTCATAAGCGTTTCGGATCTTTACCGGACTTACCAGCTCGGCGACCTCGAGGTGCATGCACTCTGCGGCGTCAGCCTGACGATCGAGCGCGGCGAATTCGTCGCGATAATGGGCGCGTCGGGCTCAGGCAAGTCCACCCTGATGAACATCGTCGGATGCCTCGACCGACCGACCTCCGGGCGTTACCTGCTCGAAGGCGTGGACGTCGCCTCGCTCAGCGAACCGGACCTCGCGCGCATCCGCAGCCGGCGGATCGGCTTCGTCTTCCAGAGCTTCAATCTGCTCTCGCGCACGAGCGCGCTCGAGAACGTCCAACTGCCGCTCTTCTACTCGGGCGACCCGGCGCACGGCGCGATGCGCGCCCGCGAGGTGCTCGCGCTGCTGGGGCTTGCCGGGCGCGAGCAGAGCCATACCAATCAGCTCTCCGGCGGCCAGCAGCAGCGCGTCGCGATCGCGCGCGCGCTCATCAACGACCCGGCGATCCTGATGGCCGACGAGCCGACCGGAAACCTCGACTCGCGGACCTCGCTCGAAATCATGGCGACGCTGCAAAGGCTCAACCGCCAGGGCCTGACGATCGTGCTGGTGACGCACGACGCCGAGCTTGCCGCATTTGCGGCCCGCGTCGTGATGCTGCGCGACGGCCTCGTCATCTCGGACCATCGGCAGACGCCGCGGCAGGCGGCGCCGGGGGGCGCGGCCGAAGCCGCGGTATCCGGTCCGGCGGCCGAAGCGGAGAAACCCGCGCCGATCGCTCATCGCGCAATCCCGGAGTCCGACGGGGCGCCGCTTACTTTCGCGCTGATGGCGCTTAGGGCCGCCGCGCGGGCGCTCGCACGCAACAAGCTGCGCTCGGCGCTCACGATGCTCGGAATCTTCATCGGCGTCGCCGCGCTGATCGCGATGGTCGCAGTTGGCCAGGGCGCCAACGAGGCGGTCGAGAAGCAGATCGCGGGCCTCGGGACCAATCTTCTAATCGTGACGCCCGGCACCACCACCTCCAACGGCGTCCGCGCCGGCGGCGGCAGCCTCTCGACGCTGACCGTGGGCGACGCCGAGGCGCTCCTCCAGGACGATTGGCCGGTTGCCCGCGTCAGCTATCTCGACCGCCAGATCGCCCAGGCCGAGTACAACCATCAAAACTGGAGCACCAATATCCAGGGCGTGACGCCGAGTTATCTGCCGATCCGCAACTGGTCAGTCGCCGAAGGGCGCCCGCTCGACGAGGAGGACGAGCGCACGGGCGCCCGCGTATGCCTGCTCGGGCAGACCGTGGTCCGCAACCTTTTTGGCGAGCACAGCGACCCCGTCGGGGCGGTCGTGCGGGTCAAAGGCGTCGACATGCAGGTGATCGGCGTGCTCGAAGCCAAGGGCCAGTCAGGATGGGGCCAGGACCAGGATGACGTGGTGCTGATTCCGTTCAGCACGGCCGAACGCAAAGTCCTCGGTGTCGCCGCGCCGTCGGCAGTACCCTCGGGCGCCGCAACGCCCACCGTGATCAATCCCTACGCGGCGGTGCCGACGGCGACTTCGATCTACAGTTCCGACGCGAACCAGATAAGTCCGTTCGGCAGTCCGCCCAAACTCGCGGGCGTGGTGCATCTGATCTTCGTCGAGGTCAAAACCGCGGCGCTCGTTCCGCAAGCGATCGACCAGATTTCCGAGACGCTGCACAATCGCCACCATATACAGTCCGGCCACGACGACGATTTCGACGTGCACAACCTGAGCGCGGTGGTCGAGGCTGCCGAGGGCAGCAGCCGGATCATGGCGCTGCTGCTCGCCACCGTGGCATCGATCTCGTTGCTGGTCGGCGGTATCGGGATCATGAACATCCTGCTGGTGTCGGTCACCGAGCGCACGCGCGAAATCGGCATCCGGATGGCCATCGGCGCGCGCCGGGTACACATCCTGCTTCAGTTCCTGGTCGAGGCGATCCTGCTCGGGATGGTCGGCGGCGCGGGCGGAATCCTGGCTGGCATCGGGGCGTCGCAGGCGATTTCGTCGTTCGCCGGATGGCCGACGCTGCTTTCGCCGGCAGCGATCGTCGGCAGCTTCGCCTTCTCCGCCGCGGTCGGAATATTTTTCGGCTATTATCCGGCGCGCCAGGCGTCGCTGCTCAATCCGATCGACGCGCTCCGCTACGAATGACCGGCGCGCCCGGGGCTGGATGCTCGACCCCGGGACTCTTCACGCACGGTCCCTGCGCGCACGCGAGCGTCCTTCCCGAGTTCCGCTCACGCGTGCCCGAGTTCCGCTCACGCGTGCAGCAGCTCCCGCAGCACGTATGGCAGGATGCCGCCGTGACGGACGTACTCGACCTCTTCGGGAGTGTCGATCCGCGCCAGCACCTCGAACTCGCGCGTGCGGCCGCCCTCGCTGACGCGGACTTTGAGCTTCTGCCGCCGCGTAATGCCGGCCGCCAGCCCTTCGATCGAATAGCTCTCGCGGCCGCTCAGCTCCAGGCTCTTGCGCGTCTCGCCGCCGGTAAATTCCAGCGGCAGCACGCCCATCCCGACCAGGTTGCTGCGATGGATCCGCTCGAAACTTTCCGCGATCACCGCGCGCACGCCGAGCAGCAACGTGCCCTTGGCGGCCCAGTCGCGCGAGCTTCCGGAGCCGTACTCCTTGCCCGCGATCACGATCAGCGCAACGCCGTCGGCGCGGTAGCGCTCGGAGGCCTCGAAGATGGTCGTGCGCTCGCCGTCGGGCAGATGAATGGTGAAGCCGCCTTCGACGCCCGGCACCAGTTCGTTGCGCAGGCGGATGTTGGCAAACGTCCCGCGGACCATCACCTCATGATTGCCGCGGCGCGCGCCGTAGGAGTTGAAGTCACGCGGCTGGCATCCATTGGCGATCAGGTACTTGCCGGCCGGCGTGTCGGCCCCGATAGAGCCGGCGGGCGAGATATGATCGGTCGTCACGCTGTCCGCGAGCATCGCGAGCGCGCGCGCATCCTCGATATCGGAGACGGGCGCAGGCGCCGCGCCGATGCCGTCAAAGAACGGCGGCGCCTTGACGTAGAGCGAGTCCTTGTCCCAACGGAACAGGTTGCCCTCGGGCACCTTGAGCCCGCGCCAGCGTTCGTCGCCCTCGAACACCTGCCCGTACTCCTTGCGAAACATCGCGGAGTCGATCGAACCGGCAACCGCAGCGGCAAGCTCGCTGGTCGAGGGCCAGATGTCGCGAAGGTAAACGGGATTGCCCTCGGGGTCGTTGCCCAGCGAATCCCGGTTGGGATCGAAATCCATCGTGCCCGCGATCGCATAGGCGACCACCAGCGGCGGCGAGGCGAGATAGTTGAAGCGCACGACCGGGTTGATGCGGCCCTCGAAATTCCGGTTACCGCTCAGCACCGCGCAGGCGACCAGGTCGCCCTGCCCGACCGCGCCCGCGATCGCCTCGGGCATCGGGCCGCTGTTGCCGATACAGGTCGTGCAGCCATAACCGACCAGGTTGAAGCGCAGGCGTTCCAGATATTCGAGCAGCCCCGCGCGCTTCAGATAGTCGGTGACCACCTTCGATCCCGGCGCGAGGCTGGTCTTGACCCACGGCTTGACGCCGAGTCCGCGCTCCACCGCCTTCTTCGCGAGCAGGCCCGCACCCAGCATTACCGACGGATTCGAAGTGTTGGTGCAGCTCGTGATCGCGGCGATTACCACCGCGCCCTGCGCGAGATCGAAGCGCTCGCCGCCCTCGCCCGTCACGGCGACGCGATGCGCGAGCGGGCCGAGCTCCGCGGGCGGTATCGCCTGATGCGGCGCCACCGCGGGCGCGCCGCCCTCGTCGATCCAGCGCGCGACTACGGTCGGATCGACGCCGTTGTGATTGGTAATCTCCTTGGCGAGCTCGCGGCGGAATTCGCCCTTCGCCGCGCGCAGCCGCACCCGGTCCTGCGGGCGGCGCGGCCCGGCCAAGCTCGGCTCGACCGTGCCGAGGTCGAGCTCCAGCGTGTCGGTGAAAATCGGATCGGGCGAGTCCGCGGTGCGAAACAGCCCCTGCTCCTTGCAATAGGTCTCGATCAGCCGCACCTGCGATTCGGCGCGCCCCGAAAGGCGCAGATACTCTAGCGTCTGATCGTCAACCGGGAAAAACCCGATCGTCGCGCCGTATTCGGGCGACATATTGCCGAGCGTTGCGCGGTCGGCGACGCTCAGGCTTCCCAGTCCGCTGCCGAAGTACTCGACGAACTTGTTGACCACGCCGCGCTTGCGCAGCATCTGCGTGACCGTGAGCACCAGGTCCGTCGCCGTCGCGCCCGCGCGCATCGCCCCGGTAAACCTGAAGCCGATAACCTCCGGAATGAGCATCGGGATCGACTGCCCGAGCATCGCCGCCTCGGCTTCGATCCCGCCGACGCCCCATCCGACCACCCCGAGCCCGTTGACCATCGTGGTGTGCGAATCGGTGCCGAGCAGCGTGTCCGGATAGATCTGGCCGTCGGCCGAGGTGAAAACCACCGGCGCGAGATACTCGAGGTTCACCTGATGCACGATACCGGTGTCGGGCGGCACGACGCGGAAACTGTCGAATGCGCCCTGGCCCCAGCGCAGAAAGAGGTAGCGCTCGCGGTTGCGCTCGAACTCCATCTCGGCGTTGATCGCGAACGATCGCGCAGTGCCAAAGCTGTCGACCTGCACGGAATGGTCGATCACCAGATCGGCGGGCTGGATCGGATTGATCCGCGCGGGGTCTCCGCCGAGACGTTTGATCGCGTCGCGCATCGCGGCCAGGTCGGCGACCACCGGCACGCCGGTGAAATCCTGCAGCAGCACGCGCGCCGGCATGAAGGAGAACTCGCGCTCGCCCGGCTGCGGCTGCCACTTGCCGACTGCCTCGACCTGGTCGGCCGTCACCACCACGCCGTCCTCGCGGCGCAGCACGTTCTCGAGCATCACCTTGATCGAATACGGCAGGCGCGCAAGCGCAAAACCGCGCTTCTCGAGCGCCGCAAGGCTGAAGATCTTGTACTTGCGGCCGCCGACGTTAAGCGCGCGTTGCGCGCCGAAGGTATTTTTTTCCATTATCCAGACCGAATCCTTTCCGTAGGCCCAATCCTTCCGAAGTCCGCGCGTCGCGGGCCATAAGCGGCGCGGAACGCAGTTTGCGGTCAAGTCAGGATAGCGTGACGCTTCGATCTTCGCCAAGGCGCGCCGCGCCGGCCGCCGGCTAGGGCAATTCGCGCATTACGGTGCCGTCGCGCGCGTAAAAGTCGAGGCATCCGTCGCCCTCGGCATCCACCCCGAGCAGCTCGCGCGAGTGACCGCCGTTGTCCATCAGGCGCACGGTCGGAATCCCGTCGCTGCTGACTTCGAGCGAAATTCTGAGCTTGTTGGACGTATCGTACAGGCGCACGCTCGGCGCTCCCTGGTTGTCGATAACGATCTGCGCGCGGGGATGATTATCGCGGTCGTACATCGCAAAGCCCGCCTGCCCGTCGTCAGTGACGTCGAATTTAACTCGCGGCTTGCCGGCCGCATCGACCAGCACCAATCCCGCCGCCGTTACGACCGCCGGCGCGGCCGCGCCTGCGTTCTTGTTGGAAACCTGCGGCGCCCCAGGCGCTGCTGTCACGGGCCGCGATCTGCAAACCGCACCGGTCAGGGCGCCGCCGACGAGACCGCCCGCGAAAACCAGCACGCCATAGAGCAGGAGCGTTTTTTTCATGGGGACGATCTCAGCCGCAGGCAAGACGTTAATGCAAGCTTCCTCGTGTTCCCGAGCACGGCGGGTCAAGTAGAGCGGTCGGGCGGGCGCATCGCATAGACACGCGTCAGCCTGACCTCGAGTTCGATCACCTGGCGCGGCTTTCCGCTCAGCGAGGCGCGCGCAGGGCGCAGGCTGCCTTCAATCTCGCGCGCGACGCCGTAAACGATCGCCGCCGCGCCGTCGGCGCGCCAGCCGGTGAACGCAACGCGCGGATTAACCGCGATATCGCGCCGGCGCAGCGTGTTGTCATAGATCACCAGCCGCAATCGGACGCCGTCGAGCCGCGCGTGGACCGGCGCAATATGCGGTCCGCCCCCCTCGCCCGTCGTGGCCATCGCGACCAGCCTAACGCTCTGCCAGAACTCGACGAACTCCGCCGCGCTCATCTGGCGCGGGGGATAGGCGATCGAATCGGCCGCGCCGGGGCCGGCCGACGCGGCGCTGCGATCGATAAGCCGCTGCAAAGCCTGCAGGTCCGCCGCTTCCATCAAAAAGCCGGGTTAATTTGCCTGGCGGGCAATCGAAGCGCGCGAAGGCGCGGGACCGGGCAATCCGTCATAAACAAGGGCGCGGCCGTCCGAGTGGAAACCCATCGCGGCCATCGCGCCGACCTGCGCCGAGGCGAGCGCCGGCACGCCGTCGATCGTCTCGACCACCACTTTGCGCCCCAGCTCGATAAGCGCCGCCACCGCCGCCGAGAAGGCCTCGTCCGAGAGCGCATCGCCATCGACCGCATCGATCCCAAGCAACGCTCGTCCCGCCAGCCCGAGCATCACGCGTCCGCCGCGCAGCACCACGAAGTTACCGGCGTCACGCGCCACGCCGCATCCGGGCAACACGGCGCCAAAAGGGTTGGCCGGGTCGGCGGCGCTAAGCGCCACCGGACGCTCACGCGCCGCCGCCGGATTGCGGGCGGCCGCGAGCATCTCGAGCGCCGCGGGCAAGGCGTATTGCTCGCCCGAAAGCGCGCGGACGAAGTAGCCGCGGCGAATCGCGCCCGCGTACTCCATCCTGCGGAGCGCAAACGCGATCTCCTGCCACGCCATCGGCTCGCTTTCGAGACCGAGCATTTCGCGCGTCACGATCCCGTTGCGCTTGAGCAGGAGTTCGGCGCGCGCGCGCGCCGTGTCGCGCGCGAGCACGCGTTCCTGCTCCCGGCCGAGCTGCGTTGCCGCCGCGTCGGGCATGGCCGCTGCGGGCGCCGGCACCGCAGCCTGAGCGGCTGCGCCGGCGCCCAGCGCGGACCAGCGGCCAGTCACGCTCGAACGCAGACGCGCGCGCAGCGCCGCGTCGCGGCGGCTACGGCGATGAGCCCCCGGAGCCATCGCGCGCACCGCCTCGGGCGCGGACCACAGCAAGCGCAGCGGGGCGAAGCTGTCGTTGGAGACGCGGCCGGCGGCCGCGAGCCGCCAGAGAGCGGCGAGCGCCGTCCGTTCGGCCAGGCTCGCGCGCTCGGCTAGCTGGTCGAGATATTGCGCGCCGCCCGCGACCAGCGCGAGGAACACGTGCTGCTCGTCGGGGTCGGCGAGTTCGGCGGCGACCTCAGCCGCCGCCGAACTTGCCGGAATTGCTCCTTCATGGCTCGCGGCGCTCGCACGGCGGCGGCGCAGAAACGTTATTCGAGCGGGCACTTCGTCGCCGCCGTCCTCGCCCGGCACGGCCGCCCACACCACTTCGCCGCCGAGGCAGAGCAGGTCGAGCCATTCGGGGCGATAGCCGGGAATTCGCGCCGGCAGAATGGCGCGCTCCCAAAACTCGGGGCTGAGCGCGACGCCGGAGAGCTGCTCGAGCACCGCGGCGACCCCGGATTGATCGGCGTCGATTCCGGTCCCTCCGACGTGGTTCCAGCGCAAGCGAAACGCCGCGTACTCATGATCGGCGGCGGGCTCGGTTTCGGAACGGAGACGGTTGAGCGTCAGGCGATGGATTTTCTCGAGGTTATACCGATCGCACCACTGCTCGGGG
>DASXMQ010000221.1:0-9754 GCA_036495625.1 Binataceae bacterium (SeqCode) | reverse complement strand
CTACGCGGACGATCGCATGCGGGTGCCGCCGATGGTCTTCAACGCGCTCCGCCAGGCGCACGAAACGATCGCGGCGCAGGTTTTGTCGCAAGCGGGCGGAGATTGAATATGTACCTTCGCAGAGATCACCTGGGCACGCGGTTCGAGGTGCGAACCGATCGCTGGACATGGTTCTGGCGGCTGGTCGATCCGCCGTTCCATCGCGCCGCCGCCGGCGCTGCAGCGACCGAGGCGGATGCGGTAAGCGAGGCGTGCACGGCGATTGAGGAGATTTCGGCGCGCAGCGGCGCGGCGGCGCAGTCGATGTGCTCGGCGGCGGCACCTTGCGATTCATCCTTCGCGCCCAAGACCAATCAGGGAGTCCCGGACGCGCGCCGCGATCGCATGGCCGTATGTCCTTGCACATGCCGTTAGCGCGGATTTCGAGCGGCGGCGCCGAACGACAAAGTCAGTAAGCCTGGAGGTGATTATGGCCACGACACATGCGGAAACCCTCACGCCCGTGGCGGGCGATCTGCTGCTGATGGTGGGAACGGTCAAGGGCGCTTTCATTTTTCACGGCGACGGCAAGCGCGGCGATTTCAAAATGTCCGGGCCGCACTTCACGGGACAATCGGTATGGTCGGCGGCTTTCATCGGCAAGGGCGCGCCGCGAATCGTCGTCGGCAACAAGAGCAATCACTGGGGCGCGATGGTTAGCTGGTCGGACGACTTCGGCGCCACCTGGAAGGAACCGGCCGAGGGCAACATCAAGCTGCCCAAGGGCAGCGGCGAGTCGCTCAACGCGGTCTGGGCGCTCGAGGCGGAGACGGCGCTGGGGCCCGACGTGGTGCTTGCCGGAGTCGATCCTGCGGCGATGTTTCGCTCCGACGATCGCGGCGAGACCTTTCGCCTGAACGAGGGGCTGTTCAGGCATCCGGACCGCCCGAAATGGAATCCCGGCTTCGGCGGACTCTGCCTGCATTCGATCCTGGTTCATCCGCGAGAGCCCGGGCGCATGTATGCAGCGATCTCTTCGGGCGGCATCTATCGCAGCGACGACGGCGGCGAGTCGTGGAACGCCTGCGTCAACGGCCTCAGGGTGCATCCCGACGTTCCCGGCGCGACGCTGTGTCCGCACAAGCTGCGCTTCGACGCGGAAAACCCCTCGCGGATGTACCTGCAGAGCCACCCCGGCGTCTATCGCACCGACAACGAGGCGCGCTCCTGGGTCACGATCGAAAACGGCCTGCCGTCGGATTTCGGGTTTCCGATGGTGGCGCATCCGCGGCGCGGCGGAACCATCTACACGTTTCCGCTGACCTCGGACGAGTTCCGGGTGCCGCGCGACGGCGCTCCGCGCGTGTGGCGCTCGCGCGACGCGGGCCGGTCGTGGGAGGCGCTGGGCAAGGGCCTTCCCGACCGCGACGGATTTTTCACCGTGCTCCGCGACGCCTTCTCCGCCGACCCGCTCGAGCCCGCCGGGCTCTATTTCGGCACTCGCGGCGGACAGCTTTACGGATCGAACGACGAGGGCGAGAGCTGGCGCGCGATCGCGGAATTTCTGCCGCCGGTCCTGTGCGTCAAAACGGCGATCGTGAATTAACGATGCGCGTGCACATTCCTTCGGCGCTTCGCCGATGGACCGGCGGACGCGACGTCATCGAAGTGCCGCTCGCGGCCGGCGCGCGGACAACCGCGAGGCAAGTTATCGAAGCCCTGGCGCGCGACTATCCGGGTCTCCGCGACCGCGTGCTCGACGAACAGGGCGAGCTTCGCCGCCACGTGAACATCTTCATCGACGGCAACAACGCGCGCTTTATGGGCGGGCTCAAAGCGGAGGCCGGCGCGGACTCCGAGATGTGGATTCATCCGGCGCTCTCGGGCGGCGCGCGCAGTTAAAGAGTCCGCGCGGCCGAGCACCCGCGCGCGCGTCACATGAGCTTGTACGTGCGGGCGACGTTCTCGCCCAAAATCCCGCGCCGGCCGCTCTCGGTCATCGGCGAGACCATCTCGCGCAACTCTTCGAGGTAGTTGCCGGGATGGTCGGGATGCGGATAGTCGCTGGCCCAGAAAAATTTGTCCTCGCCCACGTGGCGCATCATCCCGGCGATCGTCCGTTCGTCGGGATCGGCCGAGATGAAGCAGCGCTCGCGGAAATAGTGCGCGGGCTTTTCCTTGAGCCGCACGGTGCCGCCGAGCGGCGTGCCGCCGTAGATCGCGTCGGCGCGGTCGAGGAAGTAGCCGATCCAGCCGGCGCCCGACTCCAGCACCACGACGCGCAGGCCCGGAAAGCGATCGAACGTGCCGCACTGGAAGAAGGTCGCGAACGCGTGCTGTACGCCCTGCCCTGCGAACAGGTCGTGATACCAGACCGCCCAGCGGAAATTGTCGAAGCGATGATGGACCCCGAACTCCAGCGGCTCGAAGGTCGGATGGATCGCGAACGGAACGTCGAGGTCCTGCGCCGCCGCGAACACGCGGTCGTGCGCCTTGTCGCCGTGCGCGGCTTTGGTGATCGTGAACGGCGCGACGAACGCTCCCTTGCATCCGTCCTTGGCGGCGCGCTCGAGTTCCGCGGCGGCGGCCGCGGGATCGCCGAGCGACAGGTGCGCGATCGGGATCAGGCGGCCGCCCGAGTCACGGCAGAACTCCGCGATCCAGCGGTTATAGGCGCGGCAGTAGGCGCCCGCGATTTCCGCGTCGAAGCACTCGGCCTCCCACATAAGGCCGAGCGTCGGGTAAAGGATTGCTTTGGCCATCCCTTCGCGATCGAGCAGCTCGAGCCGCTCCTTCATGTCCATCGTGCCGAAGGCCGCCCCGGCCATGTAAGTGTCGCCCGGACCGGGCATCTGATAGCGCAGCTCCTCGGGACTCAGCTCGCCGCGCATCGCGCGCTCGCGCATCCGGGCCGCATCCGCCACCTTCTTGCCCATCCCGCCCAGCGTCGCGAGCTGGCCGCGGCGGCAGAGCCGCGAAATCTTGCGGTCGATCTCGAGGTACTCGTAACCATCCTGCCCCGTGACGATCCGGATCGCGCGTTCGCGGTACCGCGGTTCGAGGTAGCGCTCCCACAGATCGGGTGGTTCGAGAATGTGACCGTCGGCGTCGATGACCATCGCTTCGGAGGGCATGCGGTTTACTCCTTATCGCCTCAGAAGACCGCCACCGGGTTCACTGGCGACGCCGTCGCCCGCTCGAGGATGAGCGGCAGCATCGCGAACATGAATTCGTGGCGCTCAAGGCGGGCGCAGGCCGCGCCCAGCGCTTCGAGGTCGGCGTTGTCAATCAGATGCACGCCCATCGCGACCAGCATCCCGACATGAATCGGGAAAATCAGCTCGTTGCCGTAGCCGGTCGGCAGTACGTCGCTCACCCCGTCGCATCCGAGCACCGCAATCCGCCGTTGGTGGAGCCACGGCAGACAACTCGGATCGAGCCCCGCCATCCCCTCTTTGCGGCTGTCCCACGGACCGAGTTTTCTCTGCCGCGCCATCCGTCCCGTCCGGACGAGCAGCACGTCGCCCTCCTCGACGCGCACGCGATGCGCGCGTTCGGCGGCGTCGAGATCTTCGGGAAAGACGCGCTCGCCCGGCTCTATCCACTCGGCGCGCTTCAGCCGCGCGATATCGAGCAGCACGCCGCGGCTGACGACGCCCTCGCGCGCGGCGTCGATTCCGCACTTGCGCGCGCCCCAGCGTCCGACCTCGCTAGAACTGAAGCCGTTGTACATCTTGCGCTCCCAGAACACGTGGCAGAGCGCGTCGAGATGGGTAAACGCCATCCCATGCGGCGCGATTCCGAAATAGTCGAGCGCAACCGCATGGCCGGTCCCCGAATGGAGCATCAGATGCGTCACCGGCGTGGGATTGTCGGGTCCGGAGGTGGTCGCTAGCGGCAGCGCGATCGAGACCGTCTCGCCGTTTTGCGCCAGGCGTGCGGCGGCGGCGCGTTTTTGCGCCGTTATGAAGTTGAGCGCGCCGCGCTCGTCCTCCTTGCCCCAGCGGCCCCAATTGCTGAGCTTCTCGAATAGGCCCTTCACTTCGGCCGCGCTTAGTCTGGGTGTGGTCTCGCCCATCGGCCTCTCCCCGAATCGATCTGATTAGCCAATAGCACGCGTCCGCCGATACCGACCAGCGGACGCAAGCCGCTCCGGACGCAAGATGGTATGGTGATGCATCCGAAGCGAGCCGCGGATCGAGACCCGCGCGGCGCGGGAGTGAAGAAATTGGGCAATCGCGACATCGAAGCGGCGCGGACCTATCACGCGGCGACCAAGCATTCGTACACCAGCGTGCGAAGCGGTGGGCATCACCTGGACTGGGACAATCGCCCGCTGCCGTACAAGCTCTACCCCGAGGTCGCCGGGATCGCGCTGCCGCGCGACTTAAGCCTCGCGCGCGTTCCCGCGCTCGACGCGATAGCCGCTGGCGGCGCGACGGGAGACGGCGGAGAGCTTACGCTGGACGCGCTCACGCGGATCCTCTTCTGCGCCAATGGGCTCACGCGGCGCGTCCGAGTCGGCGGCCAGGACTATCATTTTCGCGCGGCGGCGTCGGCTGGGGCTCTCTATCCGATCGAGATTTATGCCGCGGTGGCCGAGGCCGGCGAACTCGAGCAGGGGCTTTATCACTTTTCACCCGCCGATTTGCGCCTGCGTGGGCTTCGCCGGGGGGATTGGCGCGGACTTCTTGCGCGCGCGGCCGCGGGACGTCCCTCGCTATTGCGGGCGCGTGCGGTGCTTGTGCTGAGCGCGATTTTCTGGCGCAGCACGTGGAAGTATCGGGCGCGCGCCTACCGTTACTGTTTCTGGGATGCGGGTACGATACTCGCCAATCTATTCGCCGCGGCGGCGGCCGAGGGGCTTTCCGTTGACCTGGTGAGCGCCTTTGCCGACCCCGAGATTGAAGCGCTGCTCGGAATCGACGGCGAACGCGAAGGGGCGGTATGCCTCGTCGCACTCGGCAGTGGCGCGGCAGCACCCGCCGCGGAACCGGAACTGAAGCCGCTCGGGCTCGAGACTATCGAACTATCGCGCGAAGAGGTGGGCTACCCGGACCTCGTGCGAATGCATCGGGCGTCCCGTCTGCTCACACCCGAGGAAGTTGGCGAAGTTGCCGCCGCCGCCCACGCGCCAGCCGATCCGATCCCGCCGCCGAGCGCGGCAACAACTGCGGTCAAACCAAAGACCCTCGAAGCCGGCGCCGGGATGAGCCTGGGCGAGACAATTCTAAGACGCGGATCGACGCGAGCCTTCGCAGAGCGTCCGATAGCAGCCGAAGAACTGGCGACGATATTGGCCGTGTCGAGCCGCCATCAGTGCGCCGACTTCCCGCCGCTAAGCGATGCTTATCTGATCGTCAACGCGGTCGACGGATTGGAGACGGGGACTTACTGCTACCATCGCCAAGGCGGCGAATTCGAATTGCTGAGGGCCGGCAGCTTTCGCCCCGAGGCCGGATACTTGTGCCTTGAGCAAATGCTTGGCGCCGATTGCTCGGCGCTGATCGTTTATATGGCCGATCTCGAGCGCGCGCTCGGCGCGCTCGGCAATCGCGCGTACCGCGACGCCCATCTCGAGGCCGGTCTGCACGGAGGCCAGGTTTATCTGGCGTCTTATGCGTTGGGCCGCGGCGCAACCGGCTTGACCTTCTACGATGACGAGACCACCGCGTTCTTCGAGCCGCACGCCGCGGGCAAGAGTCCGCTGCTAATCGTCGCGGTCGGCGCACCGCGGTCGTCGAGCGACGATACCTGACCCGGCACCCCCGCCGGCATTTCGATCTGCGGTGCGACTGCGCCGCCTGCCTAGTCGTTAGGCCGATGCCCGTTATGTGGGCATCATGACGGCGTCATCCAGCCGAAAAGTCTTAATCTTTCATAGCACCAAAGTTGCATTTTGCATGGCACTTTTCTTGCGCATGGGTGCGCGCGGACTAGACGCATAGTTCTGCGCGAAGCCCCGACTCCCTCGGTCGGGGGCCGGGACGAGTCACGGAGTGTTTTTGACAAGGGCTTTCCGCGAACAAGGAGATGAATGACGAATGAAGCGCATTGAGGCGATAATTAGGCCGTCTAAGCTCGACGAAGTGAAGGAGCGGCTCATGACCCTCGGAATCACCGGGCTCACGGTCTCCGAGGTCAAGGGGTTCGGTCGCCAGAAGGGCCATACGGAGATGTACCGTGGGACCGAGTACACGGTGGATTTTCTGCCGAAGATTCTCATCACGATCGTCGTGGCCGAGGACTTGGTAGAGCCGGTGGCCAAGGCGATCACCGAGACCGCCAGGACGGGGAAAATCGGAGACGGGAAGATCTTTGTGAGCTCGCTCGACGAGATCATGCGCATTCGAACCGGAGAGCGGGGTCCGAGCGCGATCTGAATCGATTGTTCATCATCCGCGGCGTAAGGCCGCCGCTGCCAATCTTATGAGGAAGGGGAATTCCAAGATGCCAAACATTTCTGTGACGCGCCCGAAGCTGTGGCTGCTCAAGGCAGTCCTCGCGATCCTGTTCGCGCAATGGCTGTGTGGGCCGATGCTGGTCGCGCTCGCCGACGAGCCGCAACCCGACCCCGCCGGAATCTCGACCGGCGACAAGTCATCCACGTCCGACGCCGGCGGAAATTCGTTTATCCTTACCGAGCCGACGGACAAGAGCGCGCCCGACTACGCCAAGAACAAGAAAGCGTTCGACGACTTTACGGCCCAAGCTGCCAAGGAGCCGCTGGCCGTGAAGCTTGCCGACAACGTCGGTCACCTCAGAATCTCGGTCAACTTTTCGTGGACGCTGCTGACTGGATACCTGGTTCTCTTCATGCAAGCGGGGTTCGCGCTGCTCACGTGCGGACTGGTGCGCAAGAAGAACGCCGGGCATCTGATGATGCTCAACTTCGCTGCCTATGTCTTCGCGTTTCTCGCTTATTACGTGTGCGGGTTCGCGTTCCAGTACGGTGGAGCCGCGATCAATGCCGCGCCGACCAACCTCGGAGGCACGCCCACGCTTAACCACTTCCTGCTCGGCGGCGGATTGTGGGGCTTCCTGGGCGGCAAGGGCTTCTTCCTCAGCGGTCCGGGCTACGACGCCGGCAGCCTATGTCTCACCCTGTTCGAAGTCGTGTTCATGGAGACGGCCGGCTATATCATCGTCGGCGCCATCTGCGAGCGGATCAACTTCTGGGCCTTCCTCCTGTGCGAGATGTTCATGGGCGGCATCCTGTATCCGAGCTTCGGCTGTTGGGTTTGGGGCGGCGGATGGCTCTCGCAGCTCGGAAACACGTTGGGCATGGGCCACGGTTACGTGGACTTCGCGGGTTCGACGGTGGTGCACGGCGTCGGCGGTTTCGCTGCCATGGCGCTCGCGATCATCCTTGGGCCCCGGCTGGGCAAGTACGGGCCTGACGGCAAGCCGCGAGCCTTCCCGGCGCACAACCTGGCCTTCGTCGTAATCGGCACGTTCATCCTGCTGTTCGGGTGGATGGGCTTCAATCCTGGGTCGACGCTCGGCGCGAGTGACCTTCGTATCTCGGTCATCGCGGTTAACACCAACCTTGCCGCCGTCGCGGGTTCCGCATCCGCGATGTTCCTGTGGTACTACATGTTCGGCAAGCCGGACATCACGATGGCCTGTAACGGGATGCTTGCCGGGCTGGTTGCGATCACGGCGCCATGCGCGTTCGTGTCGCCCAATTCCGCGGTTATCATCGGGCTTATCGCTGGCGTCGTGGTCGACCTCGGAGTGCTGTTCAACGAACGCGTGATCAAAGTGGATGACCCCTGCGGCGCCATCTCGGTTCACGGCTACTGTGGCTGGCTCGGCGCGGTCTGTGTCGGCATCTTCGCTGACGGAACCTACGGCGCGGGATGGAACGGCGTCGGCACCACCAGTTACCTCGGTAAGGCCGGCCTTGGCGTGACGGGTCTGCTCTACGGGGACTCGCGGCAGTTCGTCATGCAGGTAATCGGCGCCACGTTCATGGCCATCTACATCTTCGGTTTCACTTACGTGGTGTTCTCGCTGGTGAATTCGGTCAGTTCGATGCGGGTGTCCAAGGAGGCTGAACTCGAGGGCCTGGATGTTCCCGAGTTCGGCATGGAGGCGTATCCCGAGGACCGTGTCGAGATGATCACGCCGGGAGCGCACGTGGCAAGGGCATAACAGGGGTCAGAGGCCTTGCAGCCGGCGGGCGCCGGACCGCAAAAAGCGCGGTCCGGCGCCCGTTTCTATGCTCGGGGTCTTCAACCGGAACCCGTTCCAATTTGCGGTGCCTGCCGTTCCAATTTGCAGTGTATTTCCGGTTCACGCTGACCAGCGGAGCGGCAGATGCCGCCCCAGCGGTCAGCAAAGACCGGTGCGCCCGAGCTTTCAGGCTTGATTTAAAAATGAGATGTGCAGGTTTCAAAACGGCATGGAACTTGAGTAAGCCGCGCTGTCACGGTGCAGACACCAGGGGAGGTGTCTGCCCCAAGCCTCTTATAGAGCAAACGCAACGGATGGAATGGAGAGAAAGTCAGATATGAAAGATTGCTCAGGACGTCCGATTCTCGGAAACCTGGTATGGGCCGTCCTTTTGGCCTTCGTGCTCGCTTGCGGACATGGCAATGCGTGGGCCCAGGGAGCTCCCGCAGGCGCCGCCAAGCCAGCCGCCGCAGGAGCCCCTGCGGCTGCGGCCCCTGCTCCGGCGGCCAGTGCTACTCCGGCGGCAGCGGCAGCGGCGCCCACACCGGTGCCGCCGCTTTCGTCGCCCGCGATGGCCGGTCCGCTCGTGATGGCGTCGCCGCACGAGATCAATATTCCGAAATACGCGCCCTTCCTGTCGGATTTGCCGGCTCCGGTCGCGAATCTCTTCGACTTCGACGTCAATCTCGTCGCGAGCGGAATCGGAATCTTTCAGAACCGCGCCGTAGTAGGCGACTTCTACAACCGGATAGACGTCAGCAATGCGATGGCCATCATTCAGAAGGCCGACGGCGTCATTCAGTATTACTTACAGGTCGGGGGTTATGGGATTCCTGCGCTCGGCACTCCCTATGTCAACCTGTCCAGAGCGGTCAACGACCTCTACGGAGTTTTGCCTGAGGCTTATATCAAGATCGTGCCGACGGACAGCTTCTCAATCGAAGCGGGAAACCTACCGACACTCTTTGGAGCCGAGTACACGTTCACTTTCGAGAACATGAATATCGAGCGCGGGCTCCTGTGGAACCAGGAGAATGTCATCAATCGCGGACTGCAGCTCAACTATACGTACGGACCGCTGGCCGCGTCGGTAAGCTGGAACAACGGCTTTTACTCGCATAGCTACACCTGGGTTGACGGCTCGCTGGCATGGACGATCAATCCACAAAACACGCTGAGCATCGTTGGCGGCGGTAACGCGGGCTTTGCGAAGTCCACGAATTTCGCCACGCCGCTGCTCAACAACAACGGCCAAATTTATAACGTAATCTATACCTACAACGCGGCGCCGATCGTCATTACTCCTTATTTCCAGGAGACCAACATCCCGTACAACCCGGACATCGGAGTGAATAAGTCAACTCAGACGCTCAGCGGCGCGATCCTGGCGAGCTACGCCATCACCGACAAGCTCTCGGTGGCCGCGCGCGGCGAATATCTCGGCACCACGGGCAACGAAAACTCGCCCAAGGGCAGCGCCGCGAATCTACTCTATGGGGTCGGCAGCGACGCCTGGTCTCTCACGCTGACGCCGACCTTTCAGTGGAACCAGTTTTTCTTCCGCGGCGAGGTTTCTTACGTGCAGGCGAACAGCTAC
>DASXMQ010000220.1:0-3456 GCA_036495625.1 Binataceae bacterium (SeqCode) | reverse complement strand
CGCGTCGGTGGACGAGGATCTGAACCTCACCCAGGAGCGCGTCAACGCGCGCCAGGCCGGCAACTTCATCCTCACGCCGCGCGACACGATCCAGTTCATCGACGTGTCGCCCAAGCAGCTCGTGTCGGTCGCGGCCTCGCTCATCCCGTTCCTCGAAAACGACGACGCCAACCGCGCGCTGATGGGCTCCAACATGCAGCGCCAGGCGGTGCCGCTGCTCAAGACCGACGCGCCGCTGGTCGGAACCGGGCTGGAGAAGACCGTGGGCCGCGATTCGGGCGTCACCGCGCTGGCCAAGCGCGACGGCACGGTGGAGAGCGTGGATGCCGAGCGGATCGTGATCCGGGCCGACCGCCAAAGCCGCGATCCGCGCGACGCGGGCGTGGATATCTACAACCTGATCAAGTACCAGCGCTCCAACCAGAACACCTGCATCAACCAGAAGCCGGTGGTGGTGCGCGGCGAGCGCGTGAGCGCGAGCGACGTGCTGGCGGACGGCCCATCTACCGACGTCGGCGAACTCGCGCTCGGGCGCAACGTGCTGGTCGCCTTCATGCCCTGGGGCGGTTACAACTTCGAGGACTCGATCCTTATCTCGGAGCGCGTGGTCAAGGACGACCTCTTCACCTCGGTCCATATCGAGGAGTTCGAGTGCGTCGCGCGCGACACCAAGCTCGGGCCGGAGGAGATAACCCGCGACATTCCCAACGTGGGCGAGGAGGCGCTGCGCGACCTCGACGCCTCGGGCATCATCCGCATCGGCGCCGAAGTCCGCCCAAGCGACATCCTGGTCGGCAAGATCACGCCCAAGGGCGAGACCCAGTTGAGCCCGGAAGAGAAACTGCTGCGCGCAATCTTCGGTGAAAAAGCCGGCGAGGTGCGCGACACTTCGCTGCGGGTGCCGCCGGGCGTCGAAGGCGCGGTTATCGGCGCGCGCGTGTTCGCCCGCCGCGGCGTGACCCGCGACGATCGCAGCCAGGAGATTCACGGCCTCGAGATCGAGCGGCTCAAGCAGGACGAGAGCGAGGAAATCCGCATCATCCGCCAGGAGACGCTGCGCAAGCTCAAGCGCGCGCTGGTCGGCAAGAAGCTCGCCGCGCGGGTCATCGCCGACGACCGCAGCGTGCTGCTGGCCAAGGGCGACGCGCTCACCAGCGAGGCGCTCGACGAGCTGCCGCCGCCCGCCTGGGAGCAGCTTCGGGTCGAAAGCGAGAATGCGACCGCCGAGGCTGCCGCGGCGGTCGCCGCGATGCGCTCGAGCGTCGAGGCGGTGGCGGCATTTTACGGCGCCAAGCAGGAGCGTCTGCGCGGTGGCGACGAACTGGCGCCGGGCGTGATCAAGATGATCAAGGTGTTCGTCGCGATCAAGCGCCGGCTGCAGGTGGGCGACAAGATGGCCGGGCGCCATGGCAACAAGGGCGTGCTTTCGCGCATCCTGCCCGAGGAGGACATGCCGCGGACCGAAGACGGCACGCCGGTCGACATGGTGCTCAACCCGCTGGGCGTGCCTTCGCGGATGAACGTCGGACAGATTCTGGAGACCCATCTGGGATGGGCCGCGCGCGAGATTGGCCACAAGCTCGACGCCGAGCTCAAGGCGGGGGCGACGCCGGCGCAGCTGCGCAAGCGCCTGCGCGAGTTCTACCACGACCCCGAGAGCCAGGAGTTCATCGAGCAGCTGCCCGACACCGAGGTGGCGAAGCTCGTGGCCAAGTGCCGGGCCGGCGTGCACGTGGCTTCGCCGGTGTTCGACGGCGCGCGCGAGGAGGAGATTTTCGCGTTGCTCAAGCGCGCCGACCTTTCCGAGACCGGCCAGTGCACGCTCTACGACGGCCGCACCGGGCTCAGGTTCGAGCAGCCGGTGACGGTGGGCGTGATGTACATGCTCAAGCTGCATCACTTGGTCGAGGACAAGATCCACGCGCGCTCGACCGGACCCTACAGCCTGGTCACGCAGCAGCCGCTCGGCGGCAAGGCGCAGTTCGGCGGCCAGCGCCTGGGCGAGATGGAGGTGTGGGCGCTGGAGGCGTACGGCGCGGCCTACACGCTGCAGGAGATGCTGACGGTGAAGTCCGACGACGTGGCCGGCCGCACGCGCATGTACGAGGCCATCGTCAAGGGCGAGAACACGCTGGAGCCGGGTTTGCCAGAGTCGTTCAACGTGATGGTCAAGGAGCTGCAGTCGCTCTGCCTCAACGTCGAACTGCTCGAGCAGCATCCCCGCCAATAGCGCGGGAGCAAGGAGTTAATCGGGTATGGAAGACCTTTTCGGAATTTTTGAAAAGCCCAAGAACCCGCTGGCGTTCAACGCTATCCGTATCGCGATCGCGTCGCCCGAGATGATTCGGTCGTGGTCGCACGGCGAGGTCAAGAAACCGGAAACCATCAACTACCGCACCTTCAAGCCGGAGCGCGACGGCCTTTTCTGCGCCAAGATTTTCGGTCCGACCAAGGACTACGAGTGTAACTGCGGCAAGTACAAGCGCATGCGCCATCGCGGCGTGGTGTGCGAGAAGTGCGGCGTCGAGGTTATCCAGTCCAAGGTGCGGCGCGAGCGGATGGGGCATATCGATCTGGCCGCGCCGGTCGCACATATCTGGTTTCTGCGCTCGCTCCCCTCGCGCATCGGCACCCTGGTGGACATGACACTCAAGGAGCTCGAGAAGGTGCTCTACTTCGAGAGCTACGTGGTGCTCGATCCGGGCGAGACGCCGCTGCAGCATAAAGAACTGCTGACCGAGCGCAAATACCGCGAGGCACGCGAGCAGTACGCCGACGGCTTCAAGGCCGAGATGGGGGCCGAGGCGATTCGCACTCTGCTCTCGGGGCTCGACCTGGACAAGCTTGCCGAGGACCTGCGCGTCGAGATGAAGGCGACGGCGAGCGAGGCGCGGCGCAAGAAGGTGGCCAAGCGGCTCAAGGTGGTCAACGCCTTTCGCGACTCGGGCAACCGGCCCGAATGGATGATCCTGACCATCCTGCCGGTCATTCCGCCCGACCTGCGCCCGCTGGTGCCGCTCGACGGCGGCCGCTTCGCGACCTCCGACCTGAACGATCTCTACCGGCGCGTGATCAACCGCAACAACCGGCTAAAGCGCCTCATCGAGCTGAGCGCACCCGACATCATCGTGCGCAACGAGAAGCGGATGCTGCAGGAGGCGGTCGACGCGCTGTTCGACAACGGCCGGCGCGGCCGCGCGATCACGGGGCCGGCCAAGCGGCCGCTGAAATCGCTGAGCGACATGCTCAAGGGCAAGTCCGGACGCTTTCGGCAGAACCTGCTCGGCAAGCGCGTGGACTATTCGGGCCGCTCGGTCATTGTGGTCGGTCCCGAGCTCCGGCTCCATCAGTGCGGATTGCCCAAGAAGATGGCGCTCGAGCTGTTCAAGCCGTTCATCTATTCCAAGCTCGAGGAGAAGGGCTACGTCACGACCATCAAGAGCGCCAAGAAGATGG
>DASXMQ010000219.1:0-2073 GCA_036495625.1 Binataceae bacterium (SeqCode) | reverse complement strand
ACGCTGATGGAAGAAAGCATCACGGCCCAGGCCGGCGGCGACTCCGGCGAGTTCGTCCCGGTCGACCTAATTGAAGAGAAGGCGCGCGCGATGGGCCGGGTTGCGGTCGAACGCAGCACGCTCTACCAGAAGCTCTACGGGAAAAAGGCTCCTAATGGCGCGCGGCCGATCATCACGTCCCCCTCACCTCTCCCACAGGACGATCACCACGCTTGCGGGGGGAGTGGGGGCCGCTAAGTTTCTGCGCGGCCTCGCCCGCGTCGCCGGCCAGCCGCGCTTAAACGTTATCGTCAACACCGGCGACGACGAAGAGTTCTACGGACTTCACGTCTCGCCTGACCTCGACACGATCGTCTACACGCTCGGCGGCGCTTCCAATCCGCTCACCGGATGGGGCCTCGAAGGCGAAACCTTCGCCACGCTGGGCGCGCTCGCGCGCTTTTACGGCCGCGGCTGGTTCAATCTCGGCGACCGCGACCTCGCAACCCATCTGTTCCGCACCGAGCGGATGCGCGGGGGCGCGCGGCTTAGCCGCATCACGGCGGAAATCGCGCTGCGCTACGGCGTCGGCGCGCGGGTGATGCCGATGAGCGACGACCGCGTGCGGACTTTCGTCAAACTTCGCGGGCGCGGCGCGATCCCCTTCCAGGAGTATTTCGTGCGCGGGCACGCTCGCGGCACGGTCGAGCGGATCGAACTGCGCGGCGCCGCCCGCGCGCGGCCGCTTAAGGCGGCGCTCGGTGCGCTGCGCGGCTCCGCGGCGATTATCATCGCGCCCTCGAATCCGTTCGTCTCGATCGGACCGATACTTGCGCTCCACGGGGTGCGCGACGCGATGCGCCGCGCGCGCCCACGCGTCGCCGCGATAAGCCCGATCGTCGGCGGCAAAGCGGTAAAGGGCCCGGCGGCGAAGATGCTGCGCGCGCTCGGCCATCAGGCCTCAGCGCTCGGCGTGGCGCGGCTATACCGCGACCTCTGCGCGGTCTTCGTGCTCGACCACGCCGACCGGCGCGCCGCCGCGGCGGTCGAAAAACTCGGCATACGCGCGGTCGTCACCGACACTATCATGGCCGACGAGATGCGATCGGCTCGTCTCGCCGACGTGGTTCTGCGCGCGCTTGAGGTGTAGTAGGCTTTACGGCCAATGCGATCGGTGACCTTTACCGCAATCGAGGGCGTCCCCCTGGTCGGCCCGGGCGACAACTTGGGCCAGCTTATTTGCGAAGCGATGATCGCCGGCGGGCTTAAGCCCACACGCGGCGATATCCTCGTCGTGTGCCAGAAGATCGTCTCGAAAGCCGAAGGGCGCACCTGCGAGCTCAGCGAAATCGAGCCCTCCGCGCTCGCGCTCGCGTACGCGGCGCGCTGGGACAAGGACCCGCGCGCGGTCGAGCTGGTGCTACGCCAGACCAGCCGCATCGTGCGCATGGACCACGGCGTACTGATCGTCGAGACCGGCCCCGGATGGGTCTGCGCCAATGCGGGAATCGACGAATCCAACAGCATGGCCGACGGGCGGGCTATCCTGCTGCCCGAGGACGCCGACCGTTCGGCCGCACGTATCCGCGAGGAGATTCGCAAAATCACCGGGATCGAAATCGCGGTGCTGGTCACGGATACCTTCGGGCGTCCGTGGCGCGACGGCCTGACCGAGGTCTGCCTCGGGATCGCCGGGATGAACCCGATGCTCGATCTGCGGGGCACCGCCGACTTAAGCGGCCGCGAGCTCCATCACACAGTGATCGCGATCGCCGACGAAATCGCCGCGGGCGCAGGCCTGATGATGCCCAAGGCAGGCGCCATTCCGGCCGTGCTGGTGCGCGGCTACTCTTATGAGCCCTGCGAGGCGAGCGCGAAGGCGCTGATTCGTCCCGCGGAAATGGATCTGTTCCGATGAGCCGGAGAGCGTAAGTATCGTGGATCGAAGCAAGATCGGCGGCGCCGCCGCCTCGATCGCGCCGGCCGGCGCCGTGTCCAATCCCGCGCGCGCAGTCGAGGCCGACCTGTATCACGTCGAAGAGAAGCTCGGCGCTCAGCTCGATTCCAGCGAGGCGCTGATCTCGGAAATCTGCC
>DASXMQ010000218.1:0-9623 GCA_036495625.1 Binataceae bacterium (SeqCode) | reverse complement strand
CCCGCAACGTCTGCAAGCTCTACTCCGTCCGCAGCCTCGACAAGGTGCCCGGCGGCATCATGGCCGCTGCGGTCAGCCTGATAGCTGACCTGTAGCCGAGCGCACCCCCTAACTTGAATGGCCATTCTTTTTGGCCCAGTCGTACAGGCGCGCCCAAAGATCGCCGGGCAGGGCGTCCTTACCGTCCCACTTAGCGAGCTTGCGCTCCCAACCCTCCATTGCGCCGGTGCCGCTGAGTCTCTGGACCTTCCACAGTTCCCAAGGCCGACGTTGCTCGCTCAGTGTAACCATTGTCGTGCCTCGACACGTGAAGTTGGGTGACAGTACGGTGACAGCAGGCCGATCCGCCGAAATGCGTCTCTCTTGGAGACGCCCGAATTCTCTTTGATTCTCAACGGTTATTTGGTGCCGGGGGCGGGAGTCGAACCCGCACATCCTTTCGGATAGGGGATTTTAAGTCCCCTGCGTCTGCCGTTTCGCCACCCCGGCCCTGTATCAACCCGCTATCCCGATACTCACTCCTGCTTGAGGCCGAGCCGCTGGCTTATCTGATCGGCCAGCCAGTCGGCTTCGCGCTTGTCGCCGATCCCGTCGGCAAAATCGTAGCGCCGCCCGCCGCCGAAGCTAATCCGCAACTGATAATACACGGTGGTGCCGGACGTCATCCCCGGAACCGCGGCGACGCTCGAAACGTCGCCTGCCGCGATTTGACGGCGCGAGTACACGATTCCCGCCAGCGACTTGACTATCGTAACCGCGCCGTCGCCGACACGCACCCGCACCGCCGCAAACATGCTCAGCAGAATCAGCACCAGGATCGCCTCGAAGACGCCCCATCCAATTTCGAACATGCGCGGCGCGCGCATCACGAACATCAGCCACAAGCACGCGCTCCAGATCGCCGTGAAGGCCGCCGTTACGAGCGCCGCGCCGGGGCTTCGAAGCGGCGGAAAGTAAACCTCGGTCGCACCACCCGGCGTCAGGCGCATCGTGATGCGCGAGGCCTCCGGATGCACGTAGCTTGCGGTCTGCCGATGCTCCGCCGCGCGCACCGATTCGGCGAGGCGCCGCTGCTCGGCGGTTTCCGCGACCTTGAATACCGGAACCTCGAATTGCGCGTCGAACGGCCCGGCCGCCGTGGGGGCAGTCGCGGCGAGGCGCCAGATGATTTCGTTGTTGCGGTCGGCGTCGTCGGAGGCGGGAGTGTCGGGCGCGATATAGAAGGCGACCGGCACCGTCGCGCCGTCGAACGCGGCGGTCTGCTCGTCGTTCCAGAGCACGTGCTCCCAGGTCGAGGTGGAATCGCCGCTGCCCGAGGTCACCCGGTTGACGCATCGGAGCCCGAGCGTGAAGCCGCCGGTGGGCCGGAGGGTTTGAGGCAGGACGATTTTGCCTGCGAGCGTCCCGCCGATCTGCCCCGGCACGGAATCCATCTCGAACGCTGCGCCGCGCACAAGTCGGAGCCGTGCGCGCGCGCGCACCGCTTGCGCGAGCAGCGAAAGTCCCGCGAGCGGGAACAGCAGGATCAGCAGGACGAGATTGTTCCCGCGGGCCATCTCGCGCGGAATCTCGTAAATCACGGGCGCTCCAATGACGAAGCAGAGCGCTGCGAGTCCGCCGAGCAGAAGCGGGCTGTTGGCGTTCGAGGCCGGGATGTGGCCGGCGGCCCAATCCTTGCGCCAGAGCCAGGGCTCGTCCGGATGGGCCGCGCGCAGGCGGTCGCGCCCCTCGATCATTCGCGTGCCCCGCCGGAGCGCATAGATCAATCCACAGCCAACGCCGCCGAAAACGATCGCGAAGAGCGTTCCGTACGCCGCCTGAGCCGGATTGCCCGCGCGCATATAGCCGACCGCCATCGCGAGCGCGAATATCCCGAAGCCGCAAAACGGCAGGGCGAACAGATAGAGGCATCCGGCCGCGACGTTCGGCCTGACGCCGCGCGCGGGCACCGACTGCGCCGCCGCATGGCTCCTTATGATGTCATCTGCGTCCATCACAGCGTCCGTGCCGCTCGGACCGTTCGTGTCCGCTCGCCCGCGCGGCCTGGCGGCTGCGAAGATCGGCGTCGGCACCGCACGTGAATTGTGCACGGCGCAGTAATACCCGCGCAAGTCGCCTTTGGGAAGCGGTTTGACGCTTGATCGCGCCGCAGCCTCCGGCATTACAATAAAGCATGAAGTCCTTCGCACGGTTTCGCTCTATCAAGAGATGGCTCGGTCTCCTGGCGGCGCTTGGGATCGCTGGATGCGGGATCGCCTCGGCGCCGCTCAAAGATACGCCCAAGATCGTCGCGACACCGCAGGAGGGCCAGCTCAACGTGACCACGCAGCCGAGCCAGCCGATCGGCGACGTACAGCCGATTTACGTCTCGATCGCCAACGGCAGCGAAATCCCGCGCGCGATCGTGCCGAGCCAGATCTTCGCGCTCAACGAATCGGGCGCGCGCGTCGCGCCACTGCCGCCCGGCGAGGCGGCGCGCCAGGCCGGCGGCTCGGGCGAGCTCAAGGCGGCGCTGACCAGCGGCGCGGTCGGTGGGGTCGCCGAGGGCGCGCTCGGCGCGGGACTGGGCGCGGCGATCGGATCGGTGGTCAACGAATTCTCGGGCATCGGTGGCGCGGCGAGCGGCGCGATAGTCGGAGCGGCGGCGGGCGGCGGTGCGGGAATCATCAGCGGAGCGCAAAACGGCGCAAGCAGGGCCGACCAGCAGGCCAACGCGCAGCTTCAGGCGCTGGCGCTGCCGGGCGGCGAGGTCCGCCACGATTTTACGCAGAGCGGATACGTCTTCTTTCCCAAGGGCAGCTATCACGAGGTCGAGCTGCTGCTGGTCAACCAGGAGACCGGCGACACCGAAGTGATGCACGAACCCTGGCGCTAGCGGCGCATCGCCGCGTCAGCGCGACGGCCCAGCTCACCGTTACTCTTTCCTCTTTTCGGCTTTATTCTTCTCTGCGGCGGCCGCGAGTTCGTCGAGTGCCTGGTTGACGAAGTAACGCTGGTCGGGATCGCGATCGTCGAGTTCGGACTTGCGCCGCGCCGTCCATTCGGCGACTGCGATCACCGCGGCTTCGCCGGCGTTGGCGATACCCAGCGCGCCGGCCACCTCGGCGAGGATCGTCCATAGCTCGTCGGGCAATTCGAGCGTTAGCCTTCTACCGGCCATCACGTCAGCCTTGAGCCTTCGTCGAGGTTGAACTATGCAGTCCCGCGTCGGTTAGGCGGCGGGCTCCGCGCCAGAGCACGATCGCGATCGCGCAAACCATCAGCATCACGACCGCCACGCCTTCGCGAATCTGCAGAAAGGGCTGCAGCACCGCGAGCAGCAGCATCCCGGCGCAGATCATGATGGCGAGCTGCACAATTTCCATCATTACGCCGCGCTCCCGATCGTGCAAAGTGACGGCGCCGGCGGCGGATGCGCGATGGTCGGCGAGCCTGGCCGCAAGCTGGCGCGCCCCGAACAGCATCGCAGCCATCCCGATCACCGCCACCCGCATTGCAATAAGGTCGCTTACGAGCACCGCGCGCGCCGGCGCGAGCCTCAGGGCAATCAACTCCCGCTGGATCGGACGGCCGAAGTAATTGATCGCGAGCACCACCGCGGCGACGCAGACCCCGCCCGCGATGAGAAAGAAAAGCGGCGCCGCCGCGCCCAGGCGGATGTCCGTAGCGGCGCGAGCCACGTTGACGCGCTCAACCCATCCGTCGTAGAGGCGCTGCATGCGCGCCAGCGCTTGCGGCGCGCGCCCCTCGATCATCGTGCCGACCGGTTCGCTTGCGCGGATCATGAACGGCGTGGTGAAAGTGGTGATTGCCGACACGGCGACGGCGACGGCGTAGAGAAACGGATGGGCCGCGCCGGTGTCGACTCCGACGCCCGCTATGATGAAGGAGAACTCGCCGATCTGCGCGAGGCTCATCCCGGTCTGCACGGCTAGCGGCGCCGGCGTCCCCGCGAGCATCGCGCCCATCGTCACGCCCACGAATTTGCCCGCGACGAGGACGCCGACGAGCAGCGCGAGCGCCGGCCAATGCGCCGCGATTAGCCCGGGGTCGATCATCATCCCGACCGAGACGAAGAACACCGCGGCGAAGACGTCGCGCAGCGGGCGGACCAGCTCTTCGAGATGGCCGGCCACACCGGACTCGGCCACCAGCGAGCCGGCGAGAAACGCGCCGAGCGCGACCGAATAGCCGGCCCGTTCGGCCTCCATCGCAAAGGCAAAGCAGATCGCGAGGCTCGTCACGACCAGCGTCTCGTCGCGGTCCAGCCGCGCGACCAGCCGCACGACCGGCGGGATGACGAGAATCCCGCCGCCGACCGTCACGAGCAGGTAAATCGCGAGGCGCGCGCCCGTCCATTCCAGCGCTCCGGCGCTAAGCGACGCGCCCGCGCCAAGCGGCGTCAGCACGGCGAGCATGATCACCGCGACCAGATCCTCGCACAAAAGCACGCCCATCGAGAGTTCGCGCAAACCCGCGCCGACGTGATGCTCGGCGAAGGCCTTGGCCACGATCGTGGTCGAAGAGATCGAGAGCAGTGCGCCGGTAAAAACGCTCTCGAGCGCGCTCCAGCCGAGCGCGCGGCCGCACACGTAGCCGAGCCAGAGCATCAGGCAGACCTGCACGGCCGTGACGAAGGCGGCGCGCGGGCCCAGGCGCAAGAGGCGGCGGATGCTGAACTCCAGTCCGAGCGAGAACATCAGCAGAATCACGCCCAGCTCCGAGACGCCGCGCAGCCGGCTCGCGTCGACGAAGATCCCCGGCGTGTACGGTCCGACAATCATCCCGGCGATCAGATAGCCAACCACTACCGGCTGGCGCAGCGCGTGGAAGACGAGCGTGGTAACCGCCGCCACGCATAACACCAGCGCAAGGTCTTCGAGAAAGGAATTCGCAACCAGGCTCGGAATCGTCACCGCATCGTCTCCCGGAAATCGTCTCTCGGCCGCCGAGGCGCCTCGGGCTAACCCCGCGCGGACGGCCTTGCATATGGTCTTCGCTCGCGGTGGCCGTCACAATAGGGAGACCGGTGAATTCGGCAATAAAATACACAGGCGCCCTGGTCGAGTTTCTCGACCAGGCAGGACTTCGTCCGGCTTACGTGATACGCGAGCAGGGCGACAAGCTGGTGATTCGCGACGAGGCGGGCCGCGAGCGCACGGTCTCGCGGGAGCTGGTGATGATGCGTCACGCGGCGCCGCAGGCCGAGAACGGCGGCGACGATCCGGCCGCGCGGCTTGCGGCGCTGGAGGAGGAGAAGGCACGGCTGCGCGCCGAGCTCGACCTCACACTGCTTTGGGAAGTCGTCCAGGAACAGGGCCGCGCGTTCAGCGCCGACGAACTGGCGGAACTCTTCTTCGGCCGCCGCTCGAGCATCGCCGCCGCGGTGATGCTGCAGGCGCTCCTCGCCGATCGCATCTACTTCAGCCGCCGCAACCGCGAATTCATGGTGCGCTCGCCCGAGCAGGCCGAGCGCCTGCGCCTGCAGGAGAGTCGGGTGCGGATGCGCAGCGAGGAAGGGCGCCGCACGCGCGAGCTGCTCAACGCGGTTATCGCCAACGATCCTTCGGCTAACGCCCCGCTCGCGTCATCTCCGGACGTCGCTCCGCTGATCGCCGAATTGTGGCGCTATCTCAAGAATCCTTCGACGCGGAGCCAGGAACTCACGCTGATGCTCGCGCAGGCCGCTCCCGACGTCGACCCGGCCGAGGTCGCTTTCGAGATTCTCGAGCGGCTGGGCGCGGCTCCCGAAGCGCCGCGCTTCGCCGCCATCGGCGCACTCGCGACCCGGTTTAGCGAGGCGGCGCAAGCCGAAGCGGCGTCAGTCGTGCCTGTCGAGCGGGAGCCCATCGAAGGGCCCATGGCTTTTACGATCGACGATGAAGAGACGCTCGAGGTCGATGATGCGCTCAGCTGCGAAGTCATCGCGGACGGCCGCCTGCGCGTCGGGATTCACATCGCGCTGGTCTCGGATTTCGTGGCGCAGGGCGGCGCGATGGATCGCGAGGCGGCCGCGCGCTCGACTACTATATATTTGCCGGAAACGACGGTGCGGATGCTGCCCGACGAAATCTGCTGTCGGCGGGCCAGCCTGGTCGCCGGAGAGCGGCGCCCCGTGCTCAGCACCTCGGTGACGCTGGGCGCGGATGGCGAATTGCAGAGTACCGTGATCAGTCCGGGCGATCTCAGGGTCGGACGCCGGCTGAGCTATACGCAGGCCGACCGCATCCTCGAGGGCGCCGCAGAGGCCGATTCCGAAGTCGCGGCGGCTCTGGGCCGGCTGCAGGAAGCGGCCCTCGCGCTTCGCGAACGGCGCAAGCGTGCCGGAGCAATCCTGGTGCAGCGGCGCGAGCCGAAAGTGCGCGTGCAAGGCGGCGAGGTCGAAATCGAAATCATCGACAATAACTCGCCAAGCCGCATGCTGGTGGCCGAATTCATGGTGTTGAACAATTTCATCGCGGCAAGCTATGCCGCCGAACGCCGGATCCCGTTGATTTACCGGGTGCAGCCGACGGCTGGCGACGCGGGCGCGGTGCGCGCGCGGCTGTCAGTGTATCCCGAATTTCACGCCGGGGCGGGGCTGCAATGCTACGCGCAGCTGAGTTCGCCGATCCGGCGCTACGCGGACCTGGTGCTGCAGCGCCAATTGGTGAGCGCGCTCGCAGACTCGTCGGCGCCGCCATATGACCCCGACGGAATACTCGCGGTGCTGGCCCAAACTGAGAATGCGGAGATGGAGGCCAAGGAACTGGAGCGACGCGCGCGCCGCTACTGGATCCTGACCTACCTCAAGCGCCATGCGCTCGGGCGCGAGCTTGCAGCGACGGTCACGCGCGACGGCGTGAGCGCTGAACTGGACGACTATGCGGTGCGGGGCGCGCTGCGCGGCGCGCCGAACGCGTCGAGCCGGACGCCGATCCGGGTGAGGATCGCGCGAGCCGATCCATTGCGCGGCTGGCTATCGTTTGAATACCTGGGAACCGTGCCGAGGGAAGCCGAACGAGCTTTGTAGCATCCTAAGGAGAGCTTGAGGCTTGAGTTCGCCGACGCACTTCTGTGAGTCCGCGGGATAGCAGACCCTTCCTGCGCACCCTCATCCTCCGCGACTCTCGCGACGCCCTGGGCTCACGAATATCGGCCTGATTGGGTTGGCCTCGGATCTTCGCCGGACCGCCTCCAACTCCGGCGCGCGGAGCATCTCTGCTCCCCGACGGCTCCAAAAATGAAAAAGGGCCGCGCCGCCTGCGGCCCCAAGCATGAGGATCGGGTCAGCCCTTGAAGTTGTCCTGCTGCAAGCGCCAGCGGTCGATTGATTCGATGTTGAAACGCCAATCGCTGCCAACCTTGAACGCCGGCAGTCCGCCACGCTTGAGCTGACGGTACACGGTCGACGGATGCACTTTCAGGTAGTCCGACAGTTCCTTGACTGTCATAACCCTGCTGCTCTCCAATTTCATCGCCATGGTAATCTCTCTCCCCTCGTTCTCGCTTTTTACGTGTGACCCTGCCGGGCTGCCCCGGACACCCCGCATAAAAGCAAGGCGTGTGCCGTAAGCAGTAGAAAAGGGAATCGTGCCTAATAGGATGAAAATGAGGGCAAAGCTAACGAATAAAGCGTCAAAAAATTGCCGACCGGTATGAAAGTGCCGGTCAACCTTTCGCCACTACGATGCAAGATTGACCATAGCTTGTTTCAACTATGCAATACCTAGCCGCTGCCCGAACTCTTTTCTTCGGCGGTCTCAGCTTCTCTCAGCGAACCGCGTTCTAAATTCGGCAACCCCGAGGTTCTTCCACTGCCTTTCCCGACTTCGCCGCTTAGACCTTGCCGACCAGCTCGCCCTCGCACTCGCCAACGAAGCGCATCACGCCCGCCGCGTCGTTCTGGCGATGCAGCAGGATCAGCCGATGGACCCCGGCGTCTGCAAAGCGCTTCGCTTCGTCGCGATCGATGCGTCGGCTGGGAGTCACGCTTATTTCCAATTCCTCGAAGCGCCGTCCCGCCTCCGTGCATGCCGCTTTGAGTCCCTCGAGATGCTTCCTGGTGGTCTCGAGGTCCAGCGCGAAGCCATACCATCCCTTGGCCAGGCGCGCGGCGCGAGAGAACGCCTCTCTGGTGTGGCCACCGAAGACGATTTCCGGATGGGGCTTCTGCACCGGACGCGGCATCGCGTTGACGCCGCCGAACGAGACATAGCGGCCGCGGAATTCCGGCTTGTCCATTGTCCACAAGGCGATCATCGCGCGCAGGAATTCCTCGCTGCGCGGCCCCTTATGATCAAAGGGTGCGCCGATGGCCTCGAACTCGGGTTTCAGATAGCCGACGCCGATACCGAAAATCAGGCGCCCGTTGGCGAGCACGTCGGTGGAAGCAAGCTCTTTGGCCAGCACGACGGGATTGCGCTGCGGCAGAATAATGATTCCGGTGCCGAGGCGGATCGTCCTGGTCTGCGCGGCGGCGAAGGTCAGTGCAATCAGAGAGTCGATAAATGGAGTCTCGGGCGCCGCCGGCGAGGGCGGCGCCTGCGGGTCCGGCAGTACGATATGCTCGCCGGTCCAGAGGCTCTCGAAGCCGGCGGTTTCCGCGGCGCGCGCGACATCGCCGGCAGCCCGCGGATCCGCACACGGTCCATAGTTGATTCCGAACAGCGCTATCTTCATGGTAGGCAGAACTAACATGAAGCGCCGCGCATCGGAAACCTGTCGGCGGCGGCACCGGCGAGGCGAAATGCGCCGGCGGCATGCGAGCGCCGGCGCGAAAGCGATCATCCTATGAGATGTCCGCGATGAGATGTCCGCAGTGCGGATCCAATTCGGACCCCGAGGCGCAATTCTGCAGGCGCTGCGGCGCGCGGCTTTACGAGCCGAAACCGGCGGATAAGCGCGAGTACGCGCTGATGCGGGTGCATCCAGCCTGGTGGCACTTCGTCGGCGCGATCGTCACTTGCTGCTTCTTCATCGTGGCGGGATTCGCCTGCGAGGTCGCAAACCTCCACGCCCGCGCCCTCAGCCTATTTTTGATGATGCTCGGAGCGGCAAGCTTCGCGCAGACCGCGCTGAGGCGCCGTTTCATCTCGTGGAGCATCACTTCGGAACGGGTGATCGAGAACAAGGGCATCCTGGCGCGCCATCGGCGCGAGATGGAACTGGCCGACATTCGCTCGGTCGATGTCGAGCGGCGTTTCATGCAGCGCGCGATGGGCCTCGGCAACATCATCATCGCCTCCGCCGCGAGCGCCGACTACGCGATCCGGCTCTACGACATTCCCGATCCCGAAGGAGTCGCGGAAACGCTGCGGCGCGCGCGCCTCAGGCGTCTCGCGTAGTGGAAAAATCGCGTCGATCGCGGCAGGGATTTGACCTCGCGCGGATGCGCGCCGATAATCGGCGCATCAGTGCGGTGGGGGAGCGGCGCAATGACCAGGCATCCGGATCTCCGCCACGAGCGCAAGCTCTGGCGCAGCGGCGTCGAGGTGGTGGCAGGGATTGATGAGGCGGGCGTCGGACCGATGGCGGGCCCCGTGGTCGCCGCCGCCGTGATCTTCGCGCCCGAAATCTTCATCAAGGGCGTGCACGACTCCAAACAACTCGCGCCGGAGCGGCGCGAAGAGTTGTACGGCTTG
>DASXMQ010000217.1:0-13802 GCA_036495625.1 Binataceae bacterium (SeqCode) | reverse complement strand
GCGAAGCCCGCGACGATCATGTTTTGCGGGTTGCCGGTGATGGTCGCGACGCTGCCGATGTTGCTGCCGGTCGCGAGCGCGAGCAGAAGCGGCGCGGCGTCGATCTCCAGGATGCGGGCGACTTCGATCAGCGGTCCCGCCAGCGCCAGACAGACCACGTCGTTGATGAAAAACGCGGCCAGCACGCCCGAGGCGAGCACGGTCATCGCGAGCAGCGCGTAGCCCGCATGCGCCCGCTCCAGGAGCCAGCGCGCGACCAGCGCGAAGGCGCCCGAGATGCGCAGGTTGGCCACAATGATCATCATCCCGAGCAGCAGCAGGATAGTGTGGAAGTCGATCGCCGCGAGCGCCTTGGATTCGCTGAGCGACCCCGTCGCCACCATCAACAGCGCCCCCGCAAGGGCGGCGCCGGTGCGGTCAAGCTGGAGTCCGGGAAAGTTGCCGATCGCGAACACCAGGTAGGTGAAAGCGAAGATCGCGAGCGGCACGGCGAAATGGAGTTCCACCGCCCGCATCATCAGGCGGCCCTCGCCGCCGGTCAAGCCGAAACGTGCCTCTGCCCGATGATGGTTCACACCCGAGCGCGTGCGGCGCTATAGTCGAGAGCGACCGAACCAGGGGGCCGAATGTCAGCGCCGCGGCGTCTCGATTGTGCGCACCACGGCGTCGCGCGGCGGTTTGGAGGGGGACATGAATTTCCGCGAACTCAACAATGCGAAATGCAAGACCTACCTGCTTGCTTCCGAGAGCATGGAGCGCGCCGTGATCGTCGATCCGCTCAAGGACAAGGTCGAGCGCTACCTCGGCGTTCTGGCCTACCATAGATTGAAGCTCGATCTCATCATCGATACCCACACCCATGCCGACCATCGCAGCGGCGCGCGCGAACTTGCCGAGCTGACCGACGCGCCCGTCGCGATGCATCGGCGAGCGCCGGCGCCGCACGTCACGCTGCATCTCGAGGATGGCCAGCGCCTGATCGTCGGTGACTTCGAGATGAAAGTGCTCTATACGCCCGGTCATACGCCGGACTCGCTAAGCCTCTTCGCCGAAGACCGCGTCCTGACCGGCGATTGCCTGTTGATTCACGGCACTGGGCGGGCCGATTTCGCCGGCGGCGACGCGGGCGAGGAATACGACTCGATCACACAAAAGCTCTTCACGCTGCCCGACCCGACCCTGGTCTATCCCGCCCACGACTATCGCGGCCATATCCGTTCCACGATTGCCGAAGAGAAGGCCTCCAATCCGCGCGTCGCAGGACGCTCGCGCGAGGCCTACGTCGATCTCATGAACAATCTCGGGTTGCCGCTACCCGATGGAATCCAGGAGGCGCTGCAGCCCAATCAGACCGAGATCGAGGCCGCCGCGATCCACTTTCCGACGCTCGCCCAGCTGAACTCGGTGCGCCAGCTTTCGCCGGCCGAGATCGCCGGAGGTCTCGGCAGCGCCGCCGCCCCGTTGCTGCTCGACGTGCGCGAGCGCGAAGAATACCTGGGTGAACTCGGCCATATCGCGGGCGCGCGGCTGATCCCGCTCCGCGAGCTGCCCGAGCGCGCCGAGAAAGAGCTCGCACCGTTCAAGGACAAGGAGATAGTGGTGATCTGCCGCGCCGGCATGCGCAGCGTCACCGCCGCGGCGATCCTGACCGGCCTCGGCTTCGAGAAGGTCTGCAGCATGAAGGGCGGGATGCTCGATTGGGATGACGCGCATCTGCCGGTCGAGCGCTAGGTTGAGGCGGAGCTGGCGCGGGAGAGGCCTTGCGGGCCGCTGGAAACCCGCGACGGCGGCAGAGTCCGTCTCTGCCGGCCTTCGCGATGGATCGATCCGGCTGCGCGCGATCCGGCCGCTCGCGCTCGCACTGCTGAGCGCAGCAGCGCTGCTTGGCGGATGCGGCCAGTCGCCGCAGGGCCTCGCGACGCGCTATCTCGCCGACCTGCAGCAGTTCAACTACCCGGCCTGCTACGCGACGCTGACCGACGAGGATCGCGCCGCGCGTCCGCTCAAGGAGTTCCTGACCGAGATCCCGGCCGCGCCCGACGTCGATCCGATCTGGTTCCGCGCGATTCTGTTCAGCACGCGCTATGAAGTCGGCGAGGCGCAGATTAGCGGCGAACGCGCGGTCGTGCCGGTCAAGGTTACGATGCCCGATCTAGCGCTGTGGGAGCGGACGATCGACGCCAAGGCCGGGCCCCAGGATTCGCTCAACGCCGCCGCCGACAAGACGCTGCAGAACGGCGCTTATCCCAAGCTCCGGTTCGAGGACGCGCTGGTGCTGGTCAAGCAGCAGCATGAGTGGCGCGTACTGGCCGATTTCGCCCGGCGCGATCAGATTCGCGACGGCACTCGCGAGGCCGTGACCATCTACCACAAGCTCGACTATCCGAAAGCGGCGGCAGCATACCAGGAGCTGATCGCGCAGCTCGAACAGCATCAATTCAGCGGCAGCCGCGGGATCGAGTTTTTCCTGAAGCGCAGGCTCAAGACGATCCAGAATATCCAGGCCGAGATTCCGGCGGCCCGCGCCTATTTTCCCAAGCTCGTGCTGAGCGACGTCGCGGTCAAGATGTCGGAGGCGCGCGTGCCGGCCATCTTCGGCCGCATCACCAACGCCGGCGATCGCGGCGTGGACGAGGTGCGGCTGACCGTGAGCTACTATGCGGGACGGGGCGCGCAACAACGGCTGATTTACCAGGAGAGCCACAGCGTCGTGGTCACACCGATCGAATTTGTCGGGTTCGTTCGCCCCGTGCTGCCGTTGGTTCCCGGCGAAACCCGCGATATCGGCTTCGAGCTGTCCGCGCCGGCGCAGATCCAGCAGCAAGCGGAACCGACCCTCGCGGTGGGTTCGATAGCTTTCACGCAATCGAAAGCTCCGTTGCCGACCCTTGCCATCGAAAACCTCACTCCGGCACCGCAGCCGTCAGGCGCACCATCCTCCGCGCCGTCGCCCGCGCCGGGACGTCCGGCGGCGGCGGCTTCCTCGCCGGGGCCGGGTGCCCGCGCGACCCCCGCCGGCGCGTCAGGCGCGCCGCGCACGTCAGGCCCGTCACGCAATTGACTATTCGCCTCACGCTCGCGGTGCCGACTCACAATCGCGCGGCCACGCTCGGCGAAACGCTCGCGAGCCTCGCCGCGCAGCGTCTGCCCGCGGGCGTCGAGACGGAATGTATGGTGATCGACAACAATTCTACCGACCGCACGCCGGCCGTGGTCGAAGAGGCGGCGGCGCGCTCCCCGTTCGCGATGCGCCGCGTGTTCGAGCCGCGTCCCGGCTCGAGCTTCGCGCGCAACCGCGCGGTGGACGAGGCGGCCGGCGATTTCATTTTGTTCATCGACGACGACGCCGTGGCCGAAGCCGACTGGGCGGCGGCGATGATGGGCGCGATCGAGCGGCGCGGACTCGACGCGGCATGCGGGCTGGTGCTGCCACGATGGGAAGCCGCGCCTCCGCGATGGCTTGGGCCGTCGCTCTACGTGCGCTTCGCGTTGCACGACCGGGACGCGATCGCCGCGGCGCCGCCCGCGGCCGCGGAGGTGTTGCGCAACTACTTCAGCGCCAACACCGGTTTTCGCCGTGAGACCTTCGCGCGCTTCGGCCGCTTCCGCGAGGACCTGGGCGTGGTCGGCGGCAATCCGATCTCGGGCGAGGATACGGAACTGTTCGCGCGGATTATCGCGGGCGGCGGCGCGATGGGGTTCGTCGCCGAGGCGCGGGTTTTTCACCTGGTTCCGGCAGCGCGGATGAATCGCGGGTATTTGCGGCGCAAGGCTTTCGCGTTCGGGGTGGGTACGGCGCTGGCGGGCGGAAGAAGCCACAATCACCTGGACAAGCTCGCACGCAACGCGGCGCGGATGGCGATGGCGGGGGCGCGCGGCGATCGCGAAGGCGCGATTTGCCATGAGCTCGAATGCGCGAATTTCTTGGGCTACTGGTGGGGCCGCCTGCGGATGCTCAAGCGCCCGCGGACAGGGCGCTAAATGCGGCGGGCGCCCGTCTTTTCAGGTGTCTCTGGTGGAGTCATAATGACGTTTGGTAATTCGGCGAGGGATTTGATGAGTCTTCGCGACAAACTGATAAGCGAGACCCGGCAGGAGCGTGAGACACGCGAGCGCCAGGAGGCGAACGAACGCTCGCATAGCGCTGTGCATCAGATGGCGGAAGCAATGCGCGCGCTGTGCCATCTGGTGGCCAACGAGTTCCTCGGCGAATACGAAAAGGAACGCCTGGCGACGCTCCGTCCGTCCACAATGAAGATGGAAAACCCGGCGCTGAAGGGCGTGTTCTTTCCCTATCTCACGATCGTCGCGCGAGGCGTCGAGGTTACGCTGAAGCCCGTCGGCCCGGTCTTCGGCATCCCGTTCCGCGCCGATCTATCCAATGGGTCGATGGCCTACGCTCTGCTCTGGGACGGTCGCGGAACCTTGGTGCAGCACTGGAAGATAGCCACCGTGGACGAGAACGACGTCCTGCAGCGCGAGCACGCCAAACCGCTCAGCAGAGAGAACTTCGAGGAAGCGTGCGAGAAGCTTCTCGGTTTGTAGGCCGACGCTCTGCGGTTTTCTATTCCAGCAGGCTTCGCGGAATTCTACTTTAGATAGTCGAGCATCTCTCCCCGCAGCATCCCCGCCAGGTAGGGGATGAGGTCGCTCATCTGCGCGAGTTCGCCGACCGTGACCCAGCGGCCTTCGATGTGCTCGCGGGGTCTCAGCACGAGTTCGCGGCGCGCGTCGGCCGGGCGGCAGGCGAAGAGCGCCTGCACGTATGGCTCCGGCGCATCCTTGTAAAGTCCGATCAAGCGCTCGATTTCGATCGCGAGGCCGGTTTCCTCGCCGACCTCGCGCATCAGGCAGTCCTCGACGCTCTCGCCGAGCGCGAGGTGGCCGCCGGGAAGGTCCCAGTGGCCCGGCCGATACGGCATCCGCGCCGCGCGCCGCAGCACGACAAGCTGCCCGCGGTCGGCGATTATGCCGTGCACGCCAATCCAGAACTGCGATTCCTCCATCGGCGATCCGCGCTGCGCCTCCCGGTCCGGGCCGATTCGATAAGCCACATCAAGAGTAACGGCGGCGGGCGGCGCGCGCGAGAGCGCCGCCCCGCCGCCGTGGCATCAGACGCGGCGCGAGGCGCCGCCGTCGGACAGCGAAGCGCTCCGGATGGGACGACGGCGAAGCCGTTGTTCCGTGCGGAGCGGATACCCCGGCGGCGTCAGCCGGGACGCGCGCTAGCGCATCACCGGGGCCGTTCGCGGCCACGCTTCGCGCGACCCCATCCGCCGCCGCCCGGCGTTTCGATTCGCACCCGCTCGCCGGCCTCTAGCCGTTCGTTGGCCTTGCCGGGGAGGCGGATTCGCCGCCCGTCGCGCACGAGATAGTTCGCCCCGGCCTTGCCGGGGCCGCCGCCGGCAAGCCCCCACGGCTGAGTGATGCGCCGGTCGGTGAGCAGGCTCAGCGTGGCGGGCACCAGGCACTCCATCTCGCGCACGATGCCGTCGCCGCCCGCGGCCGCGCCGCGGCCGCCTGAGCCGCGGCGCACGCGGTACTCCGTGATGCGCATCGGGTAGTAAGCTTCCAGCGCCTCGATTGGCGTATTCAGCGTGTTGGTCATGTGCGTATGCAGGCCGGCTGCGCCGGGATGTCCAGGGGCCGCGCCCGCGCCGCCGGCGATCGTTTCGTAGTACGAGAAATGGCGGGCGCGAATCGAGTCGTAGCCGCCGAGCGTCATGTTCGACATCGAGCCCGAACTTGCCGCCGGGATGCGATCGGGCGCAGCGGCGGCGAGGGCTCTGAGCAGCACGTCCACGATGCGCTGCGAGGTTTCGACGTTGCCGCCCGCGACCGCCGCCGGGGGCAGCGCGTTGACGATCGAGCCGGGCGGCGCGATCACCCGGATCGGCCGCATCAACCCTTCGTTGGCTGGCACGGCCTCGGCGGCGAGACACTTCATCACGTAGAAAGTCGCCGACAATGTGATCGCGTAGTTGGCGTTGACCGAGCCGCGCACCTGCGGCGCGGAGCCGGTGAAATCGACGGTCGCGCGCCCGCCGCCGATCCGGATCGCAACGCGGATTTCGATCGGTCCGGTGCCGACTCCGTCGTCGTCGAGATAATCCGTGGCACGGTAAACACCGGGGCGGACGCGGCGCAGCGTCGCGCGCATCAGGCGGTCCGCGTAGTCCTTAAGCGCCGCCATCGCCGTCGCCACCTGCCTGCGGCCCCTGGCCGCCACCAGGGCGCGCAGGCGTTCCGCGCCGATATTGAGCGCGGCGATTTGCGCGCGCAGGTCGCCCTCGCGCTCGTCGCGCACGCGAGTGTTGGCAAAAAACAGCTCCATTACGTCGCGCGCCGGTTTGCCCGCGCGCACCAGATGGACCGGCGGCAGACGAAAGCCCTCCTGGTAGATTTCGGTCGAGAGCGCCATTGACCCGGGCGCCATCCCGCCGATGTCCGCGTGATGGGCGCGGTTGGCGGCAAACGCGAAGGGGCGGCGGTCGCCGTCGAGAAAAATCGGCGCGACCAGGGTGAGGTCGGGCAGATGGGTTCCGCCGGCGAACGGGTCGTTCACCGCGGCGACGTCGCCCGGGCCAAGAGCGAGCCGCTCGATCGCGGCGCGCACGGAAAGCGGCGTCGAGCCGAGGTGAACCGGAATATGGGCGGCCTGCGCGACCAATTCGCCGCTGCCGTCGAACAGCGCGCACGAGAAATCGTGGCGCTCCTTGATATTGGGTGAGAAGCCGGTCTGCCCCAGCACGACGCCCATCTCCTCGGCGATCGCGGCGAGGCGGTTGTTCATCACCGCCAGCGTTACCGCATCGAGTTTCATCGCGCGCGCCATCTTCACGTTTGCTCAGGCCTCCAGGTGCAGGTTGCCGAAGCCGTCGGCGCGCAGCGTGAACTCGGGCGCGACGTAGGCGGTGGCGCTGAGTTCGACGACGATCGCCGGTCCGCGAATCCTGGCGCCGGCGGCGATCGCGTCGCGCGCGTAAACCGGCACTTCTGCCATGCGAGCGCGGCGGCCCGCCGCGCGCTCGCCGACAACGACCTCGATTCGGCGCATCGGAGCGAGCGCCCGAGGCCCGCGCGCCAGACGCTCGGGCGCGGCGAGGGTGCCCGGCGCCGTCGCGCGCAGGCGCAGATTGACGACCTCGATCGCGGCTTCGGGCGCGGCGTAGCCGAAGGTGCGGCGATGGGCCGCGTGGAAGTCGCCGGCGAAGCGTGGGGTTAGCGGAACCTCGATTTCATAGGATTGGCCGCGGTAGCGCACGTCGGCAAACAGCTCGACGCGGATCTGCCCGCGTCGCGCGCCTTCGGCGGCGAGTTCGCGCCGCGCCCGCGCGAGCATCGGGGCCGCGCGTGCGGCGAGGCGGCGAAACGCGGGCGCCGTCTCGCGCACCGTCAGCGAGTATTCGCGCCCGAGCGGCGCCTGCAGAGCGCCCCACGCGCAAAGCAGCCCGGGATTGCGCGGCAGCACGATACGGCGGATTCCGAGGTCGCGCGCAAGCTCACAGGCGTGCATCGGACCCGCGCCGCCGAACGCCATCAGCGCGAAGTCGCGCGGGTCGAAGCCGCGCTCGACCGTGATTACGCGCAGCGCCCGCTCCATGTTGGCGTTGACCACGCGAATCACGCCGCTTGCCGCATCGGCCGCGCTGGTGCGCATCGCCCGGCCGAGCGCGGCGATCGCTTTCGCCGCGCGCGCCGGATAAAGACGCATCGCGCCGCCCAGAAAATTCTCGGGTACGAGCCGCCCCGCAACCAGGTTCGCGTCGGTCACCGTCGGCGCGGTGCCGCGGCCGTAGCAGGCCGGGCCCGGATCGGCGCCGGCGCTTTCCGGCCCGACCTTGAGCGAACCGCCCGCATCCACCACCGCGATCGAGCCGCCGCCCGCGCCCACGGTATGGATGTCGATGACGGGCGTGCGGACGGCGTAGCCGCCGGGGAAGCTGAGCGTGCGGATGGCGGCGCGGCCGTCGAACAGCGCGACGTCGGTCGAGGTGCCGCCCATGTCGAAGGTGATGAAACGATCGACGCCGGTTGCGCCGACCAGCGCGGCGGCGCCAATCACGCCGGCGGCGGGGCCCGAGAGGATCGTGCGGACCGGTTCTTCGCGGGCGAGCCGGGCGCCAATCGCGCTGCCGTTTGATTGCATCACGCGCAGACGCGCGCCGCGCAAATCGCGCTGGAGGCGGCCGAGATGCGACGACATCCGCGGCGCCACGTACGCGTTGACCACCGTGGTCGAGAGCCGTTCGAACTCGCGGTATTCGGCAAGGATGCGATGGGAGACCGAGAGGGGCAGGCCCAGCGGGGCCAGCGCGCGCGCCAACTGCCGCTCGCTTTGCGGGTTGGCGTAGGAGTGGAGCAGGCAGATCGCGACCGAGTCGGCGCCGCGCAGCGCGGCGGTGTGGCGCGTGCGCTTGAGCTCAGCCGCGGTCAGACCGAGAGCCACCTTGCCGTCGAAGTGTGTCCGCTCGGCCACGCCGAGCCGCATCGCGCGCGCGACCAGGGGTTCGGGGCGCTCGGGCGCGAGCGAATAGAGGTCAAGGCGATTCTGGCGGCCGATCTCGACCACGTCCTCGAAGCCGGCGTTGGTCACGAGCAGGACGCGCCCGCCCTTGCCCTCGAGCAGGGCGTTGGTCGCGACGGTCGAGCTGTAAGTGAGCAGATCGGGAACCCGGCCGCGGCGCGATCCCTCCACCCCGTCTTCAACTATCGCTTTAAGTCCCGCGATAACCGCACGCGCGGGATCGTCAGGTGTCGATAACACCTTGTGCACGCGGAGGCGTCCGCCCGCGATAGCGACCAGGTCGGTGAACGTGCCGCCGGTGTCGATTCCGACGATGAGGGTTGAGGCCATCAGGGTTTCAGCAACACCTTGAAGTTTGGCGAGCGTCCGGCGGCATCGATGGCGGCCGGCGCTTCGTCGAGCCGAAAGATGCCGGATATGAGCGGTCGCGGGTCGATCTTTCCGGCTGCGAGGGCCGCGATGGCCGGCGCAAACCGGCCGCATCGCGAACCCAGAATCGTAAGCTCGTTGATCACGGCCTCTGACAGGTTGAGCGCCGCGCCGGCGGCCGCCGTGCTCTTGAGAATCACGGTTCCGCGCGGGCGTACTAAAGTGAGCGCACGGTTAAGGCCGGCGCTAACTCCGGTGCAATCGATCACGACATCGAAGCCGGGTTCCAGCCGATCTTCAAGTTGCGCTTCAAGTCCCAGCGTGCGAAGCCGGTCGAGTTTGTCACGATGATGACCGCCGAGCACCGCCGCGTAGCCCTCAGCACGAAGCACTATTGCGGTGAGGGCGCCGAGCCGGCCGTCGCCGAGCACGGCGATTTTGGTGTCGCGGCCGAGCCGTGTCTGCTCGAAAATTTCATAGATAGCGGCGATCGGCTCGACAAAGACGCCGGCCTCGTCGGTGACCGAGTCGGGCAGGGCGATGAGATTTTCGTCGGGAAGGCGCAGGTACTCGGCGAATGCCCCGTCGCGGCTCAGTATTCCGAGCACGGTGCGGTCGGGACAGTGTCGCGCGAGGCCTTCGCGGCAGCGGGCGCATCGCCCGCATCCCGCGTTAATCTCGCCCACCACGCGTTTGCCCATAAGCGGACGGCTACAGGTGTTCACGACCTCGCCGACGAATTCATGGCCCGGCACGCCGCGGAACGACATGTAGCCTCGCGCCAATTCGAGGTCGGTGCCGCAAATCCCGGCAAGACGGACGCGCACGATGCTTTCGCCCGCCACCGGCGCGGGGTCGGGGTAGTCGCGGCGAATGATCGGTTGGGGATCGAGCAGAAACGCGCGCATCGGCCCGATTCAAACAGAAAAGCTGCCGGATGCGCTACCCGCGCGACGCGCCGTTTACGCGGCGAGTTTTATTTGTGGTCAAAGTCTCGCTCCTGCGAATTCGGCCTTAGGAGCGTGTCAATGAACCATAACGCTACCACGGTCAAAAGGACCGCGAGCCACAATCGAATTGAGGGCCGAGGCTGAGGCGGGTCTTTTTCGTCTTGCACCATGGACCGCCGAGTTGCAATGGGCTGCGAACGCGACGTAAGAGGAGCATGACGCGTACCAGCCAACAAATGAATCAAATGGCCGAGTTTTTACACATATGGCTTCACTCGGCGTTGCGGAAGTGCAACCTCCGCTCAATGGAGAGACGGAAAAATTGAATGGCTTGTTGAGAATCAGTCGGAAGCTTTGACTTTCGCGCCCTTCTCGGAAGATGCCGGGCTCGAGCTTTTGTCCGATGAGCTTGATGACTCTGAGGGCGAAGAGCCTGAAGAGCCGTTAGCGCCGTTGTCCCCGGACTCGGCGGGCTTGTTGCCCGATACGTCGGCTGATTTGGAGCTGGCCGATCGCGCGTAGTCGGTCGCGTACCATCCGGAGCCCTTCAGCACGAACGACGTCGCCGAGATGATGCGCTCGACCTTGCTCTTGCAGGTCGGACATCGCTTGAGCGCGGGTTCTGTGATGCGCTGCATCGTTTCGAACGTTCCGCATTTGGGGCATCGGTACTCGTAAATTGGCATATCTGTAAGACGAATCGGTTTAGCCGAACTCAACCCTTTGGTTAATCACGCCCGGAAATCGTGTCAATCAGGCCTGCGGCAGGCTGGATTCGCGACGACTCCGGGTCCTTCCGTAGTCACCTTAGCATCTTTGCCCCGTAATCGCTTCGTGCCGTAATCATCAAGCTCGTGAGAAAATAGAGCTTAGTGCCGCGGCGGTCCGAGCCGGGTCGTCACAACCAATTCGAAGCGATTTATGGCGCGCCGAGGCGCCGGAGACCACTTCCACCGCCGAGCGCGCGACCAGGGCCATTCGGGCTACCGCTTCGATAAGCTCCGCGTTGGCCTTGCCACGCTCGGGAGCGGACGCGACACCGATCACTGGGCCACGTTGGTCGATTCGTAATATTCCGCAGCGCGAGGCGCCCGGGCGAACAATCACTCTCAGCGTTACAAAGCCGGTGCCGAGCTTGAGCCATGCGGGAAATCCGCCTGCGGTTGGGCGCGGCGCGGCCGGCGCGCGGGGCTCCAAGGCCATCCTACGAGCCGTACATCGCCATCGAGGGCGTCACAGCCTGGATCACGGCTCTGATCAACACCTGCTGGATAAACTCGGCCGCGATGATGACGACGATGGGCGAGAGGTCGAGCCCGCCGAAATAGACCGGCAGATGCGCGCGCACCCAGTCGAAGACCGGCTCGGTCATCGCGTAGAGCGTACGCACGATGGGGTTGTATGGGTCGGGCTGGACCCAACTGAGCAGCGCCGCGATAATGATGATCCAGATGTAGATATGGAGCAGCGTGGACAGCGTCGTGGCCGCGAACACGACCGAGTTTACCAGGATGTCGGACATGGTCGATGACTCTCCGGAGGGGGGCTAGCTGACACGTCCGAGTTCGCGCGAACGCTCGGCAGCGGCTTGTATCGCATGGGCCACGATATCAGAAAAGCCGTCCGTGCCTAATTGTCTCAGCGCGGCTTCGGTTGTGCCGCCGGGCGAAGCGACGATACGGATCAGCTCCTCGGCCGTCATCGGCGAGCGGCGCATATTCTCCTCTGCGCCGCGAATCGTCTTGAGCGCCATCCTGAGCGCCAGTTCCTTCGGCAGCCCCTGCGCGACGGCCGCGTCGGCGAGCGACTTGGCGAATAGATAGACATACGCCGGGCCGCTGCCCGAAAGGGCGGTGACCGCGTCGAGCATCGCTTCGTCCGTAAGCGCCACCGCGTCGCCGACTGCGCGGAAAATCTTGAGTGCGAAGGCTTCGTCGGCGCGGGTCGCATGGCGTCCGCGCACCAGCGCCGCCATCCCCTGGCCAACCATCGCGGGCGCGTTCGGCATGACCCGAATGACGCGCGCGCGTCCGCCTAGCGCGCCCTCCAGCCGGCCAAGCGTGACCCCGGCTGCGATCGAAACGAAGAGCTTGTCCGCCAGTCCGCCCTTGCGCGACGACCCATCGCCGCCCCCGCGCGCGAGTTCCGTCAGCACGGCCTCGATGGTCTGCGGCTTTACCGCAAAGAGCACCGACCGCGCCGCGCCGAGCACTTTGAGGTTGTCGGTGGTGACCTCGATCTTGAGCGCGCTCTTGAATTTGCGCCGGCGCGCCGGGTCAACGTCCGAGGCAATCAACTCCGCGGCTTTGAAGACCTTGTTTGCAATGAGGCCGCGGGCGAGCGCCTCGGCCATGTTGCCCGCGCCGACAAAGCCCAGCTTTCTCATCGCCGTCATCGCATGCGTTCGCCGAAGATCGCGCGGCCTACCCGCACGATCGTCGCGCCCTCTTCGATCGCTATCTCGAAATCGTCGCTCATTCCCATGGAAAGCTCGCTTAGCGCAAGGCCGGTCGCCGCCGCAAGCCGATCGCGCATCGCGCGCAGCGCGGCGAAATGCCCGCGTGAGCGCTCCGAGTCGGTCGCGGGCGGTGGAATCGTCATCAGGCCGAGGATTTCGACCGTTGCGCGCGCGTCTTCGACGAGGCGTTCGGCTGCGTCCGGCGCGACACCTTTTTTGGACGCTTCGCCTTCGAGGTTGACTTCGATCAGCACGGGGACGCGGGCCGCGGGACGCGCGCGGGCAAGGGCGCGGGCAAGGCGTGCGGTATCCAGGCCATGGATGAGGGCGAAGCGATTTGCGGCCTCCCGAGCCTTGTTGGTCTGCAGATGGCCGATCAGATGCCATCGCAGACCGTCCAGATCCGCGAGCAGGTCCTGTTTGGCGGCGGCCTCCTGCACGTAGTTCTCGCCGAATTCGCGCGCGCCGGCTGCGTAAGCGGCGCGCAGCGACTCGGGCGGCTGCGTCTTGCTCGCCAGCACGAGCCTGACCGCCGCCGGGTCGCGCCCGGCGCGGCTGGCAGCGCATGCTATCCGCTCGTGCACCGCCGCAAGCCGCGTGGCAATTTCGCCATGGGACAGCATGGTGCCCGCGCCAGATCCCGGCGCGCCTATCGCAGAGCCAAATTGCGCCGCAGCGCCGCCATTACTTCCACCACCGGCAGGCCCATCACGTTGTCGCGCTCGCCTTCGACCTCGACCACCAGGCCCGCACCCTCGGCCTGGATGCCGTAGGCGCCCGCCTTGTCCATCGGCTCGCCGGTGCGGACGTAAGCGTGGATTTCTTCGTCTGCAAGCTCGCGGAAGCGCACGCGGCTTGAGATCGCGCGGCTCTCGGCGACGCGCCCGCCACGCGCGAGCGCGAATGCTGTAACGACGACGTGGAAGCGGCCCGAGAGTGCGCGCAACATGCGATGCGCGTCGGCGTGGTCGCGCGGCTTGCCGAGGATTTCGCCGCCGCACTCGACTACCGTGTCCGCGCCCAATACCAGCGCGTCACCGGAGCGCTGCGAGACTGCGAGCGCTTTCTCCTCGGCCATCCGGAGCGCGAACTCCGCCGCAGGCTCGTCCGCGCGGCGCTCCTCCCCGACGCCGCTTTCGGCAAGCTCGAACTCCACGCCGGCCGCCGCGAGCAAAGCCCGGCGCCGCGGCGAGGTCGAGGCGAGGATCAGTCTGGTCTTCAATCCGGGAGCGGCCATCGGTTCCGAGTAAGTTCGTCGGCGGAAATCCGCATCGTCAGAGGTTTGCAGGAGCGCGGCGCGCCGTGCAAGCGCGGCTCGTCTGTTTGAGCCGTTTGCGGGTAGCCGTCTGCGTGCGGAGGCGTCTGGCGGGTGACCTGCTCACGGGCGGTGTTGGTCGAACGCCGGCCGTGTGTTTACACTTACATTGAAGCAGACCGGCGCAAGGCTATCGCGCAAGAGTATCGCAGGACCATCGCACGGACAGACACGAAGACCGGC
>DASXMQ010000216.1:0-6875 GCA_036495625.1 Binataceae bacterium (SeqCode) | reverse complement strand
ACGTAGCCGTCGCTCGCCGGGTAAACGTTGTAGGGCACGATCACGCCGCCGGGAGAGGAGTTGCCGTTGCGCGTCTCGGTGATTCCCATCCCATAGTAGGCGCCGATATGAGTGGTCAGCGCGGGGACGATCGCGTCCTGCAGCGCGACCTCGACCAGCATCCCTTCGCCAGTGCGGTCACGGTTGCGCAGCGCCGCGAGAATCGCGGCCGCGAAGTGAATTCCTCCGAGCATGTCCACCACCGCCGGCCCGGCCTTCATCGGCGGACCGTCGGCTTCGCCGGTGGTGCTCAGCACCCCGCTCATCGCCTGCACCACCGGATCGAAGGCGGGCAGGTCGCGATAGGGTCCGCTCAGTCCGTAGCCTTTGCCGGTCGCGTATACGATCCGCGGATTGATAGCGCGCAGCACGTCGTAGCCCAGCCCGAAACCTTCCATCGCGCCGTAGGCGAAGTTCTCGGCCACGACGTCGGCTCGCGCGACCATCCGTTTGAATAGCTCGCGGCCCTCGTCGCTCTTCAAGTTGAGCGTGACCGAGCGTTTGTTCACGTTGAGGATCGCGAACCCGATGCTGATTTCGCGCCCGGGCGCGCGATAAAGCGAGCGCATCCCTTCGCCGTGTCCGGGCGGCTCGATTTTGATCACGTCGGCGCCCAGGTAGGAAAGCATCAGGGTCCCATACGGGCCGTTGTAGAAGTGGGTGAGATCGAGCACCCGGATATCGTCGAGCGGGCGAACTGGCACTGGGCACCTCTGGGCGCGTGGCGCTCGCGGACGCCGCACGCGGCAGTCTTTATATAACAAAGGCGTCGCGCCGATGCTTCGACCGTGATACCGCGGATTCCACAGTTCACATTTTTTCGACCGGATAGCCGGCCTTGTTCCAATTCTCCATCCCGCCGCGAAGAACGAACGCGTCTTGGAATCGGGCGGCCGCAACTACTTTTGCTGCGCTCGCGGTGCGCTTCTTGTCCGTCAAACGGTGTCGCGCTCTCTCCTCAGCCGGCGGAGAAGCCGCGGCAGGAAAGCGACGGTCGCGAGCAGCGCCAATGCAAACAGGGCCTTGTGAATCGATCCCGCCTCTCCGGACCCCGCCTCACGCCCGGCGTAGCCCAGGTAGGTATAGGCAAGCGCACCCGGCGCCATACACAGGAACGAAGCGAGCACGTACTCGCCGAGCCGAATGCGCGTCAATCCGAAGGCATAGTTCACCAGGTTAAACGGAAAGAGCGGCACCAAACGAACGAAGGCGACAAAGCGCCATCCTTCCTCTTCCACTCCCCGGATCAGCGACGCCAGTCGTTCGCCGGAGCGCCGCGCAACCCAATCCGAGCCCAGGTAGCGGGCGGCCACAAACGCGGCCGTTGCCCCGAGCGTGACGCCGGTCAGGTTCCATAGAGTTCCCCACACAGGGCCGAACAGCGCCCCGCCGGTCACGGTCAGAACCGATCCCGGAACAAAGAACACCGTAGCGATCGCGTAGAGCAGGATGAACAGGATCGGCGCTGCCGGACCAAAGCGTGCCAGTTCGCTTTCCAGCCTGGCCGCTTGCAGAAATTCGCGATGGAGAACGACCCATATGACCGCTCCGCCCAGTCCCGCGGCCACCACCAGGCGAAGAATAAAACCTTCGCGTCTCATGCCGCGCTCATCTAGGTTATCGGGTATCTGCCCGCGGGTCCGCGGAACGGTTGCACCAGCATCCGATCGAGCCACAGCTCCCGCGCTTCACGGAATTGCTCGATACCGATGGTCATGCCGTCATGTCCGGCGGCCGGTTGGACGCGATAAGTTCCAAGCAAGCGGTCCCACCACGACAGGCTGAAGCCGAAGTTGCTGTTGGTTTCGTCCACCACGATCGAGTGATGGACGCGATGCATGTCGGGCGTAACCGTCAGCCAGCGAAGATAGCGATCGAGCTGCGCGGGGATTCGAACATTGCCGTGGTTGAACATCGAGGTCGCGTTGAGCAGAACCTCGAAGATGAGCGCGCCGAGCGCAGGCGCCCCCAACGCGGCTATCGCGCCGAACTTGATCAGCATCGAGAGCACCATCTCGATCGGATGGAAGCGCGCGCCGGTGGTTACGTCAAAGTCCAGGTCAGCGTGATGCATCCGGTGCACGCGCCAGAGCGCCGGCACCGCATGAAACATCACATGCTGAAGGTAAATGGCGGCATCGAGCGAAACGACCGATCCGGCCACCGCTATCCAGTATGGAGTCCGCGAATTGTTGAGCAGTCCCCAGTGACGTTCCTCTCCGAGCAGGGCCAGGCTCACGGCGGTGGCGGGGAGCAGGATTCTCACCAGCGCGGTGTTCAAGGCGGCGATCGCGAGGTTGCTCGGCCAGCGCCTCAGCCGGGAGTACGACCTCGAGCGGCGCGGCGCGGCGGCTTCCCAAAGCGCCATCGCGGCCAGCATGGCGAAAAATACCCCCAGCCTTATCGCCGCTTCGTTCATTGGCAAGGTCGCCTCGCGATCGTACCGTGAGGGCGCGCGGCGCCGGCTATGAAATGCTCTCTATCTTGTTCGCGCAGAACTTTTTGCCCTCGCGCGCAATCCTCGCGTGATGCCGCCTTTGGAAGCGAGCGGCCGATGATAGTCGCGAATTTCCCTGATTCTGCCGTCCGCAATCTCGACCACTTCCGCTCCGATCGCTTCGACTACTTTTCCGCTTCGCGGCCGCGTGCCGAAGAACATTGATTCAGCGACAGCTTTACCCGAGTTTCCGGTGAGAGTGCGAAGGTCGCAGCGGCAATCCGGCATCAGCGCGAAACCGGTCTCGTAATGCCGCCTGACTTCGTCGCGTCCCTCGAACCGCGTTCCCGCGGCATCGACGATTATCGGGGCCGCATGAAAGCAAGCCATTACAGCCTCGATGTCATGGCTGTTGAAGGCATCGAAGTAGCGCTGAATCAGTTCTTCCTCGGAAGTCATAACCTTACCTCCCTCTCCGTGAGGGTTCGCGGTTCCTGGCCGGCGATCATTCGCCAGGACTCGAAGCCCAAAGCAAAAGGCGGCGCGCCGATGTAGCGCGCCGCCTTCTCGCATAAACCCTGGCCGCGATGCGGCGCGGGCAGTTTCGTTACTTGATGGCTACTTGATGACCTCCGCCGCGCGCAGCTCGTCGACCTTCTGCTGCGAGAAGCCGAGCAGGGTCTTGAACACATCGTCGGTGTCGGCCCCGCGCAGCGGCGCGGCATGCCGGATTTCACTCGGCGTGCCCGACATCTTCCACGGGATGCCGGCGTGCACACGGCGTCCGACTTCCGGATGCTCCAGCTGCATCAGGTACCCGCGCTCGGCCAGGGATTTGTCCTCGGCGAGGTCGCGATTGCTCATTGCGGGAAACGCCGCCACGCTTGCGCGCTGGAGCGTCTCGGTCGCTTCCCACTTGTCGCGCGCGCGCGTCCATGCGGTAATTATCGCGTCGAGTTCCGCTTCGTTTTTCTTGCGCAGTTCGGCGCTCTTGAAGCGCGCGTCGCCGGCCAGTGCGGGCTGGCCGATCGCCTGGCAGAGCGCGCGCCACTCATCCTCGGTGCCGACCGCGATCGATACCCACTGGTCGTCGTTGCCCTTGCTCTTGTAGGTTTCGTGCGGCGCCATCTGCAGGTCATGATTGCCCTTGCGCATCGGCTCGCGATGGTTGATGTCCCATTCGAGCAGGCCCTCGGCCATGTGCACGAGCACCGCTTCCCACTGCGACTGGTCGATGTACTGGCCTTCGCCGGTCAGGTCGCGATGGAGCAGCGCGGCGATGATCGCATACGCGCCCATCACGCCGGCGTTGGGGTCGGGATAGGAGACGCCGATTTCCGCCGGGTCGCCGCCCGGGTACCCGGTCAGCCAGAATTGTCCGGAGAGCGCGGAGGCCGGCGGTCCGTAGCCGACGTAGCGGCGGAACGGGCCGGTCTGACCATAACCCGACATCGAAATCTGGATGATGTCGGGTTTAATCTCGCGGAGCTTCTCGTAGCTGAAGCCAAGCTTGCTGATCACGCCGGCGGCGAAATTGTCGGCCACCACGTCGCAGTGCTTCACCAACTGGTAGGCGAGTTTGACCGCCTCGGGTTTTTGCAGGTCGAGCAGGATGCTGCGCTTGCCCTGGTTGTACTGGTTGAAGTAGCCGGCGCGGTTGGGTCCGGGCTGGTTGTCGGCGAACGGCGGAAGCATCCGCGTGACGCACGGCCTGAGCGTGCTCTCGACCCGGATCACTTCGGCGCCAAGATGCGCCAGCGTCTGGGTGCAGAATGGCCCCGCCCATGCCCAGGTGAAATCCAGAACCCGCACGCCGTCTAACGGTGAATCGGCCATAACATACTCTCCAGCAACGTCTCAGCTTTCTAACGTCTGCTTCGCTCCAAGCCTGCAGAACTTAGACGAACTTCAGACCACGCCCGCCTGTTTGAGCTTCGCCAGTTGGTCGCGCGGCACTCCGAACTCGCCGCAGAACACTTCCTCGGTGTGCTGGCCGAGATGCGGCGCCGGCCGTCTGAGCGACCACTTGATCTTCTCGTACTGCGAGGGCGCGCCCGGCACCGTCAGCTTGCCCATCCCGGGCTGTTCGAGCGGCACGAAAAATTTGCGCTCCTTCAGATGCTCGCTTTCATACATCTGCCGCATCGTATTGACAGGAGCGAACGGGACCCGCGCCTCCTGCGCCGCCTTGTATAGGTCGGTGACTTTCCATCCGGATATCCACTCGCTCATCAACGCCTTCAGCGCGTCCATGTTCTGCGCGCGCGAGACGCGATCCTTGAAGATCTCCTCGCTGGCCCACTCGGGATTGCCCATCAACTTGATCAGGCTTTGCCACTGATGCTCTTCGACCGCGAGGACGAAGACCTTGCCGTCCTGGCAGTCGGCGAGAAACCACGGGCCGAGCGCGCGCGAGCCCAGGCGCGAGGTTTCGCGTCCGGCATAGGTCCAGTGCATGAAATTCATCTCGAGCATCGCCGCGATCGCTTCGCGCTCGCTGACGTCGATCGCCTGGCCCTGGCCAGTCTTCACCTTGTGACGCATCGCCGCGATTGCCGTCACCGCGGCGTGCGCGCCGCCCTGGAAATCGCACTGCGCGCCGAAGGGCTTGAGCGGCGGCAACTCGGGGTAGGGTGACGCTCCGGGGCTCAAGTAAGCCCACCCGCCGGCATTGGAGGCGTTGAGCTCGTAGCCGCGCCAGTTGGCGCGCGGCCCGCGGTCGCCGAACATCGAGATCGTCGCGACGATCAGTCCCGGGTACTTCGCGCAGAGCGCGGCGCTGTCGAGGCCCTGGCTCGCGCGTTCGTACGGCGGAACGTTGTGAATGAAGATGTCCGCCTTGTCGAGCAGGCGCGCGAGCAGCTCACGGCCCTCGGGCTTGCTCAGGTCGGCAGTCACGCCACGCTTGTTGGTGTTTAAGTAAACGAACAGCCCGCTCTTTTCGGGATCGGGCTTGTCGCCGGGAAACGGGCCGCGGCGGCGTGTCAGATCGCCGCCCGGCGGCTCCACCTTGATTACTTCCGCGCCCAGGTCGGCGATCATCTTCGCCCCGAAGGCGGCCGATACGCCCTGGCCGCATTCGACCACCCGAAGCGCGCCTATTCCGCGCGGGTCTTTGGCTGTGCTCATGGTCCTACTTTATTACGATCGGGTTGACCGGTGAACCCGCCCCGCCGACCACCTTCAGCGGAGCGCCCACGAACAGAAACGTGTACTGGCCATCCTTGGCGCAGTCTTCGGCGAGGTCGTGGGTCCAGTCGATTTCGTTGAAGATCACGCCCTGGTAGTGGAGCAGCGCCATGTGCAGCGGGATCATCGTGCCGCTCTCCTCGTGATGGGTCTGCTCGGTCGCGATCGTGTCGCTGCCGACCGACGGAATCTCCATCTCGTGGAACCACTTGGCCAACGCGACGCTATACCCCAGCCCCGGTTCGTTGAACACCCCCTTGGGGAAGATGCCCTCGATGCCCTTGTCGTAGAAGCGCTTGAGCCATCCGGTGTGGATGATGATGATGTCGTGCTTTTCGATCGGCGAGTTCTGCTTCTTGGCCGCGGCCAGCATGTCGTCGAGCGTGATGCGCTCGCCGGCGTCCAGGCTCTCCTTGCCCTTGAAGCGCGCCGCGTCGATCAGCACGCCGCGCCCGACCACGCCGTGCTCGGCGATCGGCTGGATCGAGCACTTCGCGAGGCTGCCGATCGTGGTCTTGGCGTCATAGCCGTTGTAGATCGTGTCGCCATGCCAGACGTGCCCCAGCGCGTCGTACTGCGTGGTGCCCTGCAGGTACATCGTGATCACGTCGTCGGCGTATTCCATGCCGCCCGGGAACGGCGTCGCTTTGCCGCTGATATAGAAGCCCTTGTCCATCGCGTTGGTGCGAATCGGCTGCGAACGCGAGGGATAGAGCGGATCACCGCCCGGCCGCGCGACCGGCACGCCCAGGGTGAAGACCTTGCCTGATTTGACCGCGCGGATGCCCCGCAGGACCTCGGCGCTGGTCAGAAAGTTGAGCGCGCCGATTTCATCATTGGCTCCGAAGCGGCCCCAGTTCTTGGGCGCGTCTTTCAGAAGCTCGCTGAAAGGTATCGGTTTGGTGGCTGCCATAAGTGCTCCTCTCGCCGATAAGGTAAGCGATCCGTGTGCTTACCGCGTTGCGTTGTTTGAAGCAAACGCCGCGGGGAAATCGCGGTCGCGCGCGGCCTGATGGCCCGCAAAGCCGGCCGCCTGCTTCATTGGCCCTTGTTCGCCTGACCGCGGCGCTGGATCTCGCGTTCGCGGAGATCGCGGCGCTTGATCTTGCCCGTGACCGTCACCGGAAAGTCGTCGAGGAACTCGAACTCGCGCGGATATTCGTGCGCCGCAAGGCGCGTCTTCACGTGCTGCTGAATCTCCTCGATCATC
>DASXMQ010000215.1:0-42330 GCA_036495625.1 Binataceae bacterium (SeqCode) | reverse complement strand
AGCATGGTTGATTCGAAAGTGCGATCGAGCTTGCGGGAACGCCACGAACTGGCACGAAACTACAAGGAGTTCTGCGATGAAAACGGCGAGAACGACGAAGGTAGCGGGTGCGATCCTTGCCACAGCGGTCGCGATGGCTTTCAGCGGGCGTGTGCTCATGGCCGCCGACGCTTCCGGCACGTCAGCCCAGCAGCCGCAGATCAAATGTCTCGGCGCGAATTCGTGCAAGGGTCAGAGCGCGTGCAAGAACGCGAATAACAGCTGCAAGGGCCAGAATTCGTGCAAGGGCAAGGGCTTCGTCGTCACGATCGACGCTAAATCCTGCGAAGCCAAGGGCGGTCATCTCGGCAAGAAGTCGCCTATGGCGATGTAGCCGCGCGGGCGCGAGTCGATAGACTTTTCCGCGCCAAGCGCGGGGCGCGCGCCTTCGACGGGACTTTTCCGCCCGCCACTATGAATGGTAGAGCCTTGCCTTGGGTAGAGGCTCGGTTCGAGCCGTTGGAATGTCACGCGGACCGGCGCTTGTATTGGCCTGCCGGCCGCGATCGCAAGGAGGATCGACGGGGATGAAGCTTCAAGGGAAAGTGGCTCTCATAACCGGCGCCGGATCGGGAATGGGCAGGGCGACCGCGCTGCTCTTCGCGCGCGAGGGAGCGAAAGTCGCGGCGGCGGATATCAGCGAGGCCGCGGTCGAAAAGGTCGCGCGTGAAATCCGCGAGGCTGGAGGCGAGGCGATCGCGATCGGTGCCGACGTCGCAAAAACCGAGGACGTGCAGCGGATGGCCGCGGCGACGGTCGAGCGCCTGGGACCGCCCAACGTCCTTTACAACAACGCCGGCATCGAGGGCGAGACGAACTTCATCGCCCAGACCAGCGAGGACGCCTTCGACAAGGTCATCGCGATCAATCTGCGCGGCGTGTTTCTCGGAATGAAGTACGTTCTGCCGCACATGGTCAAGCTCGGCTCCGGCTCGGTCATCAACCAGGCCTCGATCGCCGGGATGGTCGCGATTCGCGGCAGCGTCGCGTACTGTGCGGCCAAGGCCGGCGTGATCGCGATGACGCGCGTGGCGGCATTCGAGTACGCCCGCTACAATATCCGCGTCAACTGCATTTGCCCGGGCGCAATCGAGACGCCGATGGCCGAGCGGATAAGACACGGCGAACCGCCGCGGCCAAGCTCGGTCAAGCGGATTTCATTGTTCAACCGGATGGGTCTGCCCGAGGAGATCGCCAAGGTCGCGCTTTTTCTGGCGAGCGACGACGCGTCATTCGCAACCGGCGCGCCGTTTGTGATCGACGCGGGCTGGACGGTGACCTGATCGGCGCCGCGCGTCAGTCTGATCGCCGCGGCACGGCTGCCCTCAGCACTGTCCCGAACGAAGCACCTGTCCCGGCATCGCGCCGCTCGCGCACCCGTGCTCGTAGAGCACGCGCCCGTTGACGATCGTGTACTCGATGCCCTCGGCCGGCATCACCAGGCGCCGCCCGCCGCCCGGGAGATCGTGCTGCATGCGCGCGCGCTTGGCCGAGCCGACCGTGTTGTAGTCGAAGATCGTCACGTCGGCCGCGAGTCCGCGGGCGAGACGGCCGCGCTTGCGTATGCCGAAGAAGTCGGCCGGTTCCGAGGTGATGCGCTTGACCGCGTGCTCGAGCGTCAGCGCCTGGCGCTCGCGCACCCACTTGCCGAGCAGGTAGGTGCAATAGCCGGCGTCACACAGCATATCGACGTGCGCGCCGCCGTCGGAGAGCCCGAGCATCGTGCGCGAGTCGCCGATCATCCGCGCGATGCCTTCTTCGTGGTACTGCGCCATCGTGTACTGGATATTGAGGTCGTCCTCGAGCGCGAGGTCGAGAAAAGTGTCGAGCGGATCGCGGCCGCGCTCGGCGGCGATCTCCGCGACGGTTTTGCGCTCCAGCGGCTTGAGCGCGGCGCTTGCGACTTCGAGCACTTCGACGCGATGCCACTTGCCGGTGAACAGATGCGGCCGCGTCAGTTCCTTGCGGAAGGAATCGCGAAACGCGGGGTCGGCGTAGATTCGCTTCTGCGCCTCGGCCGGCTGGTTGAAGACGTGGTTCCACGCCTCCATGTCGGCGAAGCTGAAGGGGTTGCGCAGATCGATCTGCACCACGAACGGCTTGCACAGCACCTGCGGCACACCGCCGCGCCGGATCAGCGGCTCCAGCCGCCGGAGCGTCTCCTCCGCGTACTCGGGCTTGTCCGGCCGCGACGCCATCGCGAGCCAGGTCACCGGCCGCGCGCTCTCGCCGAGCAGGAAATCGAGAAGTTGATATTCGTCCTCGAGGACCTGGCCCGCGCGCCGCGTAAGCGCGATTTCGATCGCGCCCTTGCCGAGTTCCTTGAGCACGTTGGCGCAGGCCTTCAGTTCGTCGCGGCTGGCGAGCCGGCAGGCGAGCGGCTGGCCGCGAAAGCCGATGTGCTGCGCGAGCGTGGTGGTGGAAAAGCCCATCGCGCCCGCCGTCATCGCCTCATGGAGCAGCGCCGCGATGCGCTGGATCTCGTTGGGCATCGCCGCCCGCTCCATCGATTCGGCGCCCATCACGAAATGGCGAAACGGCGTAAGCGGCGCGAGAAAGCCGACGTTGATTCCAACGCCGCGGCGCTCGGCCGCGTCCATGAATTCAGGAAAGCTCACCCAGTCCCAGGTGATGCCCTTGCTCAGCGCGTCGAACGGAATCGCCTCGACGTTGACCAGGTCCCACGCCGCGACCTCGCGAATCTCGGGCTTGCAGGGCGCGATCCCGACCCCGCAATTGCCCATCACGACCGAGGTCACGCCGTGCCACGAGGTGCAGGTGAGCAGCGGGTCCCAGCAAATCTGCGCGTCGTAGTGGGTGTGCGGATCGACGAAACCCGGCGCGACGATAAGCTCGCTGGCGTCGATGGTGCGCGCGGCGCCGCCGCTCACCTTGCCGATTTCCGCGATCGCACCGTCTTTGATCGCGACGTCGGCGCGCAGACGCGGCGCGCCCGTGCCGTCAACCACGGTTCCGTTCTTGATCAGGAGATCGTATGCCATCGCCGAAGTCCCTCCCTCGCGCGAAGTGAAGGCCTATCCTCTTTGTATCGGGCGCGCGCCCTTGCGGGCAAGCCGCGGCGCAGGCGGGATGCGCGGCCGGTCGCTCCCTTTGGCTGACGGCTGCGGTCGTGGTATTCGATCTGACATCACCTGCTCGCAACGCAACCTGCACTTTTGCGGAGGCCATGATGTCGACGACTTTTGGCGCGATGATGTTTCCGACCGACTACGCGATCCAACCGATCGAACTCGCGCGGGCGGTCGAGGAACGCGGTCTCGATGCGCTTTACTTTCCCGAACATACGCACATTCCTACGAGCCGCAGGAGCCCCTGGCCTGGTGGCGGCGATCTGCCCGAGGAGTACTGGCACACGCACGATCCCTTCGTCGCCCTGGGCGCGGCCGCCGCCGCGACCAGGCGCATCAGGCTCGGCACGGGCGTGTGCCTGGTGATCGAACGCGATCCGATCGTGCTCGCCAAGGAGTGCGCCTCGCTCGACATGATTTCGGGCGGCCGGCTGGTGCTCGGAATCGGCGGCGGATGGAACGCCGAAGAGATGGAAGATCACGGTACCAACTTTCGTACGCGATGGGCGCTCTTGCGCGAGCGGATCCTGGCGATGCGCGAAATCTGGACCAAGGACCCGGCGGAATATCACGGCGAATTCGTGAACTTTCCGCCGCTGCGCGCGTTTCCCAAACCGGTGCAAAAGGGCGGCCCGCCGGTGTTGCTGGGATCGGAGGCCAAGCGATGCTTCGAGCGGGTGGTCGATTACTGCGACGGCTGGATGCCGATCTATCGGCGCAATCACACGCTCGCCGACGGCGTAAAACAGTTGCGCGAAGCGGCAAGCCGCGCCGGTCGCCGCTTTGAGTCGTTCGCGCTGTCCGTCTTCGGCGTTCCGCCGCGCGAGGACGAGGCGAAGAAGCTGGTCGAGATCGGGTTTACGGAAATTATCTTCGCCCTTCCGCCGGCGCCTGCGGACAAGGTGCTGCCGATGCTCGATAGCTACGCAGCGATCAAGGGCAAACTCGGCGCGTAGCCGGCGCCGCGCCGGCCGCGCTCGACGCGTTGACGGAGGGTTTCCCGGATGGGACGCCTCGACGGAAAAGTCGCCCTGATCGTCGGCGGCGGCGCCGACGGTCCGCCCAACCCGGGCGAGACACTTTCGATCGGCAACGGCCGCGCGACCGCGATTCTGTGCGCGCGCGAGGGCGCCGCCGTGATGGTGGCCGACCGCTCCGCGCCGCTCGCCGCCGAGACCGCCGCGGCGATTCGCGCCGAGGGCGGTCGCGCCGATTCGATCGCCGCCGACGTCACGCGCGAGGACGACTGCCGCGGCGCGTGCGAGGCGGCGGTCGGTGCGTTCGGCAAGCTCGATCTGCTGGTCAACAACGTCGGTATCGCGATCGGCGGCCGCCTGCTCGAAACCACCACCGAGCAGTTCGATACGATGTCCAACGTGAACGTGCGCGGGCAGTTCTTCATGATGAAGTACGCGGTGCCCGAGATGGCGCGAGCCGGCGGCGGCGCGATCGTCAACGTCTCTTCGCTGGCCGCGCTGCGCACCGGCTCGGGCCTGCCCTACGAGACGACAAAAGCCGCGCTGCTCGGACTGACGCGCTCGGCGGCGGTCACGTACGCGCGCGACCGGATTCGCGTCAACACGATCCTGCCGGGATTGATCAACTCTTCGATGGTGCGCCGGCTGGTCGGTGACCGCGAGGCGCGCGTCGCGCCGCGCATCCCGATGCGTCGCCAGGGCACGCCGTGGGAGATCGCGAAAGCAATCGTATTCCTGCTCTCCGACGACGCGTCTTACATCACCGGCACCGAGCTGATCGTCGACGGCGGCCTGAGCGCGCGCTGAACCCCACAAAGCGAGGTGGTGCGATGAAGCTTTTCACCTTTGCGACCAGCCCTTACGCGCGCAAGGCGCGGATGGCGCTCGAGTACAAGGGAATCGAGTGCGAGATGGTCGAACGATGCTATTCGCTCGATCGCAAGCCGGATCTGCGCGAGGCGAGCGAGCGCGCGGAAGTCCCGGTGCTGGTGCTCGACGACGGCCGCACGATCGCGGACTCCACGATCATCTGCGAATATCTCGAGGACGCCCATCCGCGGCCGCCGATCTTTCCCGCCGATCCGTTCGAGCGGGCGCGGATGCGCGCGATCGACGACCTGTGCGACGGCACTTTCGACGCGACCGTCTTCGGGTATTTCCTCGGCGCGGTGCGCTCGGGCGCGCCCGAGTCCAAAGCGATGCAGGACGCGGGACGCGCCGAGTTCAGCGCGCTGCTCGCGCGGCTGGAGCGCGAACTCGAGGGCCGCGACTTCTTTTGCGGCGGCGCGCTCTCGCTCGCCGACCTGGCCGCTATTTGCCATCTGCCGGTCGCCCACGTGATGCGCCTTCGGCTAAACGAACTACCCCGCCTCGCGGCGTGGGAGAAGCGGATGCGTGCGATCCCGCTGGTCGCCGCCGACCTCGAGCGGGCGCGTGCGGCGATGGCCGCGGGCAGTCTCGCGGAGGAGTTCGAAGGCCCCGACGGCCGTATCCACTGGCGCGACAGCCGGCTGGAATGGCCGCTGCGGCACGGCTTCGTCGACTTCATTGCGCGCGAATTCCATGCAGGTAAGATGATGTTTCCACCCGACGCCTCGTAGGATGCGGCGCCGCGGCGGACGAAAGCCCGCAAGGAGCGTAGCGAAATGCCCGTTGCCTACATCCCACGCACGCGCGAGTTGTACAGCGCGCACGAGCCCTATCGATGGGTCGTGAACGGCGACCCGCCGCCGTGGACGCCGCTCAAAAAACCTCTTGCCGAGTGCAAGGTTGCGCTGATGAGCTCGGGCGGCGTGCTCTACCGCGATCAGCCGCGGTTCCATCGCGAGGACGCGAGCTATCGGCTAATCCCGAAGAACGCGCGGCGCGACGAGCTTAGCGTGTGGCACTTCGGCTACCTGACCAAAGACGCGCAAAAGGATCCCAACTGCGTTTTTCCGCTCGAACAGATGCGCGAGTTCGAGGCTGCGGGGCGTATCGGCGAGCTCTGCGATCCGGCGTTCACTTTCATGGGCGGGATTTACTCGGCGCGCAAGGTGCGCGAGGAACTGGCGCCGAAAATCGTCGAAGAGCTTCGCCGCCGCAACGTGGAGGCCTTTTACCTGGTGCCCGCTTGACCCGTGTGCCATCAGTCCGTTGGACTGATCGCGCGCGAAGTCGAGGCCGCCGGTATCCCGACGCTGTGCATGACCTCGGCGCTGGACATTACGCAAGCCGTCAATCCGCCGCGCGCGGTGTTTCTCAACTACCCGCTCGGCCATCAGACGGGCAAGCCGGACGACCGGGAAAACCAGCGCGCGATCGTCGGCGATGCGCTGCGCGCGTTTGAAACGATGAACAAGCCCGGCACGATCGTCGAACTGCCCTACGTCTGGGACGCCAACGATCGCCGTTGGGAGGAGACCGACTACACGCCCGGGTTCATGCCGGCGCGGCCGAAAAAGGCCGCCGCCGATCTAGCCGAGCAGGAGCGCCGCCGCCGCTACACGACGGCCAATCCGGGGTAAAAACCGTAGCCCGCCGCAGCGCAGGTTCGCCGCGGCCGGTAACTTTAGCAGGGAGATTTGACGATGGCTGAAGAACGCAAGGGCGCGATCACGATGCGCGGGAATCCGCTGACGCTGGTAGGGCCGGAAATCAAGGTCGGACAGAAGGCGCCGGCCTTTACCGCCGTGGGCAAAGGGATGGCCCCGGTGACGCTCGACCAGTTCAAGGGCAAGGTCAAAATCATCGCCGCGATCCCGTCGATCGACACGCCGGTGTGCGACGCGGAGACCCGCCGCTTCAACGAGGAAGCCTCCAAGCTGCCCGGCGACGTGCAGATCCTGACCATCTCGATGGACCTGCCGTTCGCGCAGGCGCGCTGGTGCGGCGCAGCCGGCGTGGACAAGATCACGACGGCCAGCGACTGGCGGGCGGCCGAGTTCGGTCAGAAATACGGCGCGCTGATCAAGGAACTGCATCTGCTCGCCCGCGCAGTATTCGTGCTCGACAAGAACGACAACGTCGTTCACGCCGAATACGTCAAGGAAGTGGCCGAACAGCCCAACTTCGAAGCCGCTCTGGCGGCGGCGCGCAAGGCGGCAGCCTAGGAGCCGGACAGCGCGGCGGCTCGTGCGACCGTCGATTCCGACGGCGGCAGAGCCGTCGCGCTCGCGTCGCTAAGAAAGCGGCCTGACGGTGCAATCCCCACCGCGCGTTCGCGCGCAAACCATCAGCTTGAATTCGACGGCCGCGGCGACCCGCGCGCGGCGCGCATACCGCGCATACCGAATAACCGGACCGGGAGCGATGCGGTGGGTTTGCTCGAAGAAACGCTCGAGGCGATAACTCCTCCCGACGAGGCGGCGGCCGCTGAAGCGAGCCGCAGGCTCGACTCGCTGACGAAGCCGCGCGGCAGCCTCGGTCACCTGGAGGAGATCGTGCGCCGCTACGCCGCGGTCCGACGCGACGCGAGCGCCGGGTTCGGCGGCGGCGCGTTGTGCGTGTTCGTGGCCGACCACGGCGTGGCGGCGGAAGGCGTAAGCGCCTACCCGCAGGCGGTTACGGCCGAGATGCTGCGCAATATCGCCGCCGGCGGCGCGGCGATAAGCGTGCTCGCACGCCGTTTCGGCTATCGGTTGTGGATTACCGACGTTGGGGTGGTCGCCGACACCAGCGCCGCCGCGCTGCCCGGCGTGGTCTATCGGCGCGTCCGCGCGGGCACGCGTAACCTGGCGCGCGAGGCGGCGATGTCTGCCGAGGAGGCGCGGACCGCGCTCGAGGTCGGCGTGGAAGTCGCGCGCGCGGCGGCCGCGGCCGGCGCTACGCTGCTTGGAATCGGCGAGATGGGAATCGCCAACAGCACTTCGGCGGCCGCGCTGCTCGCGGCGTTCACGCGGATTCGCCCGGCGCGCCTCGCCGGGCGCGGCACGGGCCTAGATGACGCCGCGATGCCGCACAAGGTCGCGACTATCGAACGCGCGCTCAAGCTCCATCGGGCGGAACTGAAAGATCCGATGGGGACGCTTGCCGCGCTCGGCGGTTTCGAGATCGCGGCGATGGCCGGCGCGTGCCTCGGCGGAGCGGCGCTGAACGTGCCGGTCATGGTTGACGGGTTTATCGCCACGGCCTCGGCAGTCGCCGCCGAGCGGCTGAGTCCCGGCCTCTTCGCGCACCTGTTCTTCGGCCATCGCTCTTCTGAGGGTGGCCACGCGCTCGGTCTTGCGAAACTCGGCCTCCGGCCGATAGTCGATCTCGAGATGCGATTGGGCGAGGGCACGGGAGCTGCGCTTGCGATGAGTCTGGTCGAAGCGGCGCTCGCGCTGTTTCACGAGATGGCGACGTTCGAAAGCGCTGGCGTCTCGGAGAAGATCGCCGGGAAAGTCGAATGAGCGAGGAGCGTCCCGGCGCGGAGAACGAGACGAACGCAACGCACTCTGGGGCGCAGGCCGCGCGCGACGGCGCGCTCGCTCAGATCCGCCTGGCCGCGGGTTTTCTCACTATTCTGCCGGTGCTTCCGCGGGCCGCGGCCGCAACCGAGACGGTTGCGGCTTCGTTCGGATGGTTTCCGCTGGTTGGATTCGCGCTCGGCGCGATGCTCGCGGCCGGGAATCTGCTGCTGACGCCACTCTTCGGCGACGCGCTCGCCGCGGTCCTGTTGGTGTTGACGCTCACCGTGCTGACCGGCGCGGTCCATCTCGACGCGCTTGCCGACAGCGCCGACGCACTGGGCGCGGGAACGGATCGGCGCCGCGCGCTCGACATCATGCGCGACAGCAGGATCGGCAGTTTCGGCACGGCCGCGATTTTTTTCTTTCTCGCGATCGAGTGCGTGGCGCTGGCGACGATGGGAGAAGCGCGCCGCGGGGCGGCGTTGTGGCTTGCGCCGGGCCTTGCGCGCTGGGCGATGGTGGCCGCGAGCTGGCGGATCGGTTATCTGCGCCCTGAAGGCGCGGGGACCTTGCTGGTTGGGTCCGGCGGCGATCGCAATCTCGCGCTGGCGAGCGCGCTCGCCGCGCTCGCGGCCGCGCCGGTGCTCGCGTGGCGAGCGCTTTGGGCCTATGCCGTTGCCGCCGCCGTTGCGGCGTTGCTCCGCACGGCATACCGGCGATGGCTAGGCGGTGTGACGGGAGATCTTCTGGGCGCCGCGGGTGAACTGGTGGAGGTGGCGGTGCTGATCGCGCTGGCGGTTATTTGACGCGTATCGGATAGCCCGCGACCATCAGCTCCACGCGCTCGGCCGCACGCGCCACTGCCTGGTTGGTCCATCCGAGAAGATCGCGGAAGCGGCGCGCGATCGCATTTTCCGGCACGATTCCGGCTCCGACTTCGCCGGTCACCACGAAGCACGCGAACGGCGCGGACTCCATCGCGCCGGCAAGGCCGCGCGCCTCGGCCACAATCTCTTCATCGCTCAGCCGCGCCATCAGGAGGTTCGAGATCCAGAGCGTCAGACAATCGACGACCACGACATCGGCGCGGTGGGCGAGCTTGGCGAGCGCCGGGGCGATGGCTATCGGTTCTTCGATCGTCGCGAAGTCGGCGGAGCGGGACGCGCGATGATGCGCGATGCGCTCGCGCATCTCGTCATCGAGCGCCTCGGCCGTGGCGATGAAGAATCGCCGGGCGCCCGCGGCCCGCTTGGCCAGCGCGAGCGCGTGCGCGCTTTTGCCGCTGCGCGCCGCTCCCGTTATCAGCGTTACGCTGCCCATCCCCTGGTCCTGAGTTATGCCGTCCTGACCGCGTTGTCTCGATGCGACGGTTGACCGTCACGCGTGAAAATCATATCAGTCTTGTGCGCCCGGTGTACGGGAAGCCGGTTAGAGTCCGGCGCTGCCCCGCAACTGTACGGGGGGACAACGGCCCATGCAGGCCACCGCTAACGAGCGGGAAGGCGGGCCCGAGGATGATCCCCAAGCCAGGAGACCGGCCGGGTGACTATTAAGCCGTTGGCCTTCCGTGGGGAAGGGGGCTTAGGCATCTTGCACTCCCTTTGCCGGGAATCTGCCCGAGCGCCTGAGTCAACCTATCCCCGCGCGGCCGACGCATAGCTCGAGGGAGGCTATGAAAAGATCGGTCGCCATTGCCGCCGTCCTGACACTACTCATCTTTCCCGGATCGCCGATTGCTGCGCGCGCCGTGTGGGCCCAGACGACGCCGGCGCCTGGCGCGCCGCCAGTCGCGCAACCGGCGTCGAACCAGCAGGGCAAGTCCGGCAAGCCTGCCGGGTCAAACAAGCATGGGACGTCCGCCAAAGCCCATCACAAGGTCCCCAAGATGCTGTTCGTGGTAACGCCGACGCGCATGGAACAACCGCTCGACTCGGTCGGCACCACGGTGAGCGTCGTCGGGTCCCATCAGATCGAAGAACAGCAGATCCATGCCTCGGGCGACGCTTTGCGCCAGGTTCCCGGAGTTGTGGTTGAGCAGAGCGGATCGGCGGGCACTCAGACCGACGTTTCGATTCGCGGATCGACCGCGGCGCAGACGCTCATTCTCCTCGACGGCGTCGACGTCAACAGCGGCGCGACCGGCGGCTTCGATATCTCCGACGTGACCAGCGACAATCTCTCGCGCATCGAGGTAGTGCGCGGCGCGGGCGGCTCGCTCTACGGCTCGTCCGCGATCGGCGGGGTGGTCAACCTGATCACGCGTGAAGGCAGCGGCCCGTTCAAGCTCAGCTACGACGGCGAGGGCGGCAATCGCGCGACCCAGCGCCAGGCGGTGGTTTTCGACGGCGCCGACGGACGGCTCGCCTACTCCGGGGCGCTTTCCTATTTTTCGACCACGGCGTTTCGTCCGCGCAATGCCAGCGCCGACAATCTCTCGGGTGTCGGCCGCATCGACTACCATCTGAGCTCCGATACGACCTTCACCGGCTTCGCGCGGTACATCCGCGCCAACGTGAGTCTCGTCAACTTCTCCAACTTTCTGACGCCCGTAGATCCCAACGCGCATCAGCGCAACGAGTTCATGCTTTACAACGGGGTCGTCACCCATCAGTTCAGCGATCGGCTCGAGGGGCGGATGAACACGTTCTTCGTGCGCAACGATCAGCGCATCAATGACACCCCGTTTCCGGCCAATGAGACCTTCCAGCGCGACCGCATTCCGGACGAAACGCGCGGCGCCAACATGGAGCTGCACTACCGGTGGGGCGAGGGTTTTCGCTCGCTCGTCGGCTTCGACTTCAAGGATCGCTGGGTGCGCTCGGCGGATCTGTTCGACACGGTCGATCCGCCGACCCAATCGTTTACCGCGTTCCATGCGCGGCGCCAGGAGTATGCGGGCTACCTCGAGCAGGAGGGACGGCTGCTGGACGGCATGCTGCTGCTGACCGGCGGCTTGCGCGTGGACGGCAACAGCCAGTTCGGTGTCGAAGTAAGCCCGTCGTGGACGGTCGCGATACCGCTTGCGCGCTGGGGGGTGACGTTGCGCGGCAGCTACAGCGAGGGGTTTCGCGCGCCTGCCTTCAACGAGCTGTATTTTCCCGACTTCGGCAATCCAAAGCTGAACCCGGAGATCTCCAGCGAATACGACGGCGGAATCACCAAGACCTTCGGCGAGAAACTGTCGTTTACCTCCACTTATTTCTCACGCCGCGTGCACGACCTGATCGTGGCCGCACCCTGCACGACGTTTCCCGGATGCGTCGAGGCCGAGAACGCCGGCCGCGTCGATGTCCAGGGCGTGGAGATTGTGCCGGCGCTCCAATTGACGCGCGAGCTCGCGTTCAGCGGCAACCTGACCGTAATCGACGAGACCCACGTCTCCTCGTCGCCCGAAATCCGCCCGGTGCGCGTACCCAAATACGCGGCCTTCGCGCTGCTGACCTGGGCGCACACGGCGCTGTGGCGCGAGCACGACGCGATTTCGGCCAACCTCGCATACTATTTCGTCGGCGACCGCGACGACATCAACCAGACGAGCGCGACGATTCAGAACAATCCCGCCTACAATCGCTTCGATCTGACGGCGTCGTATGACGCCGGGCTTAGCCTGGGGCGGATTCGCGGCGAGCAGGTTTACGTGCGCGTACAGAACCTGCTCGACCGCCGTTACAATGAGGTAATCGGATTTCCCTCGCCGCGGGTTAACTTCGTGGGCGGAGTGAAAGTCGATTTTTAGGGCGCGCGCGGCTCACTCCTCGCGCGACATTTCGATCCGGAAGCATTCGTCGAAGGTCGTGCGGATACGCAAGCGGCAGGCCTCGACCTCGGCGAGCAGACGCGCCGCGCCGTCGGCCTCGCGATAGCCCATCCGACGTGCGAGCGGACCAAGGCCTTCGGCCGCCGTCGGAAGCGCCCACGCGGCCTGGTCGGTTTCGATACGCAGCCGGTTCTCCAGGCGCGAGAGGAAGCGATAGTCCGCCTCCAGTTCCGCGGCCGCATCGCGCCCAAGCAAACCGCACTCTCCGATTGCGCGCACCAGCGCGACCGTGGAGCGGGTGGTCAGTCGCAGATACGCGTGGCCGTGGCGCAGCGCCATCATCTGGGTCAGGAATTCCACGTCGACCAGTCCGCCGCGGCCCTGCTTGATATTGAGACGACCGCGCCCGTCCACGCCGAGTTCGCGCTCGATACGCTGGCGCATCGCGGCTATTTCGCCCACCCCCGCCCGATCCAGCCCGCGGCCGAATACGAATTCGCGCCGCGCCGCTTCGACCTCGGCCCCCAGCGCCGGTGCGCCCGCGATGACGCGGGCGCGCACCAGCGCCTGGCGCTCCCACACCGCCGAGGAGCTGGTGCGATGGTATTCGCGGAAGCCGTCGAGCGAGGCCACCAGCGGTCCGGCGTTGCCTGACGGGCGCAGGCGCAGATCGATCTTGTAGGCATAGCCTTCGCGCGTGCGCGCCTCGAGCACGGCGATAAACTTCTGCACGATCCTGGACGCGGCGACACGGCTGTCCTCTGCGACCTCGCCGCGATCGTGATAGACGAAAATGAGATCGAGATCCGAGTTATAGGACATCTCGGCGGCGCCCAGCCGGCCCATCGCCACCGCAACCAGCTCGAGCGTCGGCGGAATCGCGATACGCGCGGCGACTTCGGTCCGCGCGAGATCCAGCGCGCAGCGCAGCACGACTTCGGCGAGCAGGCCAAGCTCGGCCTGCACGGCGTCGGCGTCCAGGTCGCCCGCGAGATCGGCGATCGCGACGCGCAGGAACTCCTGGTGGCGAAAGGAGCGGATCGCGTCGAGGCGGCTTTCGAGATCGGGACTCGCCGCGATGATCGCTCGCAGCTCTTCGTCGAGTTCCGCCGGCGCGCGCCTCGGCCGCGCGAGATCGGAGCGCACCAGGGTGTCGATCATGTCCGGATGGCGAATGAAAATGGTTGAGAGATAGGCGCTCGAGGCGAACAGGCTCAGTACGACGCGGCGGGTTGCGGGGTGCTGCTCGAGCAGTTCGAGAAAGGAGCTGCGCGCGCCGATCGCCGAGATGAACGAGGCCAGGTTCATCAGTGCGAGGTCGGGGTCGGCAAGCTCGCGGATTTCGTCGAGCAGCAGCGGGCCGAGCCGCTCGAGCAGTTCGCGCCGGCGCGGCGCCACCGCCGCGATCGCATGTTCCGGTCCTCGCGCCAGGACCAGCAGATGCCCGGCACTTTCTTGGGGTCGCGCGAAGCCCAGCGCCCCGAGCATCGGCGTCGACTGATGCGGGTCGAGCGCTGCGCGCCACGCCTCGTCGGCGGCGTCGGAAGCCGCGCGTCCTCCGCGATCCTCGGCGGCGCCCAGCATCTCGCGAAATTGCGCCGCAACCAGCGCGCGATGGTTGATCAGTTCGGCTTCGAAACGGGCGCGCTCGGCGTCGTCCTTGCCGCGCCGCATCCGCGCCGCCAGCGCGCGGCGTCCCGCGTCGCCGGCCGGCAGCACGTGGGTCTGAAGCGCGGCGACGACCTGCAGCTTGTGTTCGACGTCGCGCAGAAAGAGGTAGGCCGCGGCGAGTTCGCGCGCGCGGCCGGCGTCGAGGTAGCCGAGCGCGCCCAGGCGCTCGAGCGCCTCGAGCGTTCCCGCCAGGCGCAGGCGCGGATCGCGTCCGCCATAGACCAGGATCAGCGCCTGCACGATGAACTCGAGCTCGCGAATTCCGCCGTAGCCGAGCTTGATGTTGCGCGCGACCAGGTCGGGCGAGCGCAGCTCGCGCTCGATTTGCTGCTTCATCGCCCGCAACTGGCGCAGCGTGTCGAAGTCGAGGAAGCTGCGATAGACGAAATGGCCGAGTTCGCCGAGCAATCGCTCGCCGACCTCGATCACGCCGGCGACCGGCCGCGCGCGCAGCAGCGCGGCGCGCTCCCAGGTTTCGCCGAAGCTCTGGTAGAAGCTGAGCGCGCCCTCGAAGGGAGTCACCAGCGGCGCGTTTCTGCCGCCCGGGCGGAGCCGCACATCCACCCGGAAACATCCGGGCGACAAAAGCTCGATCAGCGTTTCGCAGAGCCGCCGCACCACCTCGGCGTCCTGCTGCGGACCGTCGAAGACGAAGATCAGATCGATGTCGGAACTGAGGTTGAGCTCTCGCGCGCCCAGTTTGCCCAGCCCGAGCACGCACAGACCTCCGGCCGCGGGCGCATTGCGGCCGACAATGAGGCGCGCGCAAGCGAGCGCCACCGCGATACATTCCTCGGCGAGCCGCGACATTGCGTGCACCGTCGCCGGCACGTCCAACCGCCCGGTGAGGTCGGCGATCGCGATCCGCAGGAAGAGACGCTGCTTGAATTCGGCAAGGCGTCGCGCGGCTTCGCGCCGCTCGCCGACGGGATCGGCGCTGAAACGCAGCGCGCGGTCGATTGATTCGGCGCTGGCGCCGCGCGCGGCGTGGAAGAATTCGAGCCATCGTGAACCCATCGCGCCGAGCCCCTGGGCGACGATCTCCGACCCACCGACACAGAGCGCCAGATCGCCGGCGAGCGCTTCATCGGCCAGCGCCTCTTTAAGCTCCCGCGGCGACTCCTCGACGAGCTTGAGCAGGGCCGCGAGCGCCAGGCGTTCGTCGGGGGCGCGTCGCACCACCGCCGCCGTTGCGGCGGCCGCAAGACGCCGGTCGTCGAGCAGACGCGCAAGCTGCGCCGCCAGGTCGCGAAGCTCGGGCGCGAGCAAATCCGTCGCGGTCATTGCCGGCGTTTCGGTCATCGCCGATAAGGTTAGCAGAGCGACGGACGCTTGCGCGCCGATGCCGATGGCGCCCGCGGGGAGCAATGCGCCGGCGTTGACGGCCTCGCCCGAGTCGGTGGTACACTTGTCGGAATCCCCGCCCGGAGGCCGCTTCTATGATCGTTCTCTACACGACCGAGCGCGATTACCCGTGGGGTACGCTCCGCTCCACGCACGCGAGCAAGACCAAGGTGGTGCTCGAAGAGAAGCGCCTCCGCTATCGGATCGAAAATCTGCGCCCCGGCGACCTCTGGAAGAAGCCGCCCGCGATGCTGGCGCACCATCCGCTCGGCAAGGTGCCGTATATCGAGGACGAGGGGGTAACGATTTTCGATTCGACCGTGATCGACGAATATCTCGACGATCGCTACGGTCCGCCGCGTCTGCTGCCCGACGATCCGCTCGCGCGCGCGCAAGTGCGGGAACTCGAACAGTTCGCCGATGAGGCGTTGCTCGGCGGAGACCTGCCGCTCATCTGGATGGCCTACTGGAGCGATCCCGACAAACGCGACGCCGAGCGCATGGAGAAAGGGCGCGAGGGCCTGCGCCAGCGCGATCTTCCGTTTATCGAAAGGACTCTCGGGGCGGCGCCGTCCGGCGGATATCTGCGCGGGGGCTTTTCGATGGCGGACGTGCCGATGATGGTGCTCGCGATGGTGCTCGAGGTCGACCAGCTTGCGCTGGACGAGTCTCCCCGCGTGGAACGCTATCTAAGGGAATTGCGCCAGCGCCCGAGTTACCGGGCGATAAGCCCGCGCACCGCGGTTGCAGAAGCGAGCGAATTGCGCTGAGCGCGAACGCCCCCCCTTGCCGCGCGGACGCCGCGCCAGCAATCAGGATTCGCTGCGGCTGCGCTTTGCGGGCGCCGACACGGTGCGCCGGTGCGAGTCGGATACCTGCCTCAGGTGCGCGTGATGATGACGGGCGCGAAAATGATGGATGATGCGCCGCAAATGGAGAATCGGCGAGGAGGTCGGCGGCGGCGGCGCTTCTTCGTTTTCGATGCCGGGAAAGTATTTGTCCTCGTAGCGATGGACCTGGTCGGCCGCGAGGAACTCGGCGTAATAGTTCTTGACCGCGAATCCAAAGTGCGCGCCATTGTAATTCTGGATGATCTTCATGTAGTCGCTGGCGAACTCGGCTGCAGCGCGCTCCGTCCCGCCAGTTCCATAGTTGTAAGCGGTGATCGCGAGCGGCCAGGTACCGAGCGCCTGGTAGTTCGACTGCAGCAGTTCCGCCGCTGCTTGCGTGGAACGCACCGGATCGAGCCGGTCGTCGCGATAGCGGGTGATCCGGAGAAATTCGCGGCCGGTCGAGCGCGTGAACTGCCAGATCCCGAGCGCCCCGGCGCTCGAGCGCGCGCGCGCCGAAAAGCCTGACTCGACCGACGCCAGCGCCACCAGTTCGGGCGGCAGCCCGGCCCGGACAAATACCTGCTCCATCCTGGGACGATAGTAGCGGCTGAGCAGCAGCGAATCGTGGAACGGTTCGCTCAGGCCCTGCTGCACGCGCAGGTTCTGCGCGGCGCGACCGTAAGCCGAAGGCGGCTGCCCCTTGAACATCGCGGCGACGTGCTGCTCCTCCCATCCGATCGGCTGCTGTCCCGTCGCCAGCCGGTTCAGGATGTCGCCATACTTGGCCTTCAGATAGGCATTGGCCCACTCGACTTCTTCGCCGGTCGGAGGCCCTTCGCCCGGCATATGAAATTTCTGGTAGATGAGCGAAACATTGTCGCGGTCGTGAATGACGAAATCGCGTTCGCTCCAGTAGGTAAAGGCGTTGACCCAGAAATTGATATTGGGTTCGAGCGCCGCAGGACGCGGAAAGGGGGAGTGGTCAACGCTGCTCTTGAGGATGGTGATTTCGCTGCCCGCCCGCGCCGTCGCCGCAAATAACCCACACAGCATCAGAGCCACGGCGGCGAACACTGCCGCGTGGATCGATTGCTTGTGCACCGTTGCGATTGCGGGCGTCGTTCTCGACATTTCTCCCCCTGCCGCTACCCCTCCATGACCACAATCAAACCTGGCCTAGCGGCAGTCCCCCGCTCGGCGCCAAAACTCGACAGATACGGAATATGCCTATTAGCTATCGTAGTCAACCAAACGTCCTTTTACTTCAACGCGGATCACCTGTGAAATTCTGTGATTTGATGAGCTATGTTTGTCATGGTAGGCGAGGATCGACGAATTCACCGATTGCATCCTCCAAACAGCGGCTTGAGTCGGGTTCGAGCGCGCAGCTAAGCTCGCGCCTGAAGCATTAACGTGGACGAAATCGAAATAGCTCCGCTCAGGCATCCGATAGCCGCATCCATCAGGGTCCCCGGTTCCAAGAGCATCACCAACCGCGCATTGGTGCTGGCCGCGACGGCCGACGGCCGCTCGACGCTCTGCGGTGCGGGCTTCAATGACGATACGCGCCGGATGGCCGCGGCGCTCGGCGCACTCGGCTTTACGCTCGCCTTCGACGAGGCGGCGGCGCGGATCGTCGTCGAAGGCCGCGGCGGCGCCATCCCCGTCCGCGGCGCACAGTTGGACGTCGGCGGCGCGGGCACGGCGATGCGCTTTCTGCTGGGCTTGCTGACGCTCGGGCGCGGGCGTTTCCGGATTGACGGGAATCAACGGATGTGCGAACGCCCGATCGGTCCGCTGCTCGACGCGCTGGCCGCGCTCGGTGTATCGGCGCGCGCGGAGCGGAACAACGGATGTCCGCCGGTGCTGATCGAAATCGGCGCGAGCGGCGTGAGCGGCGGCGCGGCGCAAATCGACGCCGCGGTTTCTTCGCAATTCGTCTCGGCGTTGCTGATGCCAGCCGCGCTGTGGCCGCGCGGGCTTAAACTCACGGTTAAGGGTGAAGCCGCGCGGCCGTTTATCGCGATGACGTTGCGAATGATGGAACGATGGGGCGCGAGCGCGACGATGCGCGGCGGCGAAATCGACGTGCCGGGCGGCCAGCGCTACGCGCCGCAGCTCGACTTCGCGGTCGAGCCCGACGCTTCGAGCGCGAGCTATTTTGCCGCCGCGGCCGCGCTGATTGGCGGCAGCGTCGTGCTGGAGGGGCTTCACGCCGGCTCGGTGCAGGGCGATATCGCGTTCCTGGAGCTGCTCGCGCGGATGGGCGCCCGGATCGAATGGCGCGACGACGGCGTCCGGGTCAGCGGCAGCGGAGCGGCGCTTAACGGCGTCGATGTCGAGATGGGCGGGATGCCGGACCTCGTGCCGACGCTCGCCGCGATTGCGCCGTTCTGCTCGTCGCCAACGCGGATACGCGGCGTCGCTTTCATCCGCCATCACGAGAGCGATCGCTTGCGCGCGCTCGCGACCGAGCTTCGCCGCCTCGGCGCGGCGGTGGACGAAAGCGAGGATGGGATGCTGATCGGGCCGTCGTGGATTGGCGCGTCGGCGGTCGAAACCTATAACGACCATCGAATTGCGATGGCGTTCGCGGTTACGGGACTGAAGACCGCGGGCATCCGGATCAAAAATCCCGGATGCGTTTCCAAAACCTATCCGGATTTTTTCCGCGACCTCGCCCGGCTGTCGAACCGGAGCACATAGCTCAGCCGCTTTCAAGGTAAAAAGAGGGCCGTTCTGAACGGCCCGCGGGGAATTCCGATCGCTCGTTATCGGCGGGAGCGTCAGGCCGCGGCGCTGCGGCGCGACTCGGCGACGTCGCGGCGCGCCCGCATCACCATCACCGCCTGCTGTTCTTCGTCGTAGTTCGCGTCGAACATGCTCATCTGCGAGAGCCGTTCTTCGGCCGCGCGCAGCTCGGTCTCATCGGCGGGAGCGATCTGGTCGGGCGCTTCGGCGCTTTGCGCGAGCGCCGTCATCGCGCCGTCCTTGACCTCGACCAGCCCGCCGGTGACCAGGTACTGAAGCGTTTCGCCCGCGGCTGTCCGGATCGTCAGCAGGCCGGGCGCGAGCGAGGTGATGTAGTTGACGTGATCGGCAAGCACGCCGAACTCGCCGAGCGGGTTGACCGCGTTTACCTGCTCGGCCTCGCCGTCGAACAGCACGCCGGTCGGCGTCACGAGCTTGAATGCGAAAGTCGTTGCCATCGCGAATCCGGATGCGCTCAGCGCGCCTCACCGCGCGCGAGCCGCTCGGCCTTGGCGCGCGCATCGTCGATGGTACCAACGAGGTAGAAGGCCTGCTCGGGCAGGTCGTCGCACTTGCCATCGAGAATTTCGGCGAACCCGCGCACGGTCTCCTTGCGCGTGACGTAGGTGCCCGGGATGCTGGTGAACGGCTCGGCGACGTGCATGGCCTGCGAGAGGAAGCGCTCGATGCGGCGCGCGCGCGCGACCACCAGCTTGTCGTCCGCCGACAGCTCGTCCATCCCGAGGATCGCGATGATGTCTTGGAGGTCCTTGTAGCGCTGGAGAATCTGCTGCACCCGGCGCGCGACGTCGTAATGCTCCTGGCCGACGACCTGCGGATCCAGGATGCGCGAGGTCGAGCCCAGCGGGTCCACCGCGGGGAAAATGCCCTTTTCAAAAATCTTGCGCTCGAGTGCGGTGGTCGCGTCCAGATGGGTGAACGTGGTCGCGGGCGCGGGGTCGGTATAGTCGTCGGCGGGGACGAAGATCGCCTGCACCGAAGTGATCGCGCCCTTCTTGGTCGTGGTGATGCGCTCTTCGAGTTCGCCGAGGTCGGTGCCCATGGTGGGCTGATAGCCGACGGCGCTGGGCATGCGGCCGAGCAGCGCCGAGACTTCCGAGTTGGCCTGCACGAAGCGGAAAATGTTGTCGACGAAGAACAGCACGTCGCGGCCCTCTTCGTCGCGGAAGTATTCGGCCACGGTGACGCCGGTCAGCGCCACGCGGGCGCGCGCGCCGGGCGGCTCGTTCATCTGGCCATACACCAGCGCGGTCTTCGAGAGCACGCCGGATTCCTGCAGTTCGCGATAGAGGTCGTTGCCTTCGCGCGAGCGCTCGCCCACGCCGGCGAAGACCGAGACGCCGCCATGCTGCTTGGCGACGTTGTTGATGAGCTCCATGATGGTGACGGTCTTGCCCACGCCCACGCCGCCGAACAGCCCGATCTTTCCGCCGCGCGCGTACGGGCAGATGAGGTCGATGACCTTGATCCCGGTTTCGAGGATCTCGGCTTCGGTCGCCTGGTCGGCAAAGGTCGGGGGGTCGCGATGAATCGGCATCTGGTGCGGGGCGTTGAGCGCCGCGCCTTCGTCGACCGGCTCGCCGATCACGTTGATCAGGCGGCCGAGCGTTTCCGGGCCGACCGGGACGGTTATGGGATTGCCGGTGTCGCTGACCGCCATCCCGCGCACCAGTCCCTCGGTCGCGTCCATCGCGATGCAGCGCACGGTGTTTTCGCCGAGGTGCTGCGCGACCTCGAGCACGAGATTGCCCTCGCGCGTGCCGAGCGCAGGATTGGAGACGCGCAGGGCGTTGAAGATCGACGGCAGGGCGCCGTTGCGGAACTCGACGTCAACGACGTTGCCCAGAACCTGGCTGATGCGGCCTGTTGCTGTTTCGCTCATGGCTTCAAAATGTTCCTGGCGGATTCGTGCATCGCGGCGCGCGCCGGTCAGGCTCTGAGAGCCTCGGCGCCGCCGACTATGTCCATCAATTCGGTCGTGATCGCGGCCTGGCGCGCGCGGTTCATCTCGAGCGTGAGGCGCTCGATCATATCCGCGGCGTTGTTGGTCGCGCTGTCCATCGCGGTCATCCGCGCGCCCTGCTCGCTCGCTTCGGCCTCGAGCAGCGCGTGAAAAATCGAATCCTCGAGATAGCTGCGCAGCACCACCGGCACCAGTTCGGCGCGGCTGGGCTCGACCAGGTAATCGACCGGCGCGGCGATTTCGCCCGCGCCCTGCTCGGGCTTGAGCTCGCTCACCGGCAAGAGCCGTTCGTAGGTCGGCCGCTGCGAAAGCGCCGAGTGGAATTCGCTGTACACGAGCCCAGTCTCGACCACGCCGCCGCCGCGATAGTCGGCGAGCATCCGCGAGGCCAGGTCCTGCGCAAGGCCGAAGGTGGCGAGGCGCGGGTTGTTGACGCTCTGATGGGCGATCGTGTGGCCGGCGCGGCGCAGATGGTCCAGCGCCTTGCGCCCGACGGCGTAAAACTTGATCCCGTCCCCGGCGCGTTCGGCCCGCCGCGCTTCCTCTTCCGCCGCGCGCATCACGTTGGCGTTGTAACCGCCGCAGAGGCCGCGGTCCGAGCCGATCACCACGATCAGCGTCTCGCGCCTGGCGTCTTCGGCCGGGCCGAGCGCGGCGCGCTCGGTCGCGAACAGCGAGTCCGCCACCCGCTCGAGCGCCTCGTGGTATGGGGTCGCGTTCTGCAGTGCTTCCTGCGCGCGGCGCAGACGCGCCGCCGCGACCAGCTTCATTGCGCGCGTTATCTGCTGGGTCGATTTGACCGACGAAATCCGCCGGCGGATTGCCTTGAGCGACGCCATCGTTGCCTAAGCTGCCCGCACCGCCTCGCGGTCAGGCTTTCGCGGCGCCATTGCCCTGCGCGGAGACGAACGTCTGCTGATACTGGTCCACCGCGGCGTGCAGGCGCTTGCGCAGGTCGTCGCTAAGCTCGCGCTTGGTCTTGATCTCGTCGAGGAGCTCTTTGTGGCGCGAGTCGAAAAACGCGTAGAGCCCGGTCTCGAAGGCCTTGATCTGCGAGACTTCGAGCTTGTCGAAATAGCCCTCGTTGGCGGCGAAGATGATCAGCACTTCCTTTTCGATCGAGAGCGGCTCGTACTGGTTCTGCTTGAGCATCTCGGTCAGCCGCTCGCCGCGATGCAGCAGGCGCTGGCTTGCCTGGTCGAGGTCCGAGCCGAACTGGGCGAAGGCCGCCATCTCCCGGTACTGCGCGAGGTCGAGCTTGAGCGTGCCGCCGACCTGCTTCATCGCTTTTACGGCGGCCGAGAAGCCGACGCGTGAGACCGAGAGGCCGACGTTCACGGCGGGCCGGATGCCCGAATAGAAGAGGTCGCTGTCGAGCACGATCTGGCCGTCGGTGATCGAGATGACGTTGGTCGGAACGTAAGCCGAGACGTCGCCGGCCTGGGTCTCGATGATCGGAAGCGCGGTCAGGGAGCCGGCGCCGTCGGCGTCGCCCATCTTGGCCGCGCGCTCGAGCAGGCGCGAGTGCAGGTAGAAGACGTCGCCCGGGTAGGCCTCGCGGCCGGGCGGGCGGCGCAGCAGCAGCGAGAGCTGGCGATAGGCTTGCGCGTGCTTGGAGAGATCGTCGTAAACCAGCAGCGCGTGGCGCCCCGTGTCGCGAAAGTACTCGCCCATCGTGCAGCCGCTGTAGGGCGCGATGAATTGCAGCGGGGCGGCTTCCGAAGCGGTCGCCGCGACCACCGTGGTGTATTCCATCGCGCCGTGGCGGTTGAGCTTGTCGACCACCTGCGCCACGGTCGAGCGCTTCTGCCCGATCGCGACGTAAAAGCACTGCACGTTCTGGCCGCGCTGATTGATGATCGCGTCGAGCGCGATCGCGGTCTTGCCGGTCTGGCGGTCGCCGATGATCAGCTCGCGCTGGCCGCGTCCGATCTGCAGCATCGAGTCGATCGCCTTGATTCCGGTTTGCAGCGGTTCCTTGACCGGCTGGCGGCGGATGATGCCGGGCGCCTTGATTTCGATTCGCCGCTGCTCGGCCGCCTTGATCGGCCCTTTGCCGTCGATCGGCTGGCCGAGCGAATTGACTACGCGCCCGAGCAGGGCTTCGCCGACCGGAACCTCGGCGATGCGGCTGGTGCGTTTGACCTCGTCGCCCTCGCGAATCGCCTGCGGATCGCCGAAGAGCGCCGCGCCGACGTTGTCCTCTTCGAGGTTGAGCACCATGCCGAAAATCCCATGGGGAAATTCCAGCAGCTCGCCGAGCGCCGCGTTTTGCAGGCCGTAGATGCGCGCGATGCCGTCGCCGCATGAGAGCACGCGGCCGGTTTCGCTTACGGTGATCGAGCCCTCGAAGCCCTTGATCTCGTTGCGCAGAATGTCGCTGATTTCGGATGGTCTGATTTCCGCCATGGCAGTTGTTTTTTCCCGGCCGCCTCAGCCCGCCAGCCGGCGGGCGGCTTCGCCCAGCCGCGTGGCCAGGCTGCCGTCGTAGATTTTTCCCTCCAGCTCGGCCACGACCCCGCCGAGCAATGATTGGTCAACCCTGACCGTGGCGATCACGGTCTTGCGCACCATCGCCTCGAGCCCGCGGACCACCGCCTCGGTATCCTGCGCGCCCGGCTCGCGGGCGAACGTCAGGGTTGCGCGCGCGCGGCCGAGCAGCAGGTCGAGCTGGTCCTGGTAGGACTGCGAGACGGCGGCCAGATCGGCGATGCGGCCGTGGCGCGCGACCACCACCGCGAGCGAGCGCAGCGGGTAGCTCAACTCCAGCCGCTCGGCGATCTTCGCCATCGCGGCGATCCGCGCCTCGTGCGAGACCTCGGGCGAGGCGAGACCGTGGGCAACTTCAGGAGCGTCCGCTAAGCGCGCTAGGCGCTCGAGTTCGGCGCCCCAGGTTTCGAGCTGCGCGCGATCGTCGGAGAGTCCGAGCAGCGCGCGCGCGTAGCGCTTGGCGACTCGCGAACTCTTCATCACTGCTCCTCTCGGCCGAGGCGCTCTTCGAATCCGCGGAGCAGGCGGGCCTGATCGTCCTGGTTGAAATTCCTCGCCACCAGATCGCGCGCGAGCTGCGCAGTCGCTTCGGCGAGCTGCGCGCGCACCTGGCGCTGGGCGGCCTCGGTTATCGCGTCGCCGGTGAGCCTGGTATCGCGGACGATCCGGGCCGCGGCTTCACGCGCGAGCTCGCGGATCCGGTTGGCGATGTAGCCGCTTTCGGCGTCGAGGTCGGCGCGGAGCTGCTGCTTTTCGGCCTCCAGCCGCGACATCCGCTCGGCCGTCCGATTGGCGAGGTCCTGCGCTTGTTTGAGCGCGGTCTCGGCGCGCGCGAAAGTCTCCCTGATGCCGCCAGCGCGGTCGGCAAAAAATTTGCGCGCCGGCGGCCCCGCATAACGCATCAGGATCCAGACGAACAGGGCGAAGTTGATGATGTAGAAGAGCAGCGACAGCCATGAGCCGCCTTCGGCCCCGGCGCCGCCCGCCTCCGCGCACCATCCGGATGCGGGCGCGAACAGGGCCGCACCGATCAGGACGATCGATACGATCCGGCTCCGTACGATTGAGCCTCTGGCTATCGGCGCGCACCCGATGGAAATCATGCTACGCAGCATGGTTGATCGATGACTGTTCGAAGTCCCCTATGAGCTTTGCGCGGCGCCGTTCACCGGGCGGCCGAGGACGCGGCCCGCAAGCTCGACGGCGAGCGTGCGGCCGAGTTGTTCGAGTTCGCGCTCGCTGGCCCGCAATTCATTTTCAATTTCGGTCCTGACGCGTGCCAGGGCTTTATGCGCCTCGGCCTTGGCTTCCTCGATCATTTGTGCGGCCTCGGCCTCGGCCTTGCGCCGTTCGGTCTCGCGCGCGGCCAGTGCCTCACGGCGCAATTCGGTCAGTTGGCGGTCGCGCTCCTCCGCAGCAGCTTTCTCCTCTTTGAGCAGTTGCTCGGCGCGCGCGCTCAGATCCTTGAGCTTGCTTTCGCGGTCGCCGAGCAACTTGAGGAAAGGGCCGAAAAAAATTCGATCGAATATAAACCAGAAAACGAGGAACGACACAATCAGGGTGAAAAAGATTCCCCAGTCGGGCGGAATGTGCATTATTCGGCGTCTCCCGTGCGGGATGGATTACGGTTCTTGCCGGCGTGGGCGGCGTCCGCCTGCGGGCGGATCGTCCTGGCGCCGGAGGCTGGTGTCGGAGGCGGATCGAACAGGCTGACCCGAGCCTTGCCAGATTGACCGGGGCTTCGGCCGGACTTTGGTTGTCAGGCTTGCTTCTGACCTCCGGCCTGCGCCACCATGCGCTCTTCCTTCGGATACACGGTGGTGAGCTTGCGATCCTCGCGCGCGCCTTCAGGCTGCATCGCGCAATGACCTTCGAAGACGGCGCCCTCGTGCACCACCAGCACCGGCGCGGTGAGATTGCCGACGACCTTGGCCGAAGGACGAATCTCGATCCGCTGGCTGGCCGTGATATCACCGCTTATCTTGCCGGCCACGACTATCGAGGCGGCCTTGATCTGGGCGGTTACGACGGCGCTCTCGCCGATCATCACGCTGTCCTTGGCGCTGATTTCGCCATCGACCTGGCCGTCGATCCGGGCAGGCCCTTCAAAACTAAGCTTGCCGCTCACCTTCGAGCCCTGATCGAGATAGGCGCGCCCCTCCATCGGAGCGGACGCGGCTTGGCGCGGCGGCGGAGCGCTGCGGCTTTCGAGCACAGGGGCCGGTGGCGGCACCGGCACGGCCTGTCCCGTTTGCGGCCTCACGGACGCGTCGGTTCGAATGTTGTTCTTTTCTGGTTCTTTATTGAAAAGCGCCATTTATAAACTCTCCTGATAGGCCCAGGCCCTGCCGCACGACGGACAGTTTAGGCTTCGCTCTTAACCAATACAAATGACCGAGTCAATTTGCTTGACAGGTTCGGGCTCCCTGATCCGTCAAGATCGGCTGATATGGGCTTTGGTTCGCAATCCCTTCCTTTTCGGGCGCCTCCAGGCATCCCACGTAAACACCGGTTCAGGTCGCTCGCGGCTCTTATCGCAACGATTGTCCCGATGCTATGCTTGCGCCGGTAATCCGATTGCATTGACGCACCCCAACAAAACGAGGAAGCCATGGGAGCAATTCCGGAGAAGTATCTCGATCTCGTGTCGGCGAACAAGAAGTCCTTCGCGCACCTTGCGACGATCATGAAGGACGGCTCACCCCAGGTGACGCCCGTGTGGCTGGACTATACCGACGGGATGATTCGCGTGAACACGGCGCGCGGCCGGGTGAAGGACCGCAACCTCAAGGTTGGCGCCAAGGTCGCGCTCTCGATCGCGGATCCCGACAACCCGTACCGCTACGTGCAGATTCGCGGCAAGGTCGCGAAGGAAAGCGAGCAGGGAGCCGACGCGCATATCGATTCGCTGGCCAAGAAGTACATGGGTGTCGATTCGTACCCCTACCGAACCCCCAGCGAGAAGCGCGTGATTTATTATATCGAACCGCTCTCCGGTCAGGGGATGAACTAGGCGGCTTCGCAGTTCGGCTCGAAAATCTGATTAGCTGGATTTGAGGCCCCGGGTCGGCGGCGGCTTGCCGCCGGCCCGTCATGGCCCGGCGCGACGCGTGCGCGTTCGCTCAGTGAGGGCTGCGGGGCCTGACTTCCTGCTGAATCGTGCTGCCGCAGGTCGAGCCGCAATGCGGACAGACGTATTCGTACTTGTCGCCCTCGGGCAGAATCAGGAGCAGACGCTTACGGACTTTGACCGCTCGATTGCACTTGGGGCAGGCGAGCAGCGAGGCTTCCATCCGTTCGAACGCGGGCCGGCGAGGGTCTCTGTTCCCTTGCATCGCCGACTACAATAGCGAGGCCGCGGGCAATGCGGCAACCGCCGGGCGCGATGCCGCCTCATCTGGCGTCGTGAAAAATGATCCCGAGACTGAATCGCCGCCCCTCGCGCATCCGGCTCACCCCGTGGCGCATCATCACCCGGTAGTGGCCGCGGCTGCCGGCGACCGGCCGCTCGCTTGTTGCGAAGACGATCGCCTCGCCCTGCCCAAGCGCGATCGCTTCGCCGCGGCTCTGTGCGCGCGGGCGGTTCTCGACTAGCAGGAATTCGCCGCCGCTGAAGTCGACGCCCGGCTGGCTCAGCAGGCAGGTTAGCTGGAGCGGAAAGGCGACCTCGCCGTAAAGGTCCTGGTGGAGGCAGTTGTAGCCGCCCGCGTCGTAGCGGAGCAGGAGCGGGGTCGATTTGGTTTGCCCGGCGCGCCGGCAAATATCGAGGAAGCGCTCGAGTTGTGCCGGATACGTGCCGTCGCGGCCCATCGCGCGCGCCCATCGGTTCGCGATTGGCGCAAGATGCGGATAGATCGCGGTCCGGATGGCGGCCACCAGCGGCGGCAGCGGCGGCGCGAAATACTTGTATTCGCCCACGCCGAAGCGCACCCGCTCCATCACGACCCGCGAACGAAAGCGCTCGCGCTCGTCGTACGTCGCGGCAAGCTCGGCGCATCGCGCCGGCGCCAGCAGCGCGGGGATGGTCGCGTAGCCGCGCTCGTCGAGCGTACGCTCGAGCGCGGTCCAATCCAGCGCGCCGAGCCGGCGTTCGAACTCGGCGCTCAGCGCCGGGAACGCCGCACCGGTCATTGCGGTTGGGGGCTTTGCTTTCACGAACTCCGCGTGCAGCGACGTTTGTGCGATCATATTACAGACTTCAACCCCGCTTCTGCTCCGGCGTGAACCGATTCGCCCGCCGGGTTGAATGTCCGCCAAGCTGACAATAGCGCCGGACCCCTGATATTGTGATTGGCCGCGATGGAAGAGTCTGCACAACCCTGGAGCGGATCATCTCAGCCGCGGGTCTTTATCGAGACCTACGGCTGCCAGATGAATATCGCCGATTCCGAGCTGGTCGGCGCGGTGCTGCGCCGCGCGGGCTACGCGTTCGCCGCCAACCCCGAAGAGGCCGACGTAATCCTGCTCAATACCTGCGCGATTCGCGAGCATGCCGAGGAACGCGTACTGCAACGCCTGGGCCATCTGGCGCGCTTGCGACGCGCGCGTCCCGGATTGCGGCTGGGATTGCTCGGATGCATGGCGACGCACAACCGCGCCGCGCTTGCCGAGAAGGCGCCGTGGCTGGATTTAGTCGCGGGGCCGGACAGCTACCGGCGCCTGCCGGAATTGCTTGGCCGAGCGCGTTCCGGCGGCGCAGGCCGGCCTGCGCCCCAAATCGACGTGCGCCCGGACCGCCTGGAGACCTACGCCGATATTGTCACGGCGCACGAAGGCGGCGTGCGCGCGTACGTGACCGCGATGCGCGGATGCGATCGGTTTTGCGCGTTTTGCGTGGTTCCGTACGTGCGCGGCCGCGAGCGTAGCGTTCCGCCCGAGGCCATCCTGGAAGACATCCGCGGACTCGCCGCCCGCGGCGCGCGCGAAATCGTGCTGCTTGGACAGACCGTCAATGCCTACCGCTGCGGCGATACCGACTTCGGCCGCTTGCTGCACCTGGTCGCCGCGGTCGAAGGCGTCGAGCGAATCCGCTTCACGTCACCGCATCCCTCGGACATGAGCGAGTCGGTTATCGAGGCGATGGCGACCGAGCCCAAAGTGCAGCCGTCGCTCCATCTGCCGGTGCAATCGGGGTCGGACCGGATATTGGCCGCGATGGAACGCGGATACACGGCCGGCGAATACCTGCGCCTGGTCGAGCGGATTCGCGAGGCGGTGCCGGCAATTGCGCTCTCGACCGACATCATCGTGGGCTTTCACGGCGAGCAGGAGGCGGACTTTCGCGCGACGCTCGAATTGATGGCGGCGGTGCGCTACGACTCAGCCTTCAGCTTCAAGTATTCGCTGCGCGAGAACACGCGCGCGTTTCGGCTCGGCGACACCGTCAGCGAAGAAGAAAAGGGCCGCCGGCTGGCCGAAGTCATCGCGCTCCAGGAGCGCATCGCGGCCGAGCGCAACCGCGCGCTCATAGGCGAGCGAGTCGCGGTGCTGGTCGAGGGGCCGGCGCGGCGGGGCCAGGGGATGCTCGCGGGCAAGACGCCACAATTCAAGACGGCGGTGTTCCCGGCCGCCGCGTCGATCGCCCCCGGCGATACTGTGGCGGCGCGCGTGGAGTCGGCGAACGCGCATACGCTTCACTGCGCGCTCGCGTAATCTCGTCAGATAAGCGATCTCCCCTGGGCGCCGTCCACCGGCAGACAGACGCCGGTTATCCAGCTTGCCCGCGGCGAGGCCAGGCATACCACGGCATAGGCGACTTCTTCGGGACGGCCCAGGCGGCCAGCGGGAAATTCGTGGCTTACGAAGTCTTTCTCGAAAGCCGGATTGGCCTTGAACGCCTTCTCCCAGTTGCCTCCCGGGTAAAGGATCGACCCGGGCGCGATCGCATTGACCCGGATTGCTTTGGGCGCAAGCTCGCGCGAAAGCATCTTGGTGAACGAGATCATCGCGGCTTTCGAGGAGTTGTACGTCAGCGGACCGCCCGCCTCGCGGCCGTAGATCGAACTGATGTTGATGATCGAGCCGCCGCCGCGCTGCTCCATCAACGGCGTGCACATCCGCGAAAGCCGCACGGCCGAGAAGAAATTAAGCTGGAACGCGGCCTGCCACGCCGCGTCGTCCAGGTCCGCCAGCGCGCCGAGCCGCGCTCCGCCCGCATTGTTGACCAGCACGTCAACCGCGCCCATCCGCGCGGCGGCGCCTTCGACCCAGCGCGAGGCGGCAACCGGGTCGGCAACGTCGACCGCCTCGGCGTCGACCTCGTAGCCCCGCGTGCGCAACTCAGCCGCCGCCTTCTTGAGCGCCTCGGCCCCGCGCGCGCACAGACAAAGGCGCGCACCCTCGGCGCCAAACGCTTCGGCCATCGCCCGCCCCAGTCCGCGGCTTGCGCCAGTTATCATCACGACCTTGTTCGCGAGACCCAGGTCCATCGGTAACTCTCCTTAAAAAAGCCCGTAGGTCGCGGCAGCCCATGCGGCAAGACGCCTCCCCCTCGGCCGCGATGGGGTATCATCTAGCAAAGAGGACCGCGATTTACATGCGGAGATGAATGCGGCGCCGGCACTTCCGCCGCCCACCCTGGTTCATCGAGGCGCGGTTGACACGTCCAAGGGGCGGACCTAAGCTCCAAGGTCTTGCTTTGAGAGATACAGGGAGGTCTATGGAAATCAGAGTTGAAGGCTCTCTCGACCAAGCGATGCGCGTGCTCAAGCGCAAGCTCGCCAAGGAGGGAGTGTTCAAGGAAATGAAGAAGCGGGCTTTTTACGAAAAGCCCAGTGTCCGCCGCAAACGCAAGCGCTCCGAAGCTCAACGCCGCCGCCGCAAGGAACAGCGCCGCCGTCGCGCCTCTGCCCTCTAAGCGCTCAACCGACCAGCGTCATCCCGTATAGCGCCGGCACAGGCCGAGCGCGGCGTCGCGACGCGTCCGCGCGGCAGGCCGCGCTCCGCTGCCGTTCAGCCTGACACAGGCCGCCAGGTGAAAATCACCTGGCCGCGGGCGATATAGCAGTCGAGGTCGTAATGCGCGAGGCCAAGCGCGGCGCGGCCCAGACGGAAACCCTCGATCGTGCGGCGCAGCCTCTCCGTGAGGTCGCGGGAATCCTCGGCGCGGCCGGTCTCTCCGTTCAGCATCGCGCTCAGCTCGACCGTCAGGCATCCGGCCTCGCGATGCCGTCCGGCGGCGGCTTCGCCCGTCTCGAGCGCGGCGCATCCCAGGCAGAGCACTACCCGCTCGCCGGTCTCCGCCGCGCGGTCGAGGTCGCCGGACATACGGGCGAGCGCCGTCGCGCATTCGTCCCATCGCTCGTGCGCGCGTTCGGTGGAGTAGCGGCGGATCGCCCGCGCAACGCGGCTGAGCGCGTCCTCGCCCGCGCCGTGTCCCGGCGTGAAGACGCCGTCCTCGTCGATGCGCAATGCGTCGCCGTCGTCGAACTGTTCGGCGAGAAACTCGCGCAGGTTAATCGGCAGGGCGCATTGCAGATTCAGCGGCGGTGATTCGGGCGGTGAATTCGGAGTCGAGTTGCGAAGTCTGGCGGGTCGGGCGCGGCGGTTGAGAACTCGCTCGCTTCCCAGGGGATCGGTACAGGCCCTCCGGACAAAGCCGGACAGTGAGCCTTCGATGAATCGCGAGATATATGCCTCTCTACGTCCCAAAGGTCCGCTCCGCAAGGTAGCAACCTCCTATCACTGTAGCGCCGGGAGCATGCGGATCGACGGCGGCCACACAGGGTACGGAGACCGGGCAGAGATAAGCCGCGGCCAATGTTCCAGCCACTGAAAATCCAACGACGATGTTACGGAAGATATTGAAAGTTGGATGAGAACCGATCTTGTGGAGGAAGCCTCGTGCGAGCCCGGAATACCTGCCGATGGCCGCCGGAAGCATCGCGCTGCCGCTTGCGCGCGGCTTGCGCGATTATCCTCCAACGGGACCGCGGGGTCCGATAGTGGAAAAGCGACGACTCGCGTCATACGACGAGGCCCTTTTCATCATCACCACCAGCCCGCTCGACATCCCCCCAACTGCCCCCGCCCGTCCTCTCTCCCCATCATCCTGCCGAGCGGCGACTCGTGGTACGTTCCGCAGCTTTGGCCAACTGATGCCATGCAGAGGCAAAATCCGCCAAAGCCGTGTGCTGCTACAGGCTGTACGGCGACTATCCCATTAAAATTACGCCGGACAGGAAACTGTTTAGCGCGCGAACGTGGCTTGGGCAACGAGGGTGCAAAAGATCGATCTGTGATCGCGAACTTGACATTGAACGGCACGCGTGAGCCGCTTCGCGATGCCCGGCCGCACCGCTGGCTCGATATATGAGCCGGGCTAATGGTGCCCGACCAGTGCATCGGCAGTCCGCCCTCGTGACGCAGCGCGCCCTAAGGCGCAGCGGCCCAAGCAGGGTAAGCGTTTGCCGCACATGCGGCTTCGGCCGTATCGCGCTCGGGCGCAAGCGGCTTGCGCTCAGCCGTCAGCCTGCGCGGTCGGCGGATGAATTAAACGAGCGAATCCCCCGCCGCGAGGCCGCCTCGGCCGGCGTGTCCCGGGCGGCCAATATTTTTTTGTGGAGCACGCCGCAGCGGCGCCCTGGTCGGCGCCGGGCTCGCGCGATGGTGCGAGGCAGCCTTCCGCTACGCGGCGGAGCTGGCCGGCGAGGGGTGATTGCCTGCGGCTCCAGCCTGGCGCGCGGCCTTTTGTAGCTACGGCTCCAGCCGCTCCATCATCCGCGGGAACGGGATCGTCTCGCGTATATGATGGAGTCCGCAGAGCCATGCCACCACCCGCTCGATACCCATCCCGAACCCCGCGTGTGGCACCGAGCCGTAGCGCCGGAGGTCGAGGTACCAGTTGAGCGGTTCGACCGGCAGGCCGTGCGCGACGATGCGCGCGCGCAGCGTCTCGTAATCGTCCTCACGCTGGCCGCCCCCGATAATCTCGCCGTAGCCCTCGGGCGCCAGCATATCGACGCAGAGCGCCACTTCCGGCCGGTCGGGGTCGCGCTTCATGTAGAAAGCCTTGCACTCGGCCGGGTAGCGATGGACCATCACGGGCCGGTCGAACTCGGCCGAGAGCGCCGTTTCCTCGTCGCCGCCGAGGTCGTCGCCCCATTTGACCGTGAGGCCCTTGGCTTTGAGCCGCTCGATAGCGTCGTCGTAGGTGATTCGCGGATAGGGCGTCCGGGCCGCGCGCTTAAGCGGTTCGAGGTCGCGCTCGAGCGTGGCCAGGTCGGATGCGCGCCGTTCAAGCACGCGGCCGACGATATGCGCCACGAAGTCTTCGGCGAGCTGCATGTCCTCGGCGAGCGTGTAGAACGCGACCTCCGGCTCGACCATCCAGAACTCGGTCAGATGGCGTCGCGTCTTTGACTTTTCGGCGCGGAATGTGGGGCCGAAACAATACACTTTGCCTAGCGCGAGCGCCCCCGCCTCGGCATAGAGCTGGCCGCTTTGCGTGAGATAGGCCTTGCGTTCCCCGAAGTAGTCGATTTCGAAGAGATTGGTAGTGCCCTCGCACGAGGTCGGCGTCAGGATCGGCGCGTCGAACAGCACGAAGCCACGATCGTTGAAGAACTGGCGCGCGGCGGCGGCGACCTCGTCGCGCACGCGCAGGATCGCGTGCTGGCGCGCCGAGCGTACCCACAGATGGCGGAGATCGAGCAAAAAGGCGACGCCGTGCTCCTTGGGCGTGATCGGATAGTCGGCCGCCGGTGCGTAGACCTTGAAGTGCTTGACCGTCAGCTCGAAACCGCCGGGCGCGCGCCTGTCCTCGCGCACCGCGCCGGTCACCTCGAGCGAGGTCTCCTGGCCCAGATGGTCGGCGGCGGCGAACGCCTCGGCGCCGATCTCATTGAGCAGGGCGACGCACTGGCAGACCCCGGTGCCGTCGCGCAGCAGCAGGAAATGGATTTTGCCGCTCGAGCGGCGATTGTAGAGCCATCCCTTGAGCGTGACTTCCTCGCCCACGTGGCGGCCCAGTTCCTCGATATAGACCCACGCCATGGAGCTATTTAAGCAGATTAGCGCGGCTTGGCGAGCGCGGGCGAGGCGGCCGTCGCTCGTTCGCCGCGCCCCTTTGGGATAGGTTGATCGACGACATGGAACGATAGATACGGGATGAACGGCCTCGACTATCTGATCTTAGCGGCGATCGGGCTCGGCGCATTGATAGGCGCCGGGCGCGGAATCCTGCGCATCGCCTCGTCGCTCATCGCGCTGGTTGCGGCCTTCTACTTGGCCGCAGTTTACGACAAGCCCGCCGGCGACCAACTTGCGCGCGCGCTTTCGCTAAAGCCCGAAACAGGCGCGACGCTGGGTTATATCGTCATTTTTCTGACCGTGATGATCGTGGTGGCGTGGGGCGGCTCGAAGCTCGCGCAGCTTATTCGCGCAGTACATTTGAGTTGGGCTGACCGGCTGGGCGGAGCGGTCCTCGGCGCGATGCTGGGCGCGCTCGTGTCGGCGCTGGTCGTGATGGTTGCGACCGCCATGCTGCCAGTCGACACCCAGGTGATCCGCGACTCGCAGCTAGCGCCGCGGGTGCTCGACTATAGCCACGACCTCGCCGGCTTCGTCCCGGTGCAGATGCGCGATGCCTACTACTACCGCGAAGCGCAGGTCATCACGTACTGGAACCAGCATAAAGCGGCGCCGCCCGAGTCCGCATCGGGACCCGCGGCGGCGCCTTAAAGGAATATCGGTGTGCGAGTCAGACGAGCGCGCTGTCGACCGCCTTCACCAGATGACTCTTCGGCACGGCGCCGACGATCTGCTCTTTGACCTGACCGCTCCTGATGATCAGTAGATTCGGAATTCCGCGGACGCCGTAGCGCGCCGGCGTCTCGGGATTGTCGTCAACGTTGATCTTCACCACCTTGAGCCGGCCGGCATACTCGCCTGCCAATTCGTCGATGATCGGAGCGATGGCCCGGCAGGGTGCGCACCACGGCGCCCAGAAGTCGATTAACACCGCCTTATCGGATTTCAGAACTTCCTGGTCGAAGTTCGCGTCGGTTACGTGGTTAACTAGCTCGCTCGCCATCGGAACTTTACTCCTTGCCGCTACGTTACTTTAAACCTAGGGACGCCCAGCCGGGCAGTCAAGGCGGGGCCGGAAGCGGCAAAAGGCGCGTGCGTTCGATCTAGCTCAAGTCGCCAGATTCTGTATTCGAGGCAGGATCCAAGGCCTGCGGTTGACACCTCCGGATCGCCCGGCATTGAATCATCGCACGATGGAACGCTTCTGGATCATTTTGCCGATTCGCTCGATTTCGACAGCCATGCTTTCGCGCGTGCGCCCGGTCGCGGCCGCGATTGCTGTTGCGGCCGCCGTCGCGGGCTTTGTGTGCGGCGCGGGATCGGTGCGCGCCGCGATCGAACACGTCGGCACGCCTGCGCCCGACTTCAGCTGCGCGCGATGCCTCAACCATGCGCCTTTCAAGTTGAGCGATTTGCGCGGCAAGGTGGTGCTGGTCGATTTCTGGGAATACACCTGCATCAACTGCATCCGTACCTTTCCCTACCTGCGCCGCTGGGACCAGCTTTATCGCCCGTTGGGGCTGGTCATCGTCGGGGTGCATACGCCGGAGTTCGAGTTCGGCAAGAATCCCGAGCGAGTCGCGGATGCGACCAGGCGCTTCGGGTTCGATTTTCCGGTCGCGATCGATAGCGATTACAAAATCTGGTACGCGTTTCATAATGAGGGCTGGCCTGCCGACTACCTGATCGACAAGAACGGCAATATCGCCTACACGCACCTGGGCGAGGGCGAGTACGGCTACTTCGAGCAGAAGATCCAGGAATTGCTCAAGCAGGCCAATCCCGCGCTCGACTTCAACCAGGCCAAATACAGGATTCCCGAAGACGAGAACGTCGAGTTGAGCGGCGGCGTCTGTATGCGTGCGACGCCGGAAACCTATCTCGGCTTCGCGCACACGATGAATATCGCGAACCCGGGCGGCGAGAACCGCACCCGGCAGATCGTTTACGCCGCGCCGGCCGACGTCCCGCTGGACGAGTTCGCGCTCAATGGCCGATGGCTCGCGGCGGACGAATACGTGCGTCATGCGGTCGAGGCCAAGCCGCCTGGGGATTTGATCGCGCTGCACTACCGCGCCAAGTCGGTTTACCTGGTGGCCGGCTCTGACGACGCGAAACCGCATCGGCTCTATGTCGAACAGGACGGCAAGCCGCTACCCAAGCCGGCCTGGGGAGTGGACGTACGCGCCGGAAGCAGCGGTCGGACCTACGTGGAACTCGGCGTCAAGCGGATGTACTACGTTGTCAACAACGACGAATTCTGGGGTCATCTGCTGCAACTCTACGCGATGGAGCCCGGTCTCTCCCTCTATTCGTTCACCTTCGGCAACAATTGCGAGAACAAGTTCGCGCATCGCTGAATCGTCGGCGCTCAAGGTGCGGCGACCCCGCGCGCTGGCTTCGCCGACGGTCCGGGACACCTCCGGTGCACTTCGCAATGCCTGTTTACCGTGGTTTATGCGCTGACAACTGGCTAAATTCGCTCATAGATGCACGTTTTTTGTGCAAAATTATCCATTTAAGAATCTATAGACACTAATTTGCCGCTGATGCAGTATACGCATCACGGTCATGGCCTCGCGAGAAGTCGGAGAAGAACTCGTCTATCCTGCGCTGCCTGCAGCATTCCTGACCGCGATGCTGGTACTGCTGCTGAGCGGCACCATCGGACGGTTCCTGATGGAGCGCGACGCGGTGGAGCGCTTCATTCGCGAATGGCTTCCGTTCTTTCCCTTCCTCGAGGCCTTTCCGCCGTGGGCGCGCGAGGCGCCGTTCATCTTCGGCGCGATCGCCGTGGCCGCCATCCTGGCGGTGCGATATCTGGCCGGCGTCCTGCCGGCGATCGCGCTTTACCTGTTGGCCGTGGCGGTGGCTTGCAGCGTGGCTCTGCTGGCGCCGCCGACGCGGCTGCCGGCAGACTCCCAGGACTGGATATTCGTTTGCTATGTAACCCTGGCGGCTTTCGTCGGCGGCGCGCCCAAACCTTACGAAGATCAGATTTAGGCCGGCGCGCAAACGTCGGAGCTACGCGAGCGCTGTGCCCCGGCGCGCGGCGCCCGAACTTGACAGCCGCGGCGGCGTCGTGGTCTATCGGAAATCGAATGCGCGCAAGCGAGTCCGCGTAATAATCGAGTCCGGCAAAACCCCAGGCAGCCGACAACCAGCAACCCAGCGAGTCAGACTGCCCGGCGGTCCGGAGAGCGCGGGGCCGCGAGTTCAGGCCGCGCCGCGAAAATGCTGAGGAGGATTGCGACGATGAAAGCCGCCGTATTTTACGGTCCCAAGCAGCCGCTCGTTATCGAGGACGTCGAGGTCGACCAGCCGATGGATCGCGAGGTCCTGGTGCGCATCGTGGCGAGCGGCGTCTGCCACAGCGACCTGCATTTCGTCGATGGCTTTTACAGCTTCCCGGCGCCAGCGGTGCTGGGCCATGAGGCCGCCGGCATCGTCGAGGCGGTCGGCAAGGCCGTCGATTACGCGAAGCCCGGCGACCACGTTATCGCTTGCCTTTCGGTCTTCTGCGGCTACTGCGACGACTGCATGGCGGGCCATCCCAACCGCTGCACCAACCGCGCGGCCACGCAGCGGCGCAAGACCGACAAACCGCGCCTTGCGCTCAAGGGCCAGCCGATGCGCCAGTTCGCCGATCTTTCTACGTACGCCGAGAAGATGCTGGTGCACGAGAATGCGCTGGTGAAGATCGGCAACGACATGCCCCTCGACCGCGCCGCGCTCATCGGATGCGGCGTTACGACCGGCGTCGGCGCGGTGCTCAACACCGCGCGCATCGAGCCCGGAAGCACGGTCGCGGTCTTCGGATGCGGCGGCGTGGGCCTCGCGGCGATCCAGGGCGCGCGTATCGCGGGCGCGCGGATGATCATCGCCGTCGATCAGTACGAGTCGAAGCTCGCCCTCGCGCGCCGGCTCGGCGCCACCCATACCGTCGATTCCTCCCACACCGACGCGGTCAAGGCGATCCGCGAGCTGGCGAGTCCCGGCCAGCCCTCCGAGCCGGTGGTCGCGGGCCTCGGCGTGAGCGGCGGCGTCGATTACTCGTTCGAGGCGGTGGGACTCAAGAAACTCGCCGAGGACTGCTTCGATTGCATCAAGCCCGGCGGCACGGCGACGATCATCGGCATGATCCCGGTCGGTCAGAAGGTCGAACTCGACGGGCCCAAGTTCCTGACCGAGCGCAAGATCCAGGGCACCAACATGGGCTCCAACCGCTTCCGCATCGACATGCTGCGGTATATCGATTTCTACCAGCAGGGCCGCCTCAATCTCGACGACATGATCACGCGGCGCGGCAAGCTCGCCGACGTCAACGAGGCGTTCCGCGCGATGAAGGCCGGCGAGGTCGCGCGCACCGTTCTGATGTTCGACTGACTTCGGAGAGGAGAGAGACGAAATGAAAGCCGCAATTTTCCATGGACCCGGCAAGCCGCTCAGCATCGAGGAGATCCAGGTTGACGAACCGCGCGAGCACGAAGTTCTGGTGCGCACCGTTGCCACCGGCGTCTGCCATAGCGACCTCCATTTCGTCGAAGGGCTGTGGCCCCATCCCGCGCCGGCCGTGCTCGGCCACGAGGCCGCCGGCATCGTCGAACGCGTCGGCGCGGCGGTGACGTATCTCAAGGCGGGCGATCACGTGATCTCGTGTCCATCCGTGTTTTGCGGGCGCTGCAAGCAATGCAACTCGGGCCATCCCTACCGATGCACCAACCGCCCGGCGGTCCGCCGCGCCAAGGGCGACCAGCCGCGCCTCTCCAGGGACGGCGCGATGATCCGCCAGTTCAGCGATCTTTCGACGTACGCCGAGAAGATGCTGGTGCATGAGAACGCGCTGGTGAAGATTCGCGACGACATGCCGCTCGACCGCGCCGCGCTCATCGGATGCGGCGTGACCACCGGGGTCGGCGCCGCGCTCAACACGGCGAAGGTCGAGCCGGGCTCGACGGTGGCGGTCTTCGGCGCGGGCGGGATCGGGCTTTCCGCGATCCAGGGCGCGCGCATCGCCGGCGCGGCGATGATCATCGCGGTGGACATGTTCGAGCACAAGCTCGCGACCGCCAAGCGCCTCGGCGCCACGCACACGGTGGACGCGTCGTCGGCCGATCCCGTCGAGGCGATCCAGAAGATGACCGACGGCGGCGTGGACTATGCGTTCGAGGCGATCGGGCTCAAGAAGGCCGCCGAGCAGTGCTTCGAGGCGCTCGCGCCGGGCGGCACCGCGACCGTAATCGGGATGATCCCGGTCGGGCAGAAGGTCGAGATCGACGGGCCCAAGCTGCTCACCGAGCGGAAGATCACGGGTTCGCTGATGGGCTCCAACCGCTTCCGCATCGACATGCCGCGGTACATCGATTTCTATCTCCAGGGACGGCTCAACCTCGACGACATGATCTCGCGCCGCGGCCGGCTCGAGGACGTGAACGAGGCGTTCCGCGCGATGAAAGCCGGTGAAGTGTCGCGCACCGTCCTGATGTTCGAATAGTCGGGCACGCCCGGCTGTCAACGGCAGGTGCGCGCGTAAGATTCCCGTCTTCCGGCAGTGTTGTACCCACCGCGCGGCCGCGCTGCAAGATCGGGATGCCTCTGTGCGTCCTGCCGCCGCATAGCTCTTTTGCTTCCTCAACCGCGTATAATTTCCGGCGGCGTATGAGGCCTAATGGGGGGACGCAGATGGAACAGCTGCTCTACCTTTCGACGGTGGAACAGATAGTCATCGTCACGGTGGTCTTTTCCGGGCTGAGTGTCCTCGGGCTCTACATCGTGCGGAGGCTGGTGCCGCTCGAGGCGTTAAAGAAAAACCACGAGGTGGCGGGATTTACCTTTGGCGTGCTTGGCGCCTTCTATGGGCTGCTGCTCGCATTCGTGATCGTCGCGGCATGGGAGCGCTTCGATCGCGCAAGCGCCAACGTACAGGAAGAAGGAGTGGCGCTGGTCTCCCTCTATCGGCTCTCCAAGGGCTTCCCCGCGCCTGCCGCCGGCCAAATGCAGCATGCGATCCGCGCATACACCCATCGCTTGATCGACGTCGAATGGCCGGCCATGGAGAACTCGAATTTCGCCTACATCGACGACTCTTCGGGCACGCAACTGCTATGGCAGATCGTCATGACCTACAGGCCCGACGACTCGCGCCAGACCCTGCTCGTCGATAAGAGTTTCGATCAGCTTTCGAAACTGACCGAGGAGGGCAACCTGCGCTACTTGTATTCGAGAGAAGATCTGCCGTCGGTGGTGTGGCTGGTCATTTACGCCGGGCTGATGATCACGATCGGCTTCAGCTACTTCTTCGGTCTCGAGGCGTTTTCTTCGCAGGCGCTGATGTGCGCGGTTTTCTCCACGCTGCTGGGCCTGACCATTCTCGCCATTCTGGAGCTCGCGCATCCGTACCAGGGAGAGGTGGTGGTGTCCGCGCAGCCACTCGAGTATGCATTGTCGCGCATGGACGACATGGACAAAGTAAGTGTCGGCGGCCCTGCTCAGGACCCGCTCGCCGCTCGTTTCGGTCCTTTTGCCGCGCGCGCCCGGTCCGTGAGCGCGCACCGGAGTCTCAGATGAGGCGCATCTCCTTCATCAGCGCGTGTAGCTTTTCGGCCGGGCCGGGCGACATCTGCGTAAGCGGCATCCGCATCTCGGCCGTGCACTTGCCCATGAAGGCGAGCGCCTGCTTGACCGGGATCGGATTGGTCTCGACGAAGATCGCGCGCACCAGCGGCAGCAGCTTGTAGTGCAGCTCGCGCGCCCGCGCATAGTCGCCGGCGAGTGCGGCCGCGGCCAACTCGTGCGTCTCCCGCGGCATCAGGTTGCTGACGGTTGCGACCACGCCCTTGCCGCCGAGCGCCATCATCGGCAGCGTGAGCGCGTCGTCGCCCGACAGGATCGTCAGGCGGTCGCCGCACAGGCGCCGGATATCAGAGACCTGGTCCATCGAACCCGAGGCCTCCTTGATTGCCACCACGCTGCGGATTTCGCACAGCCGCGCGAAAGTCTCGGGCGCGATATGGGAGGCGGTGCGTCCGGGGATGTTGTAAACGATGAGCGGCAGATCGACCGCCGCCGCGACCATCTTGTAGTGCCTGAAGATGCCGTCCTGGGTGGGCTTGTTGTAGTAGGGCGAGATCATCAGCCCGCCGTCGGCGCCGGCCTCGCGTGCGGAAGCGGTCAGACGGATTGCCTCGGCGGTCGAGTTCGAGCCGGTACCGGCCACCACGGGCACGCGCTTGCGCGTCTGATGGACGACGATCCTGATCACCTGCTCGTGTTCGGAGTGGGTGAGCGTGGCCGACTCTCCCGTCGAGCCGCAGGGTACGAGCCCGTCGATGCCGTTCTGGATCTGGAACTCGACCGCTTCGCGCAGGGCGTGCTCGTCCACTTCGCCGTCGCGAAAGGGGGTCACCAGGGCCGTCAGTGCTCCGTTGAACATCGCTTCGCCTCCCGACTTAGGCTACGACCGGCGTCAGTTCGGCGTCGCCCACTTCGACTTCGCCGCTGAACACCTCGACCGCTTCGCCCGTCATCATCACGTGATTGGCGCCCTCGCCCCGCTCGCGCCATTCGATTCCGAGTCTGCCGCCGCGCAATTCCAGGGTTGCGCGGCGCTCGGCGCGCCCGGTCAGCGCCGCGGCGACCAGCGACGCGCAGGCGCCGGTGCCGCAGGCGAGCGTTTCGCCCGAACCACGCTCCCACACTCGCATCCGCAGCCGGTCGCGCGCGACGGGCAGTATGAACTCGGTGTTGACGCGGCGGGGAAAGAACGGATGGTGCTCGAACTGGCGTCCGACGCGGGCGAATTCGGAATCCTCGAGCGCGAAGACCGCCTCGTCGTCGACGAATACGACGCAGTGCGGATTGCCCATCGAGACCGCGGTGATGCGCCATAGGCGCCCGCCGACCTCGAGCGGATGGTCGATGACGCGGCCGTCGCCGGCTACCGGGATTTCACGGCCTTCCAGGATAGGCTCGCCCATATCGACCGTCGCCTCGACAGCGCGGCCGCCGTCGAGCTTCAATTCCACGGTCTTTATCCCGCAATCGGTCTCGACCAGCATCGGGTTGCGCGGGCGGGCGTCGCGCTCGTAGTGCAGGCGCGCGAGGCAACGGATACCGTTGCCGCACATCTCGCCGCGGCTGCCGTCCGCGTTGTACATCTCCATCCGCACGTCGGCGCTTTTCGACGGCGCGAGCATGATAATCCCGTCGCCGCCGATGCCGAAGCGGCGGTCGGAAAGGCGGCGCGCCAGCGCGGCCGGGTCCGCCGGACGCAAGCGGTCGGCAACCACGTAGATGTAGTCGTTGCCGCAGCCGTGCATCTTGGTGAACGCGAGCTTCGGCATCAGGCGGGCCCTCCGGGGGGCAGGCTGACGAGTTTTTCGCCGCGCACGATATCCTCGAAGCTCTCGCGCTCGCGCACGACGTACGTCTCGCCGCCGTCAACCATTATCTCGGGCGCGCGCGGACGGCTGTTGTAGTTCGACGCCATCACGAAGCCATAGGCGCCCGCGCTCATCACGGCCAGCAAGTCGCCGTCGCGCGGCGCGCTGAGCTCGCGCTCGCGCGCGAAGAAGTCTCCGCTCTCGCATACCGGACCTACGACGTCGGCGGTAACAATCGGGTCGCCCGCTCGCCGCTCGACCGGCAGTATCTGATGGTAGGCCTCGTAAAGCACGGGCCGGATGAGATCGTTCATCGCGCCGTCGACCACGATGAAGCGTTTGACGTCGGTCTCCTTGACGTAAAGCACGCGCGTCACCAGCGCGCCGGCGTTGCCGACCATGACGCGGCCCGGCTCGATGATGAGCTTGAGTCCGAGTCCGCGCAGCGGCCCGAGCAGCGCGGCCGCGTACTCCGACGGCGGCGGCGGCTCTTCCTGGTAGGGGATGCCCAGACCGCCGCCCAGATCGAGGTATTGCAGCGCCACGCTGCTCTCGCGGAGCGCCTTGACGATGACCGCGACCTTGTTCGCGGCCTCGGTGAATGGCGAAGTG
>DASXMQ010000214.1:0-6743 GCA_036495625.1 Binataceae bacterium (SeqCode) | reverse complement strand
TTCCAGGCCGCGCTCGACGGTGTCGCGAAGCCAGCAGCGCTCTATCGCAGCGCGGTGGACGAACTTCTGCTGATTCACGTCGAAGGCACACGCCAGCTTGATCGCCGATGTATCGGCGCGTCGATCGCATACGACGAGCGGCTCTTTCGATGGGAAATGGAGGATTTTCTCGCAAGCGGAGCGGCAAGCGTCGCGCCCGCCACCGATCTCGCCGCGCTCGCGCCGGAACTCGACGATCTCGCCGCGCGGCTCGGCGCGCTTGCGCGCGTGCTGTCCCATCGCGACTATCACGGCCACAATCTGTTCATCCAAAACGGCCGCATCCGGGTCATCGATTTTCAGGACGCGCTGCTCGCCCCCGCCGCGCAGGATCTCGCCGTGCTGCTGACGACGCGCGGCACCGCCCGCGTAATCGATCAGACGACCGAACGGCGCCTGCTCGATTACTACGTTGCGGGCCTGGCGCGGCGCGGCGCCGCTTCGCCGGATGCCGCCGCATTCGTCAACAGCTACTATCTCTGCGTGCTGCAACACGCGCTCAAGGTGATCGGACGCTTCAACGCTCTCGAGCGTCAGGGTAAACCGGGGTACGCGGCGTTCATCCCGTACGCGGCTGCGCAGGCGCGCCGGGCGCTCGGTCTGCTCGAGACGAAAAATGGCTTCCCTCGATTGCGCGCGGCCTTCGACGCGCACTAATGGGCCCGGCGTGGCGAGGCGCAAGGAGATGCGCACGGTGATATTGGGCCGATGAAAGCGCTGGTGCTTTCGGCGGGAATGGGCGAGCGGCTGATGCCGCTCACGGCGACTCTCCCCAAGCCGATCATCGAAGTCGGCGGACGACCGCTTATCCATTATCCGCTCCGGATGCTCGCGCGCGCGGGCGTGACCGAGGTTGCGATCAACGTCCACCACCTGGCCGCTGCGGTGCGAAGCGCGCTTGGAAACGGCGAAGCGCTGGGCGTGCGGATCACCTACGCGCCCGAGGCGACGCTGTTGGGCACGGGCGGTCCGCTGCCGGGATTGCGCGAGTTCTTTGGTGACGAGACCTTCGCGATTCTCAACTGCGACACGATAATCGATCTGGATTTGGGCGCCCTCGGCGATTTTCATCGCGGCCGCCGCGCCCTCGCGACGCTGGTGCTGCGCGAGAGCCGCACGCCTCAGGCCTACAGCCGGATCGAGATCGACGCGGACGCGCGAGTGCGCCGGATGCGTCTGCTGAGAGGCCGCGCGCACGGCGAATTCGACGACTACGCACCCCCGCTCGGCGCGGCGGAGGCGGCGCGGCTTGAAGGCTACATGTATTGCGGCGTTCTGCTATGCGAGCCGGCACTGTTCGAACTGATGCCGCCGCGGCCGGCGCCGTTCAGCCTGATGGGCGATCTGTTCGCGCCACTGCTCGCCGAGGGACAATCGATGTCCGGTTGCGTGCATCGCGGTTTTTTTCGCACGGTTGACGATCTGCAGAGCCTCGAGGCGCTGCGCGCCGAATTCGCGGATGCGCCGCCGGCTCTGCGCTTTATTTGAGCGGCGCCTCGCTCAGCCGTTGTCGGATCGGTCCCTCCGCGGATCCCGGTCGCTCTTCAACCGTTCCAGCAATCCGACGAGCTCGCTCATCGAGCGCATCACGAAGTCCGCACGGTATTGTGGATGATTGCTCAGCACGCGATAGCTGGCGGGTCCCGTGGCCACCGCCACCGACGCGCCGTAACCCGCGTTAATCGCCGCCATCACGTCGCGCGGCTCGTCGCCGACGTACATGCAGGCCTGCGGCAGGACCGCGGCGCGCATCGCCGCCTGCTTGAGGCTCTGCGTCTTGTCGAGAATCTTCATCGAGGAGCCGACTTGCGTGATCACCTGGTCGAAATAGGCCGCGAGCCCGACCATCGCGAGCTTCTGCACCAGGCGCTGCGAGTCGCCGGGCCGGCTGGTGATGATCGCGGTCGCGTAGCCGCGCCGCTTGAGCTCGGCCAGCGTCTCCCGCACATACGGGAGCACTTCCAGGCGCTCGGTGCGATCGATCTCGGCGAGGAAATACGCGAAGGCGAGCTTGGTGTACTCGGCCCGCTTGTGCTCCGGAATGCCGAGGTAGGGATCGTCCTGTTCGAGCGCGCGACGGTAGTGTTCGCGCGTGAGCGCCGGCTCGTGACCGAGGTCGTCGAGGGCGCTCCGCACCGCGGTATAGAGCGGCCCGTGTATATCGATCAACGTGCCGTCGAGATCGAAGAACACCGCCTTGAACTCGCGCTGAGGTGACATCGGCGTTGCCGCTCGGCCGGCGCGGGCCTGCCTACGACCTTGAATGCGTGTCGGCCCGGCGATTGTCAAGCGCCCCGGGGACGGAGGCGTTGCGACTGACTGTGGCCAAGCGCAAGCATGAAGCGGCCTTCGCACGGATGACTCACCGTCCACAAAGTATCGCTGCGCGCCGAGAGCGCCGCAGCAAGCGCCATCGCCGCGGCGTCAGCCTGGTCCAGCGTCCGCGGTGAAGACTCCGCGACAACTCCGAGACTTTCGCAGAGCGACGCGACGATCCGACGGCGGACGATCAAAGCCTCCGCATGAAGCTTCTTGGGCGGAAGCGTTCTTGACGGAGCGCACAGGCGCATTTGCAGGTCGGGATACGACTCGAAGGAATTTATGCCGATTCGTTCGAGCGCTCGATAAGTTGCGAACCCGGCCAGCATGAAGCGTGTGAAGGTTCCTCCGCCAACGCCGTCCTGCTGCGTCTTGTCTCTATCGCCGTTCTTGCCCCGATCGCCGTTCAGGAACGCCGCAAACAGTTCCTTCGTGATGGCAGCCAGATGCGGCTTACCCTTCGGTTGGAACGCCCACTGCGTGAAGTACGTATGGAGCGGCGTGGGGAACATGGAGAGCCCCGGCTTGTATGGTTTGCCGTCGGACGCGGCCATCAGGAGGGGAAAGATTCGCTTGAGTTCGAGGTCGATTTCACGCTGGGCCGGAACCAGGTCGCGCCGCTCGGTTCCAGACAGGTCGAGGTCGCGCGGACATCGCGGCGAATCGACCAGCACCGTCGCGCGAGCGCCGAGTTCCGGAGCGACTTCCTTGATTTTCCGAGCCAGGGCCGTGCAGGGACTCTCGCCCAGACCGTGGAGCGCGACAGATTGGAACGACATCGTTCGCCGAAAAGCGTTGACGATCGCGAGGTCGAGAAAATTCTCGCCGACATCTATTCCGATGAACGTTTCGCCCGATGGAACGGAAAAAGAAGCAGTGGCGGCTTTCACGATCTCGCGCCGCCTGCTCCGCGATTTGCGGCTTCGATCGGCAACCTTACGAGGGGCCCTGCGTGTGTGGCGCGCCGCCGCTCGTCACTGTGGCCGACGGATAGAGCATCCGGTACTCGCGGAGACCCCCGATCACCCGTTTTACGTAATCGCGAGTTTCGCGAAACCCGATATTCTCGACCCACTGGTCGTCGTCGCCCGGATACTTGGCGTTCCAGTTCTGGACCGCATGCTCGCCAGCGTTGTAGGCCGCGACCGCCTTGAACGGGTCGCCGCCGAACATGACGAACAGGCTCTTCAGATAGGTCGTGCCGACGCGCACGCTCAGCGAAGGATCATACAGGTTGAGGGAGGCTTGCTGGACGCCGGCCGCCGGCCCTACGCGGTCGGCGGTGGCCGGCATCAGTTGCATCAGGCCGCGCGCGTCGCTCACCGACCGCGCCTGCGGATTGAACAGGCTCTCCTGGCGGACCAGCGCCAGCACCAGGTAAGGATCAAGCGCGTCGCCGCCGGCGGCTTGGGCGATCGTGTCCCAGTAGGCGCGCGGGTAACGCACCCGCTCGGTCGCCGAGGAATCGAGGCTGCCGTTTTTCTCGAGCCGCACCGCGACTTCGATCGCCGCGTACCAGTCGCCCGTACGCTGCAACTCGGCGAGCACGAAATCGCGCATGCGCGGATCGCTCGCATCCTGCGTGGCAAGCGCGCGCAACTCCGCCGGTTCGAGGTAGATCATCTCCGGGTAGGTCGTGCCGAGCCGCTTAAGCGCCGCGACGCGATCCAGATGAAACGCGGCAAGCGTGCCGGGCACGGCGGACGGTACGGCGGTGTCGGCCGCAAGCGTGTCAGGAGCCGTCCCCTGTATGACAGGCGCGCCGATTCGCCGCGCCGCCAGTTCCGGGTAGTAGTTGCTGGCCGTGCTTTGCGCGAGGCCCTGGTAAATCGTGTCGGCCGCGGCCGCCTGACCGGAGCGTTCCAGCGAGCGCGCGTGCCAGTAGGAAAGCCCGTCGCGCTCGGAGGCGGAGGCGGCCAGCGGCTTCATCGAGGCGAACTCGCGCGCGGCGGCGTCGAACTGGCCCGTCATGTAGAGCGCGAAGGGCGCACGGAAACGGCCGTCGGCGGCCTCGTCACTATGCGGATAGCTTCGCACCAGGCGCAGGTATTCGGCGCGTGCGGCGTTCCAGTTCGCGTCGTCTTCGAAGGCGCGCCCAATGTCGAACATCGCGGCCGGCGCAAGCGGGCTTGCCGGAAACGCCTCGATCAGCCGGGTAAACGTCGCCCGCGCGGTTTGTGTATCGCCGGTGCGCCATTGCAGATGGCCCAGCCGATAGAGCGCTTCGGGCGCTTTGTCGCCATGCGACGCGTACTTGAGATAGGCGTTGAGCGCGAGCATCTCGCGCTCCGAATTCACTCGTGAAGCGCGCGCCCTCAGCCACAGCGTCTCGGCGCGCACGCTCGGCGGCGGCCCGAGCGCCAACGCCTCGTCGCACTGCGCAAGCGCCATCGAGGACTGTCCTTCATGCAGGAGCAACGCGGCTTCGCGGCGATGGTAGTCGAGCGAATGGGTATCGATCGCGTCGGGATGGGCCGCCGCGATTGAATAGGCGAGCGTGCGCGCTTCGGCGTCCTCGGCGCCCTGCGGATACTTCTCGCGCAGCGCCTGCAACTGGCGGAACGCGCCCCCGGCGTCGCCGAGGCCAAGCGCGGACCGCGCTCCGATCAGCATCGCGGGCGAATCGATATCCGCGGCCGGATTGCGCGCGGCAAGCGCCGCCGCCGCGGCCTGAGCGTCGCCGAGCCGTCCCAGCTTGAATTCGATCTCCGCGTACTGGAGCGACGCCTGGTCGGCGAACACGCTTTGCGGATAGCTGAGGCTCAGGCGGCGGAAAGTCGCCGCGGCGCTTTGCTCGTTGCCGCTGTCGCGCTGGGCCGAACCCAGATAGAAGAGCGCGTAGTCGGCGAGTGCCGGGTACTTTTCGGCGGCGAGCGTCATCCGCTCGATCGTCTTCATCAGGTCGCGCGCAAGATAAGCCTGGTAGCCCTCGACGAAAGCCTGCTCGGGATTGATCGGAACGACGGTCAGGATGCCGAACTGGGCGAGGATCGTATGCGCGTCGGCGCGAATCGAGGGGGCGACAGGAAGCTCCGCGGGTCCGAGCGCCCACGTCGGCGCAGCCAGCAGCGCGCTCAGCCCTACCCCCACCATCAAACCCAACAGCCCACTACTTGGCTTCACAAACATCTCTAAAGAGTAACGTGACATTCGCCAAAATTCAACCGGGGTCGCGCTGGCGCTGCGCGGGCCGCGGCAAATCCCCGCCGCCGGAACTTATCGCGCCCCGTCCGAGACCTGGCTAGCGAAGGTCGGAGAGGAATTCCAAAAGCGCCGCGTTTACCTCGGCCGGCTTCTCCTGCTGCGTCCAGTGGCCGGACCCTTTGATGTTGGCCCGCTTGAGATTCGGCACCCATCGCTCCATCCCGAGCGTCTGTTCCGGCCAGAGCACGAAATCGAGTTCGGCGGTGATCATCAGCGCTGGCTGATCGACACGATCGGGCAGATTGGCCGACTCCTCCCAGTTGCGGTCGATATTGCGATACCAGTTGAGGCCGCCGCGAAACCCGGTTTTCTCGAACGCCTTGACGTACACGTCGAGGTCGGCCTCGGTCATGTATTTGCCGAGCGGCCCGTCGGGCAGCCGATCGAGCAATCCGCCGCCCGCGGGACCAAACACGCCCGGCGGCGGCCGCAGCGCAACCGGCGGCAGCGGCATCGGGTCGCGATATAAGCCGCGGAGCGTGCGGCGCACGTCGCGTTCGAGTTCGGCCTCGGCGACCCCGGGCTGCTGGAAGTGCAGCACGTAATGGAAATTCCCGGCGGCGGCCTGCCGCGCCATCGCCGTGGGTTTAGTCGGCGCCGGCTGCGGACTGGTAACCCAGATAACCCTGGGATGCTCAGGACTTCCCGGCGTGGACGGGAGCCATCGCGGCATGAACGGCGTATTGAGGTTGACCACGCGCGCGATTCGCGCCGGCGCGCGCATCGCGCTCTGCCAGCTGACGAACCCGCCCCAGTCATGGCCGACGATCGCGCACTTTTCGATCTCGAGCGCGTCGAGCATCCCGACGATGTCTCTTACCAACTCGCGCACCTGGTAAGCCTCGACCGGTTGCGGACAATCGGTATCGCCGTAGCCGCGCTGGTCGGGCGCGATCGCGCGAAAGCCGGCGTCGGCGAGCGCGCGCAGCTGATGACGCCACGAATACCAGAGTTCCGGGAAGCCGTGGCAGAAGACCACCGGGAAGCCCTGGCCCGCCTCGACGACGTGCATCCGGATGCCGTTGGTGTTGACGAATTTGTGGACGAGTTCGCTCATTCGGATTTCCCTCGCGCCGAGGCCTGAGCCGGTCTTCGTGTCTGTCCGTGCGATGGTCCTGCGATACTCTTGCGCGATAGTCTTGCGCGATAGCCTTGCGCCGGTCTGCTTCAATGTAAGTGTA
>DASXMQ010000213.1:0-9977 GCA_036495625.1 Binataceae bacterium (SeqCode) | reverse complement strand
GCGTTTTGCGCCTGCTGCGTCATCGTGAACGGCCCGGGCAGGGTGATCTTGACCTTGCGCGTGGTGTGCGCGCGCAAAAACGCGAGGTCGCGCACCTCGACCGGCCCAAGCCGGCGACTCGGACCCGAGACCAGCGGCACGACGTCGGGTTTTCCGCTGCGGCTAACCGCGCTGCCGGGACGCTCGCGGTCGATGCCGCCGAGCGCGTTGGCCATCCGGTTGGAGTAGCTCTCGCGCCGCATCTCGCCGTCGCTGATGATATCGACGCCGGCGCTTTCCATCTCATGGATGGCGACGAGGGTGGCGTCATCCTGCGCCTGTTCGAGGAAGCGCTCCGGGATGCGCCACACCTCGCGCGCACGCACGCGCGGCGGCGGCCGCTTGGCCAGGTTTTCGCGGTCAATTAGCCAGTCGGGCTGCGGATAGCTGCCGACGACGGTGGTCGGCAGAAGCATCTGTTCGCTCATGGTGTACCCTCTCGCCAGCGCGATGGCGGACTAATCGATGGCGGCGATTGCGCGCCTCAAACCGCGCAAATCATTACGCCTTCGGCGCGCTGCGGCAACCGGCTGCGCTTGACGATAGACAAAGAAGTGGCTCATCATCCTGACGCGTGGCCGGGGGAGGTGTCTTTCCGCTTCCGCCCGTGCGCTGGTCACGGAGCCGGTTTCAAACTCACCAGCCGTCCGCATCGGGAGGCGATATGAAATTCTACTTCTTCCATCTGATGCCGTGGCCGGACCTTCCCGCAGACTTCAGCGACAAAAGCAAACATCCGTCTGCGTGGGTGACCTTATCCAATCGGTACTACGACGCGGAAAAGGGACATCTTCTCTATAACCGCTATCTCGACGAACTCGAGTACGCCGAGAAGCTGGGCTTCGATGGGGTGTGCGTCAACGAACACCATCAGAACGCGTACGGCACGATGCCTTCGCCGAACATCATGGCGGCGATGCTGGTGCGGCGCACCAGCCGCATAAAGATCGCGATGGTCGGGAACGGTCTGCCGCTTCGCGATCATCCCCTGCGAGTCGCTGAAGAAGTGGCGATGCTCGACGTCATCAGCGGCGGCCGAATCATCTCGGGCTTCGTCCGCGGCATCGGCGATGAATACTATTCGATGGGCATCAATCCCACGTTTTCCCAGGAGCGCTTCAAGGAAGCTCACGACCTGATTGTTCAGTCGTGGACCAGGCCCGGACCGTTCGCATTCGAGGGCAGGCACTACAGGGTGCGCTACGTAAACGTATGGCCGCGCCCGCTGCAGAAACCTCATCCGCCGATCTGGATACCCGGCTTCGGCAGCAAGGAGACCGTGGAATGGTGCGCCGACCCGGCGCGCAAGTATGCCTACCTCGCGGTATTCATGCCGGACCATCTGGTGAAATGGTTTTTCGACGCCTACCGCGAAGCCGCAAGCGGATTCGGGTACGAACCGTCTCCCTATCAGATGGGGCACCTGTTCCCGATCTACGTAGCCAAGACCGACAAGCAAGCCTTCGAGGAAGCCGGCGAGCATGCGCTCTGGCTATATCACAAGGGACTGCGGCACAAATGGGAGATGCTGTTTCCGCCCGGGTACACGTCGGTTTCCTCGATGCGCCGCATCACCGGCTTCGCGCACGAGCTCAACTGGGAAACGATGGATGCAAAGGAACTGAACGACAAGGGCTATTGCCTGCTCGGCAGCGTCGAAACCGTCCGCGAACGGCTGGTCAAGTATATCAGGGAGCTTAATTTCGGCCTCCTGCTGCCGTTGCTTCATTTCGGTGACATGCCGCACGACCGCACGATCCGGAACATGGAACTGTTCGCGTCCGACGTGATGCCCTTCCTCAGGCGCGAATTCAAAGCGATGGAAGACAAGTGGTCGCAGGCGGCGTAGGAGCGGAGATGACGCCTCAAGAGAAGTTCATCGACGTGCGCGGCGCCCGGATTCGTCTTCTCCGCGCAGGATCGGGAGAGCCGCTTCTATACCTTCACGGACCGCTTGGCGAAGTGAGATGGTTGCCTTTCTTCGATCTATTGAGCCGCCACTTTACTATCTACGTTCCCGAACATCCGGGCTTTGGAGCTTCGGAAGGTCTGGAGCGTGTGGAAACCGTCGATGACCTGGCCTTTCACTACGCCGATTTGCTGGACGAACTGGATTTGCAGCGCCCGCACGTCGCAGGCCTTTCGCTGGGCGGATGGATCGCCGCGGAACTCGCGGTCCATTACGCGGATCGCGTACGCAAGCTCGTCCTGATCGACGCGATGGGGCTCAACGTCGCGGGACATTTCATCCCGGACATTTTTGCCGCAAGCCCGGCCGAGACGAGAGCGCTGCTTTTCGTTGATTCGAATTCCGCGCTGGCCCAGAGCCTGGTCTCCGACGCGCCTTCGCCGGAAATGCTCGACCTGATGCTGACCTCGCGTCAAGCTACCGCCAGGGTCGCATGGAATCCGTATCTGCACGATCCGAAGCTCGCGGATCGACTCTATCGAGTGAAGGCCCCCACGCTGATTTTGTGGGGTGAGGCCGACCGTCTGCTCACCCTGGAATATGGGCGTCTCTACGAACAAAAGATCAGGGGAGCGAAGCTTTCGATCGTGAAGGGATGCGGGCATCTGCCGCCCCTGGAGAGGGCGGAGGACACCGCCCGTTATGCGCTGGAGTTCTTCAATTCATAGATGGCGCGGGCCGCGCGGCCTTGGCGATCAGCGCGCGGCTTCGAGCGCCGCGCGCACTCTCTCGCACTCGGCCTGCAACTGAACCAAGAGGGCCGCGGCGCCCTCGAAGGAGCCGTCGCGCCCTTTCATCTCGAGCGCGCTCGCGAGCGCCTGCATCAGCGACGCGCCAAAGTTGGCCGCAGTGCCTTTCAACGTATGCGCGGTAAGGCGGACCGCGCCCGCGTCTTCCTTGGCGAGCGCCGCATTGAGGATCGCCAACTGGCCGGGCACTTCGTCGATGAACATCTGCACCAGGTCGCTCAACAGGTCGCCACCCTCTTCGCGAAGTTCCTGAATGGTCTTCTCATCGATGGGAACGCCTGCGGCGGCCGCGTCGCGTGAATCAATATCCATCGCTGCTCTCCAGAGTTTGAATATACGGGCACGTTCGCCGTGTGGAATTTCGGCGCTCGCCGCCTACGTGGCCAAGACCGAAAAGATTCGCTGCAGCTTCTGCCGAACCGGCTCGAAGGAAAACTGGCTGAACGGCTTGATCACGTAAGCCAGGGCACCCTCGCTCAGAAACGTCTCGCGCGTCTTTTCAAACGGCACCGCGCTGACCACCACTACCGCTATCTCAGGAACCTCCCGTTTCATCGCGCGGAAGGCTTCGAGGCTGGAGATCCCTTCGTGCTCGGGCATCAGGATGTCGAGTGTCACGAGACTGGGCTTCAGTTCTTTGAAAAGTTTGAGGCCCCCGACAGCGGTTTCGGCCTCGCCGAAGACTTTGAAGCCGAGCTTGAGCAAATGATGGCGAATGACTTTTCGCGCGAATGGCGAATCATCGATTATCAGGGCTGTCAGTGGCACGGCCTGCTCTGCCTTGGCGAGTTTCGTCAGATCCTGCGCTCCGGTCTGCGATGGCGGATCAGTGGTTTTGCTGCCGCGATTTTCCATGTTAGCCAGGCTTTTCGTCGCTTCCGTGAACGTCCTGCTACCTACTGAATCAGCTCCGCATGAACCGCGCCCATGTTCGACCCGGATGAGCCTGGCGTGCCGGGCGCGACCTGCCGAATGAATACCGCGTCGATAGTGCTGCCGCCGGTCGTTCCCGAGATCCATACCTCCGCGAATCCGGTCACGGGCACCTGGCTCGAGCACCTACCGCCACTGCAACCACTGCCCCAATTTACGACCGACAGTACCGCAACACGTGCGTCACTCAGCGTGTGCGAAGACCATGTGCCGTTCGGATCTGAGGCAAGCCCGGCCGCGACGCGCGCGCTTATGCCGTTGGTGACTGCGCTATTCTTCACCCCGGGTTCTGCCGTCAGCATGTCGCCCACCGTGACCGTGCAAGAGCAACCGAGTTGCAGATTCTGTTGAAACGCGGCGGATCCAGTATTGCCGCCGCTCTGACTCTGCTGGGCTAACCCTTGCCAACATCCTGCGCCGCAATTGTTCATGCGCAGATTGATCGATTGCCCATAAGTGTATGGTGTCAGAGAGTCGAGGCCGATCGGAGCGAGGCCGCTGGCGGAGGCAAGACCCTGCAACACCGCCACGGAAATGGCGCTCACGGTAAAGTTTTGGATGCCCACGATCCTGGCGAACAACGCCGGTATGGTGCGCGTCGCATTCACGGTCATTGACAGGTTAGCCTGGTTGGCGACCACGCCGGTGAGCTCGCTTAACAGGACGCCGTTGCTGAGCGCATAGGTGCAGGCCGCGTTCTGCGCGTCGGTCGAATACGTACACGAAGCGTTGTTGCCGCTGAAGCTAACATCATTGAAGTAAGTTGCGCCCGCCAAGGCTGCGGCGTCGGTGCCGCTCTGAAGCCGATTTTTGTTCCAATAGATATAGAAAACGTCGATTCCGAGCGCGGCTACTCCGGCCACCCCGACCGCCGCCAGAGCAAGAATCGCCATTATCTGCGCCCTCCGCGCGGTTCGCGTTCGCCGATCCCCTTTCATCACGATCGCGCAGCTCCTCCTTCCGTGCACGGCTGAGTTGTGCAAGGAGCGATCCAGTGGCGGACGGAAATCGCCGCGGTTCAGATAATTTCTAATTAGCTAGTTAATATGCTGGTACAGATCATGCTCCGCCTTCGTCCTATGAGAGTTCCGCATACGCCTCCGCAGACGAATCATGTTCGAGAAGAAGACGCTGTATCATGAACGGGCTTCGATCTGTGTCAGGTGTGATACAGGCCGCCGGCGCATCGCATTGGGTATTGGTCGCGCGATTAACTGCGGCAACTCCGAGCGCGCGCTTTACGGCGGCCAGACTATGGTCGAATTTGCGCTCATCACCCCTGTCTTCCTGCTGCTGATGGTTGGAGTAGTGCAAATGGTCGTGGTCGGCGGCGCGGCACTGGCGGTCAACCAGGCCGCGATAGCTTGTGCGCGCTACGCCTCGCTCAACCCGAGCGCGGGCCAGACGTCGGTCGGCTCCTATCTGACGACGAACGCCTCGCCGCTCATCAACGACTCCGGGCTGCAACCCGTGGCGCTCTCGCCCGCGAGCGTTCCGCGGACTACCGGAACTGCGGTAAGCGTGACGGTCACCTACAAACTGCAGAACAAGCTCTTTCTGGGCGCGACATTTTTCGGGGTTACTTTTCCGAGCCAGCTTTCGATTACCCAAACGATGACGAGCGAGTAAGGCGCGGCGTCCATTGCGGGAGGCGGCCCCAAGCAAGCCGGAGGCGGAATGAATTCAGCTGGGCACAATGGCAGCGCTTTCAGCGCGGCGCGTCACGGCCGGCGGAGCAAACTCAGCATTTCGCTGGGCGGCGGCACCGCGGCGCAGCGCGCGGAGCTGCGCCATTCGCTCGAGGCGTTTACCGATCTGCGGATGGAAGTCGCCGAGGTCATGGCGCCCGGGCAAGTGCCGCCGCAAAGCGACGCGGTGCGCGTCCTGATGATCCTGCTCGACGACGACCATGACCTTTGGGACCAGGAAATGAAGCCCTGGGTCGAGAGCGGCAACTGGTCGCAGGTGACCGCCGTGGCCTGCGGGCGCACGCCCGAAGCCGTGCGCGCGGCGCTCCGCGCCGGCGCCGACGAAGTTCTGTTCATGCCGCCCGATCCGATCGACCTCGCCCGTTCGCTCTGGCGGGTGAGCGGCCGCGACAGCGGCGGCCCGGCTACCAAGGCGGCGTATGCGCTGGTCAGCGTGTCGGGCGGAGTCGGAGTCAGCACGTTGACGGTCGCATTGGGGCTGGCGATGCGCCGGCTCACGCACAAGCAGGTCGCGCTGGTGGACCTCGGACTTCAGTCGGCGGCGCTCGCGGCGATTCTCGACCTCAAGAGCCTCCATTCGATCGGCGAGCTGGCCGATCCAACTTCGAGCGTCGATTCGATCCGCCTGGAATCGGCAACCTGCAAGCATTCCTCGGGACTCTACTTGCTAAACGCGCCGGCGCGGATCGAGGACGGCGAGATGATATCGCCCGCCACGATAGAAACGACGATCGGGATGATGCTGCAGTTGTTCGATTACGTGCTGATCGATTGCGGCCATCACGTGAACGAAGGCTCGGTCGCGGCGTGGGAGCGCGCGGGCAGCGTGTTGTACGTGCTCGACCAGTCGATAACCGCGGTGCGCGCGGCGCAGCGCTTTCTCGATCTGTTCGAGCGGCTCAATCTCAAGCACGTCTCGCTCGACCTGCTGCTCAATCATTATCGTCCCGCGCATTCGATCTCGCTGGACAAAATCCGGACTGCGCTTCATTGCCCGGTCGCGTTTTGCATTCCGCACGACAACGCGGCGCAGGCTGCCGCCGAGGTGCAGGGCGACGCGTTAGCCGCGCTGGCGTCCGGGTCGCCGATGCTGCTCGCGGTCGATGAACTGGTAAGGGGTCTGATCGGCGCGCCGCACGAGGCCGACGGCGCGCACCGCTCGGGCGTCCTTTCTAGGCTGATGAATGCGATGGGCCGCTAGGGAGAAGGAGCGCCGCCGATGGGCTTAATCGATCGTCTGCAGAGCGACGGCCAGCAGCGCGCCCCTTCGACCGGGCCCTCGCTCTTTGCCGTAGAGCCGCGCCAGCAGACCGATTCCTCGCCCGAGGACTTCGGCAAGGAGCGCTTCCAGGCGCTCAAGGGCAAAATTCAGGACCTGCTGCTCAAGAAAATCGACGTCACCAAACTCGAGGAGGCAGGCTACGGGCCGCTGCTCGCGCAGGTCAACGCGGTCATCGACGAGATGGTCGAGGAAGATCATCTGCTGCTGACCGAAACCGACCGCGAACGCCTCATCGAAGCCACCACCAGCGATATGCTGGGTCTGGGACCGCTCGAGCCGCTGCTCCAGGACAACGATATCTCCGACATCCTGGTCAACGGCTACCGCGGCGTATGGATCGAACGTCACGGCAAAATCTACAAGACCACCGTGCGCTTTCGCGACGATCGGCATCTGATGAGCGTGATCAGCCGGATCGTGTCGCGCGTGGGGCGGCGGATCGACGAGGCGGCGCCAATGGTCGATGCGCGGCTGCCCGACGGTTCGCGCGTCCACGCGATCATTCCGCCGCTCGCGATCGACGGCCCGGGACTGTGCATCCGCCGCTTCGGCAGCCATAGCTACCGGATGGAGGACCTGATCGGCATCGGCGCCCTGCCCCAGGAGATGGCGGACTTTCTGCGCCTCGCGGTGCTGACCCGCCTGAACATCCTCATCAGCGGCGGCACCGGCAGCGGCAAGACCACTTTGCTCAACTGCCTCTCGACCTATATTCCCGAGGACCAGCGAATCATCACGATCGAAGACGCCGCCGAACTCGCGCTCCAGCAGCCGCAGGTTTTCCGCCTCGAGACCCGCCCGCCCAACGTCGAAGGCAAGGGCGAGGTCACGCAGCGCGAACTCTTCCGCAACACGCTGCGGATGCGCCCGGACCGCGTGATCGTCGGCGAGGTGCGCGGCGCCGAAGTGCTCGACATGCTGCAGGCGATGTCCACCGGCCACGACGGATCGATCGCGACGATTCACGCCAACAATCCGCGTGACTCGCTGGGACGGCTCGAGATGATGATGCTGCTGTCGGGCGTAAGGCTGCCGGAGAAGGCGATGCGCCAGTATATCGCCAATTCGCTCAACCTGATCGTTCAGCTTGCGCGCCATTCCGACGGCACCCGCAAGATCGTCAAGGTAACCGAGATCACCGGGATGGAAGGCGACACGGTTCTGACCCAGGACCTGTTCGAATACGTGCGCACGGGAGTCGACGCCGCCGGCAAGGTGCTGGGGCATTTCCGCACCGCCGCTACGCGCTCGTTTTACGTGGAACGCTTCGAGGCCGCCGGTTTCGCGCTTCCGCCATCGAGGGAGCTGCGTGCGGTGCGCGACGAGGCGGCGCGATGACCGAGCTGGTCACAATCCTGTGTTTTGTGCTGCTGGTGAGCCCCGCGGTGATGCATTACATGGTCGGCCGCCGGGAACGGCTCGATCGCGAGCACGACCTCGAACGGCGCCTTGGAAATTACGAGCCGCGCTCGCGCCAGTCGTTGACGCTGGCGCCGCTGAACCCGGCGACTGAGCGGCTGGTCGCCGCCCTGGCCGGATTGCCGTGGATCGGCCGTTATCTCGCCGAGACGATCCGGCCGGCGAGCGCCTCGACGCTGCTCGCAATTCCGGTGCTGTTCGCCGGGGTTACGATCGCCGCGGCTTCCCGGCTCGGTACCGGCGGAGCCGCGCTCGCCGGGATCGCGGCCGCGGCGCTGCCGCTGCTTTACTTGCGCAAGCTGCGCAAGCGGCGGCTGAACCTTTTGAGCGATCAGCTGCCGTATCTTATCGACCTGCTCAAATCCGCCCTCGAGTCGGGACACACGATACTGCGGGCGCTGCAGATGGCCGGGCAGAACCTGCCCGAGCCGGTCTCTAGCGAGCTCCGGCTGATCGTCGAGCAGGTGCAGCTCGGGATGACGCTTCCGCTGGCGCTCGAAGCCATGTACGAGCGGGCGCCGATCGAAGAACTGGGCTTTTTGGTCGCCGCGCTGCGGGTGCAGAACGACGTCGGCAACAGTCTGGCCGAGGTTCTTCAGCACGTCTCGCAGGGGATGCGCAATCGCCAGCGCGCCGAACATCAGTTGCACGCGCTCACCGCGCAGTCGCGGGCAAGCGCGATCATCGTAACCCTGCTCCCGTTCATCGTGCTGGCGGTTTTCAGCCTGATCAATCCCTCCTATGCGCGCCCGCTCTTCCACAACGAGTATGGCGTGAAGATGCTCGAGACGGCGATCGTGCTCGACGCGATCGCATTTCTCGTGATGCGCAGGATCGCGCGGGTGAACTACTGACATGTCTGTGATGGTCGCCGTCGCGGTCTTCGTATTCGGAATGTTGAGCGCGCTCGCGCTCTACTACGGCTTGACGGAGGCTCAGCCGAGGGGCTCCTGGACGCGCGAGCGCGCGAGCGCAGGATACGGCGGGCGCAACGAGCTCGCGCGTTCATCGCTTCAATGGGGCGGGGTTGCGGGACGGCTGCTCGCGTGGTGGGTGAACAAGACCCCGGCTGCCGATGAGCACGCGCCCGAACTGCATAAGATGCGTGTGGCGCTCACCCGCGCGGGCTTCAATCGCGTCGAACAGGTGGCGCTCTACCGCGCGGCACGCGTCATCTCCAGCGTGCTGCTGGTTGTCGCGGGCGTGGTCATCGCGCACTTTTACCCGCGCTGGCGTATTCCGGCCGTGCTCGGCGGTGCGGTAGTCGGATACCTGCTGCCGGCCAACATCGTAAAACGCATGGCGCGCAAGCGCCAATTGACCATCGTGCACGAGCTCCCCGCCATCCTCGACCTACTGGTGGTGACGCTCGAAGCTGGACAGGGTCTGCTCGAGGCGATCAGGATCGTGGGCCGCGAGACCGCTCGGCAGGGCCGCGAACTGGGCAAAGAGCTCGCCACCGCGGCGGCCGAAATGAGCGCCGGAGTCTCGCTCGAAGAAAGCATGGCCAGTCTGAGCGAACGAACGGGCGTCGACGACCTCAAGGGCATCGGCGCCGTGCTGATCCAGAGCAAGGAGATCGGCGGGCGGCTCGGACCTTCGCTCCGCGCCGCCGCCGATTTGCTCAACGACAAGCGGCGGCTGCTGGCCGAGGAGTCGGCGCAAAAGAGTTCGGTCAAGATGCTGCTGCCGCTGGTGCTGCTGATTCTGCCCGCGATGCTCATCATCATTCTCGGTCCCGCCATCATCGAGATTTTCGAGCTGATCATGGGCGCGGGCGCCTAAGCGCGCGTTTCCGGACGTCCGCGCGCGGCGGCGCCGACCGCACGCCATACCACGGGCGCGCCGTATCACGGGCACGCTATATCAACGGCACG
>DASXMQ010000212.1:0-4410 GCA_036495625.1 Binataceae bacterium (SeqCode) | reverse complement strand
AGCAGAAGCTTCAGCTTACCTACGTGGATTGGTACGCACCTAACGTGGGGCTGGTTAAGACGCTCGCGCTCGAAGGCGGACCCGACGGCCCTGAAATGGATAGGGTCGAACTGCTCAGATTCAACGTCACGTCGGCACGGGCGCAATAAGACGTTTACGCTGCCGGCGAGGCGATGCGAATCAGACGAACGCAGCCGCGGCATACCGAGCTTTTCGGCTCTCGGAATCGGCGGGGCGCTTCCCACGTTCCAGGGCGCCGCAGTCGCTTAAGCAGGTAGGGCTTCCGGCTTCTGCGACGTAAGCCGCGATACCTGCCGATAACCCGCAAACTCGGGAAGCTCATCGAGCTTCTACCAGGCCGCGGCGGAGCGGCGCGCGTTATGGCGTAGGCGGCTGGCCCGTCGCCGCGGTGCTGGGGCCCGAGGTGTAGTCGATCGCTATCCCATTGATGTAGTAGCCGGTGTGTCCTTCCTCGCCGACCTTCGGCCGGTACTGCATCTTGTTGACGTAATCGCCGGCCTGGTTGGGACTGCGGTTAGCCGCGGTGACCGCGGTTTCGCTCTCGTTGGGGGTGACGCTGTAGAGCTGCAAGTCGGCGTCCTGCTTCTTATCGCCAAGAATCAGTAGCGCCTCGGCGCCGGTCCCGCACGCCTTGCGCTTCAGTTCCGGCAGCACGGCGGCCGGGTCTTCTTTGATGTCCGCCCAGGCTTCGACGATCGCGATCTCCTGGTAACTGACTCTCGGCTCGGTGGTGAGCACCGGCATGTTGCACTCAGGCGGTTTGGCGGGATGCATCGTGGGCGCGACCTGCGTGACCATCACCTGGGTCGGACGCTTCGAGTCGAAGCATCCGGCCGCCGCGCCGGAAAAAGCTGCAAGCAGGGCAGCGCTGGCGAGCGCCGAGCGGGCGCGTGTCGATTTCCCCGCCACTCTCATCGCGGAAGGCATCCTCGGCGTCGAAGGTTAGCACGGTGCGCGCCGGCCGACCAAGTTGGGGCCATATCGACGGGCGAGTTCGGGACGGATTTGCGCCCTCTTTGCGAAATCGGCGCGCGGGAATATGATCGATTCCGTGACACGGATCGCGCAGACCGCTGCAATGATCCTGTGCTGGCTCGGTGCGATATCGATATCGGCGTGCATGACCGCGCCCACCTCGAGCAGCTCATCGATGAGCGGCTTTACTTTCGGGTCGGGGATGCCGCCGACGAGTTTCTCCTCGACCAGCGGCTATTCGTCCAACGGCTCCACTTCGAGCGGTTACAGTTCCGCCAGCGCCGCGGGCGGCGCCGGTGCGAGCGCGAGTTCGAATGACCCGTCTGACGCGGGCGCGGTCCCGCCCGGATACTCCAACAACGCCGGTCAGAGCGGTTCGCTCACCAGCTACCTGCAAACCCATCGCCTGCCGCTCGTCGGCGCACAGGTGCTGAACAACGGCAGCGGCGATCAGCAGGTCATCCTCTACGGCTTCGTGGCGAGCGACTTCGGCAAGCAGGACGCGGCCGACAAGGCGCGTCAGTTCCTGCACAACCCCAACGTCCCGGTAGTCAACCGGATAGCCGTGCGGCCCGAGCTCGCCTCCGGCGCCAATGGCTCCTCGTCGTCGGCCCCTTCGAGCGGCGGCTACGGCGCGGCCGGATCTTCGTCCTCGCCATCCGGATCGGCGGGCGAGTCGTCAAGCGGCGACCTCGGCAATATCCAGAGCTATCAGCAACAGCAGCAACAGGCGCAACAGCAGCAGCAATACATGCAGAACGGGGTGCCGAGTGCCGGTGGGCTGAGCGCGATCGTACCGCTTATCGGGATGATGGGAATGCTGAGCATGGGAAGCGGCGGCTTCGGGATGGGCGGTGGTGGCTATAGCTCCCCGCCCAGCTACGGTTCGCCTTATGGCGCAACGCCATATGGTTCGCCGTACGGCTCGCCCTATGGCTCCCCATATGGCGCGTCGCCGTATGGATACGGCAGCCCCTACGGCGCGTCGCCTTACGGACCGTCCTATGGATATCCCGGCACGCCGCGAAGCTTTCCCTGAGCGCGCCCGATCCGGACCGTCGCCGGTTCAACTCAACTCGCGGAAAAACGCTCGGATATCGTCGGCAAGAAGCACCGGCTCCTCCATCGCGGCGAAATGCCCGCCCGACGGCATCTCCGTCCAGCGCACGATATTGTAGGCGCGCTCCGCCCAGCTGCGCGGCGGGCGCATCAGTTCGGCGGGAAAGTTGGCGACCGCGGTCGGCGTCTCGATTCGCGTGTCAGGCTTGAGGCGCCAGGCATGATGGCGCGCCTCGTAGTAGAGCCGCGTCGATGAGTTTATCGTTTCCGTCACCCAGTAGATCATCACGTTGGTCAGCAACTGGTCCTTGCTGAAGCGGCGTTCGACGTCGCCATGGCAGTCGCTCCAGGTGCGGAACTTCTCGACGATCCACGCCGCCAGACCGGCCGGCGAATCATTGAGCGCGTAGGCGAGCGTCTGCGGCTTGGTGCCCTGGATCCACTGGTAACCGGTCTCGTCGCGGCGAAAGCGCTCGAGGTCGCCGATAAAGACCTTCTCGGCGTCGTTCAGCTCCCCCGGCCGGCGTCCCTCGGCCGCTCCCACCGCGACCATGTTGATATGGATTCCGTAGAGATGATCGCGATAGACCTCGCCCAGGCGCGAGGTGATGGCCGCGCCCCAGTCGCCGCCCTGTGCGCCGAAGCGATCGTAGCCGAGCACCTCGTGCATCAGCTTGAACATGATGTCGGCCATCGCCTGGATATTCATCGCGCGCGCGCGCGGAGGGGCCGAGAAGCCGTAGCCCGGAAGCGACGGGGCGACCACCGTGAACGAGTCGCGCGCGTCGCCGCCGTGCGCCGCCGGATCGGTCAGCAGCGGAATCAGCTCCATGAATTCGTACACCGAACCCGGCCATCCGTGCAGCAGCAGGAGCGGCTTCGGATTGGGACCGCGGCCACGCTCGTGGATGAAGTGCAGGTCCTCGCCGCCGGCGGCGGCGCGGAAGTGCGCAAAACGATTCAGCGCCCGCTCGTGCGTGCGCCAGTCGTAGCGCGTGCGCCAGTAATCGACCAGCTCGCGCAGGTAGGCGAGGTTGGTGCCGTAGTCCCAGGCCGAGCCCGGGATCTCGCCGGGCAGCCGCGTACGCTCAAGGCGCAGGCGGAGGTCGGCCAGCACTTCGTCGGAGATCTCAATCCTGAACGGTTCGATTTTGCCGTGCGCCATGTCTCACGCTTCCTCCCAAAGGCGCCGCCCGCAAAGCCGGCGGACTGACTCGGCCGCGATCGCTTCGCGGTCCGCGTCGGCGCGATCGCGGTTACTTCGCGGCGATCGCTTCCTTGACCAGCTGGCTCGCCACCCGCCCGTCGAGCTGCGCGCCGAAGCGATCCTTGAGCGCCTTCATGAGCGGCCCCATCTGTTTGACTCCGGCCGCCACCTGCTCCGCGATGGCCGCGCGCAGCTCGTTCTCGTCGAGCGCCGCCGGCAGATAGGAGTCGAGCACGCGCGCCTCTTCCTCGTTTTGCGCCACCAGGTCGGCGCGTCCGCCGCGGCGCGCGAAGTCCAGCGCCTCGTCGCGCCGCGCCCGTTCGCGCTTGATGATCTGAACGATTTCAGCCTCGTTGGCTTCGCGCCGCACGTCCTTTTCGACCCGCGTGATCTCGGCGAGCACACCGCGGAGCGTCATCGTGCGCAGCTTGTCGGCGCTCTTCATCGACGCCTTGAGGTCATCCTGCAGCTTCTGTTTCACTCTCGGTCTCTCCGCGCGGCCGTAGCGGCGGGCTCGATCGTCGGCGCAATCGGCGCTCTTCTTGAACTATATATATGTTGATTCGCGTCCCGCCGCACCTCCACTTTATAATCAGCGCAGCAGGGCCGAAAGCCGACGCGGAATCCCGCCCGAGGAGCGTTTCGATGGCCGATATGTCAGACCGCATCGCTCAATACGGCAAGCAGATCGATTTTGGCAAAACCGCCGACGATTACGGACGCTATCGCGCGGGCTTTCCGGATGAGCTCTACCGCCGGCTCGAAACCTTCGGCGCGCGGGCCGCGGGCCAGCGCTTCCTCGACCTTGGAACGGGGACCGGCTATCTCGGCCGCGGCCTCGCGCGGAGCGGATGCCGCGTTACGGGAGTGGACATCTCGCCCGCGCTGATGTGCGAGGAGCGGCGCCTGGACGCCGCCGAGGGTCTGGCGGCTCGCTACCTGCAGGCGCGCGCCGAGGCGCTCCCGTTCCAGGGCTCCACCTTCGACGTGGTGGGCGCGGGGCAATGCTGGCACTGGTTTGATCGCCGGCGCGCGGCCGCGGAGGCGCGCCGGGTGCTTCGGCCCGGCGGCCTCCTGGTGATTGCGAACTACGATTGGATCGCGCTGCCGGGCAACGTAGCGGAGGCGACCGAGCAGCTCATCCTCAA
>DASXMQ010000211.1:0-2275 GCA_036495625.1 Binataceae bacterium (SeqCode) | reverse complement strand
TATCCATCACAGAGATCTGCGCGAGGCCGTGTCGCCGCCCCATCTGAAAATCGTTGAAGTCGTGTCCCGGCGTGATCTTGACCGCACCCGAGCCGAAGGCGGGATCGACGGCCGGATCGGCGATTATCGGGATCTCGCGCCCGATGAGCGGCAGGACGATCTTCCTGCCGACCATCCCCTGGTAGCGAGCGTCTTCCGGATGCACCGCCACGGCGGTGTCGCCGAGCATCGTTTCCGGGCGCGTTGTCGCCACCGTCACAGTGCCCGAGCCGTCGGCGAGCGGATAGCGGATGTACCAGAGATGACCGGGCGTCTCCTTGTGATCGACTTCGAGGTCGCTAAGCGCGGTCTCGCATCGCGGACACCAGTTGATAAGGCTGAGCGCGCGGTAGATCAGGCCCTCGCGATAGAGCCGGACGAAAATTTCACTCACCGCACGCGAGAGCCCCGGGTCGAGCGTGAAGCGCTCGCGGCTCCAATCGCAGGAGGCGCCTAGCCGGCGCAGCTGATTGAGAATCCTGCCGCCGTAGGTTTCGCGCCATTGCCAGACCCGCGCGACGAACGCCTCGCGGCCGAGGTCATGGCGGCTTTTGCCCTCTTTCGCCAGTTCGCGCTCGACGACGTTTTGCGTCGCGATCCCCGCGTGATCGGTGCCCGGCTGCCAGAGCACGTTGTAGCCCTGCATCCGGCGCGTGCGCACGATGACGTCGTGCAGCGTGACGTTCAGCGCGTGGCCGAGATGAAGCTGGCCGGTCACGTTCGGCGGCGGAATTACGATCGAGAAGACCGGACCAGGGCGGGACGGGTCGGCCTTGAAATAGCCGAGGTCAATCCAGCGCTGAAACCAGTGCTCCTCCGCGGTCTTGGGGTCGAAAGTCTTGCCTAGTTCCAAGCGGCTTCCATTTTAGCGGGATATCGCGGCGCGTTCGACGGTTCGAAACTGGTGCGAGAGGGGGGACTTGAACCCCCACGAGCTTGCGCTCACAAGGTCCTGAGCCTTGCGCGTCTGCCGTTCCGCCACTCTCGCGCACCGGTAGATGAAAGGGTTTAATCGGCTGGGAGCACGAATTCAAGCCGCCTGTCCGAACTGCGCCTGAACGCGGCATTGGCGGCCTCTTTTTGAGCAAAAAACTTTTGCGACTCTCGGTCATAATCGCAACTCACGCGCGTCCAGACGCGCTCGCGCGCCTGCTAGCGAGCCTCGCGCCCCAGATAGCCGGCGCGCAAGACGAGTCGCCGCGCGAAATACTCGTGGCCGAGAACGGCACTCCTCTGCCCTCGGTTCTGCCCGGCACTGCGCCGCCGCTTAGGCATCTGCACGATCCGCGTCCAGGCAAGTGCCGAATCCAGAACGCCGCCATCCACCAGGCCAGGGGTGAAATCATCGTTTGCCTTGACGACGACCTCGTCACGACGCCGCATTACCTCGACGAGGTCGAGCGCTTCTTCGCCGAGCATCCCGAGTTCGCGGCGATGAAGGGGCGCATCCTGGCGGCGGAGGATCCGGCGGCCAAGGTTGGCGTCGGGGCCGCGCCATGGCTCGATCTCCCGATCGTCGACCATGGCGAGGAGGTAATCGAAGTGCGCGGTGTGCTGGGAGCGAACATGGCGTTTCGCGCAGCCGCGCTTGCGCGCGTGGGCCTTTTCGACGAGCGGCTGGGGCCGGGAGCGTGCGGCCACGAGGAGGAAACCGAGATGTCTGCGCGCCTTGCGCGCGCGGGATTCAGGATCGGTTATGCGCCGCGCGCGCTGGTTTATCACGACGTCGATGCGGCCCGCGCCGACCGCGCACGCTTTCTCCGGACCGCGCGCGAGCGCGGACGATGCCGCATGATCCATGAATCGCATCGCGGGCTCACGGTGCTCGCGGACAACGCGATCGCGGCGTTGCGCGTGTGGACGGCGCGGCTGACTGGCGCGGGACCCGAACGGCTCGCGCGCGAGGAGCGGCGCCTCGCGGTCGCACAGGGGATGCTCGACGGCCTGCGGTCTCGCGGCCCGCGGCGCCAATGACTATCCGCCGCGCTCGTCCCCCGCTCCGACTCTTCCCCTTCAGTGGGAGAGCATCTTGAATTTCCCTCTCCAGTCTCGGGGGAGGCCGCAAGAGCAGTACGGTCAGAGCGAATCGATTATCTCGAGCAGCCGCGCCGAGTAATCGCTCCACGAATAAGCTTCGGCAGCGGCGCGCACCTCGTCTTCGGTTCGATGGTTCGTCTCGAGCAGTGCGGCGAGCCGCTCGGCGATTTCGGCCGGCCTCGCCGGATCCTTCACGACA
>DASXMQ010000210.1:0-10701 GCA_036495625.1 Binataceae bacterium (SeqCode) | reverse complement strand
GCTGCTTGCGCGCGCGATCGGCGCGCGGCGCGCGATCGAGGTCGGCACGTTCACCGGCTACAGCGCGATCTGTATTGCCCGTGGCCTCGCCCCCTGTGGCAGCCTGCTCTGCTGCGACGTGAGCGAAGAGTGGACCGCGATCGCGCGGCGCTACTGGGATCGGGCCGGCGTGGCGGCGACGATAACGCTCAAGCTTGCGCCGGCGCTCGAGACGCTGCGCGCGCTGCCGCCCGATCCGGTATTCGATCTCGCTTTCATCGACGCGGACAAGACCAACTACCGCCACTACTACGAGGAAATCCTGTCCCGCACGCGCCCCGGCGGCCTCATCCTGGTCGACAACGTATTGTGGGCCGGCGCCGTGCTCGACGATAAGGATCAGACCGAAGATACCGTCGCGATTCGCGCCTTCAACGACTTCGCAGCCGGCGACCGGCGGGTGGAGCTGGTGATGCTGCCGGTTTCGGACGGTCTGACGATCGCGCGCAAGCTCTAGCGCGCAGGCTCCGGGACCCGCGCTCAGCCGGCCTGTTCGCGGCGAAACCATTCCATCGCAAGCGCCGTGCCCTCGCGGAGCGTCACCTTCGGCGTTACGCCGAGCAGCGTGCGCATCTTGGTGTTGTCAGGCACGCGGCGCGGGATATCTTCGTAGCTCTGGCCGTAAATGTCGGCCTGGCTGACGAATTTGATCTTCGATTTGGTCGAGCCGTACAGCTCGATCATCAGGTTGGCGAACTCCAGCACCGTGGTCTCGACGTCGGTGCCGATATTGATCGCATGGCCGTCGGCCGCGGGATTGATTCCGGCCGCAACTGTCGCGGCCACCGCATCGGTGACGTAGGTGAAACATCGCGTCTGGTTGCCATCGCCGATCACGGTGAGATCGGCGCCGCGCAGCAATTGGCCCATGAAGATCGTGAACAGGCGCCCGACGTCCACCCGGTCAAGCCGCGGCCCGTAGATATTGAAGTAGCGCACCACGGTCACGGGCAGCCCGAGCTTGTGATAGGCGAAACAGAAATGCTCGCCCACCGCCTTCGACGTCGAGTAGCACCAGCGGTCGATCGTGGTCGCGCCAAGCACCCGGTCGTCGTCCTACTTCCACGGCACCTTGGGATTGCGTCCGTAAACCTCGGAAGTCGAGCTGAAGACGAGGCGCCGCCCGTGCTTGTAGGCCGCCTTCAGCACGTTCTGCGTGCCGTTGACGTTGACGTTGAGCGTCTCGTACGGGTCGGCGACGTAGTGCTCGACGCCGACCACGGCAGCGAGGTGGTAGATGAGGTCGGACTTCGACACCAGGCTGTCGATAAGCTCCAGGTTGAACACGCTGTCGTGGACATAGTGGAAGCGCGGATTGTCGAGGAGATGGCGCACTTTGGCGATGGCGCCGGTGTCGAGCACGAAAACTTCGTCGCCGCGCGCGATAAACGTGTCGCTCAGATGCGAACCCAGAAAGCCCGCGCCGCCTGTGATCAGAATCCGCATACTGCCTCCGCTATTCCAGCCGCGCGCGCGGCTCCTCGCCGCGCGAAGGCTGCGAAAGAACTTCAGACAGGACCTCGGCCGCCGGACCTTCCGCCGCGCCGTCGAACTGCGCCCGCATGATCAAAACGCTCCCCTCGCCCGCCGCAACCTCAACCGCGCCGCCGCCGCCCGCCGTTGATGCGATCTCGCCAGGCGCGCCGCGCCGTCCCGCTTCGGCGGCGATCCTGCTCTCCAAGATGAAGAGCGTGCGTCCGTTGAGCGAGCAGAAAGCGCCGGGATACGGATGCGTCACGGCGCGCACGAGATTGAAGACGCGCCGCGCCGGCCAGCGCCAGTCTATCCTGCCGTCTTCGGGACGCCGGCGCCCGAAGTAACTGCCGCGCGAAAGATCCTGCGGGCGCCGCGGCGCGCGACCGGACGCGATCAGCGGATGCATCTCGGTGAGCAGCGCGGCTCCCGCCGGCACCAGTTTGCGATACAGCGTCAGCGCCGTGTCGCAGTCGTCGATCGCGACCGCGCGCTGACCGACGATATCGCCGGCGTCCGCGCGCGCAACCATGTGATGCAGCGTCACGCCCGCCTCGCGCTCGCCGTTGACCAGCATCCAGTTGACCGGCGCGCGGCCGCGGTAGGCCGGCAGCAGCGAGCCGTGGAGGTTGTACGCGCCGAGCGGCGCCGCGCGCAGAACCGCGTCGGGCAGCAGGTGGCGGTAGTAGAAGGAGTAGATGATCGCCGGGCGCATCGCGGCGATCCGTTCGATCCATCCCTGGTCGAGGCGCTCGGGCGTGTAAATCGGTATGTCGTTGCGGCGCGCGAGGTCGGCGCATGAGCGCCACCAGATTTCCTCGTGCGGATCGTCCTCATGCGTGAACAGCGCCGCCACCTCCGCGCCCATCCCGAGCAGCGCTGCCATGCACGCGTAGCCCATCTCGTGGTAGGCGAACAGCACGCAGCGCACGGCGCCCTGCGGCGGAGCGGTCGAACTCGGATTTTCGGCGGCCACGTTTTCCTAGCGGCGCTCCAGCGAAGCGGGCTCGTCGCCGTGCACGGCGCGCACGATATAGGTCGGGCGCTTGCGCACTTCGAGATAGACGCGCCCGACGTACTCGCCGATCAATCCGACCGCGAGCAGGACGAAGCCCAGCACCAGGAAGTTGAAGGCGAACAGCGTCCACAGCGCACCTTCCTGCTGCGGACCATAAAAGATGCGGTGGCCGAGCAGCACCAGCACCAGCACCGCGTCGAGCATGAACACCAGAACTCCGGCCACGCTCACCGCCTGAATCGGCATCATCGAAAAGCCCGTGATCAGGTTGAGGCTCAGATGGAGGAGCCGGAACACGTTGTACTTCGAGCTGCCGCTCTGGCGCTCCTCATGGCCGACCGGAATCTCGGCCACGCGCTTGGCGAACGAGTTGGCAAGCGCCGGAACGAAGGCGGCCTTTTCGTCGCACGCGACCACGGTATCGACGATGTGGCGGCGGTAGGCGCGCAGCATGCATCCGTAATCGTGCATCGGCACGCCCACGATCATCGAGGTCACGCGGTTCTGCAGATTGGAGGCGAAGCGGCGATAGGCGACATCGTGACGCACCTCGCGCCAGCCGCCGACCACGTCGTTGCCTTCATCGATCGCAGCCAGCAGGCGCGGTATTTCCTCTGGCGGGTTCTGCAGGTCGGCGTCGAGCGTGACCACGACCTCGCCGCGGCACTGGCGAAAGCCGGCCAGTATCGCCGAGTGCTGGCCGAAATTTCGCGCCAGTTCAATCACACGAACGGCGCCGGGCGCGCCCGCGGCTATCCCGCGCAGGATTTCGAGCGATCGGTCGGTCGAGCCGTCGTCAACGAACAGGACTTCCCAGGGCCGCCCGCACCCGCGCATCACCGGCTCGAGCCGCGACCACAATGTCGGGAGATTCGCCTCCTCGTTGTAAACCGGCACCACCATCGACACGAGCGACCCGGCGGGCGATGTCGCCGGTTCGCGAATCGGAGCGATCTTTTCGGCTGAGCTCAAGTTTCTACCGCCAGTCGGCGCGGCGCGACCCCGTTCGTCCGCGAGACGAAGAAATCGCCGCGCCGTGCGCGATTGTTACAGACGACCTCGTGAAGCTAAACACGATACCGCGCCGGACAATTCGCGGAAAGAGGCGGTTTCGCCGCGGGCAAGAGACGACTTCGGCGCATGCAAGGCGGTTGCGGGGCGGTTGCGGGGATGGACCGGCGGTTGACGGCGCGCGCCATGGCCCGCAGACTCTTGCGATCATGTCCGCGACGCCGCCTGCGCTGCCCGCGCCCGCCTCTCTCCTCGCCGAGCGCAAGCGGACGCGACGTCTCCTCCTTTGCGCGGCGCTCGCGGCGATTCTTTATCTGCCGGCGCTCGGCCGGCCGGCGCTGTGGGAACCCGACGAGGGACGTTATGCGGAAATCGCGCGCGAGATGGTGCTGACGCACGACTACGTTACTCCGCGCGACAACTGGGTGCGGTATTTCGAGAAGCCGCCGCTCGTCTATTGGGCCGAGGCGATCTCGATAAAGCTGCTGGGCCCCACCGAACTCGCCGTGCGCCTGCCGGCCGCGCTCGCAAGCGTGGTCGAAGTCGCGGTGACGGCGGCGCTCGGCGAGGCGATGTTCGGCCCGCCGGCGGGACTCGCGGCCGCGCTGGCGCTCGCGCTCTCTCCATTGGTTTTCGGCTTCGCCCGCTTCGCGACGCTCGACCCGGCGCTCGCGCTTTTCGTTACCGCCGCGCTCGGCGCATTTTGGATGGTGGCGCAGCGGCCCGGCTTCGACGACGCCGCGGCGCGCCGATGGTTCTTTCTTGCGACGGCGATGGCCGCCGCGGGCACCCTCGCCAAGGGCCCGGTTGCGCTGGTGCTCACGGGTGCGGTCGCACTCGCATGGATACTGGGTGAGCGGCGCGGGCGAGAGATTCTCCGGATGCCGTGGCTGAGCGCGATCGCGATCTATTTCGCGATCGCCGCGCCGTGGTTCGTCCTCGTGGCGCGGCGCAATCCCGAATTTCTGCGCTTCTTCGTCGTCCACGAGCACGTCGAACGCTATCTCGAGAACGCCGAACACGGATGGGGTCCGTATTTCTTCGTCGTCGTGGTGATCGCGGGAATGTGGCCATGGATCGCGTTCGTTCCGGCGGGGGTGCGGCAATTGATGCGTGGGCCGGACGGCGGAGGCGGCGGCGATCTTGAAAAACCCTCCTGCCGGTCCGACGCGCGAAGCTCGCTCCGGTTCCTGCTCTGGTGGTTCGGAATCATCCTGGTCTTCTTCTCGATCCCGCGCGCCAAGCTCGGCTCATACATCCTGCCGGCGCTGCCGCCGCTCGCGGTCGTGGCCGGCTATGCGCTCACCTGCCTCCCCTCGATGGATGCGGCGAAAGTGCGAAGGCTCTTCGGCACGTTGGTGATGCTCAATGTCGCCGCGACCGCGGCTATCGGGATGGCCTGCGGGTACTACGCCTCGCAGCCCGAATCGATCCTGCTTGCCGACGCGCTCGTGGCGATGACCGTACTGACCGTGGCGTCGCTCGCAAGCCTCGCCTTCGTATCTCGTGGACAACGCCGCGGGAATCCCGCCGCCGCCGTAGCGGCGCTTGCACTGGGCGTCGTGGCAACGCTGAGCATGATGGTGAAGGCGCGCGCGGACGCGCAGCCGCTGGTCTCGTACCGCGAACTCGCGCACGCGATCGAGCCCTACCTTGTCGCCGAGTGCCGGCTCGTATCGTATCGTCATTTCGTCCAATCGCTGCCGTTTTATACGGGCCGTCGCGAAGCCCTGGTTGACTATCGCGGCGAATTGGCTCCTTTCGGGCGCGAGGCCGCCGCGAGCGCAAGTTTCATTGCAACCGACGCCGGCCTCGCCGAGCTGTGGCGCGCGCCCGGATGCGCCGTTCTGATCGTCAATCGCACCGACCTCGGTCACGTGTTGAGCCTGCTCGGGCCGGAGGCGACCATTGTCGGATGCGAGGGCAAGAAGCTTGCCCTCTACAATCATGCGGTGGCCGAACCGGTGCCGGCGCGCTTGTGCACATCGGACTTTCCTCCATGAAGTGGGGACTTGGTTTCAAGGCGCGCTAATTGTAAGTTTCTCTTGTCGTAAGTTCGTCTGGCCAGCGCGGACCTCGCGCGTCTTGCACTGTACGCGCGGCGGGGAGGGGGGAACGGCGGATGTCTGCCGCACGGGAAACCGAAGAAACCGTGAGTTCCGGAAGCGAGACCAAGCCCGTTGGCAAGCTTGAGTCCGGCGTCAATCCTCGCGACGGCGCCGAGGCGGCGGAAAATCAGGCTTCGAAGCCAGGTGGCGAAAACCCGCCTGCGGAAGCGGCCAAAGCCGAAGACGCGGGCACAGCGGCTCAAGCGACGCCAGCCGAACCGCCCAAGCCTGGCGCCGACAAAACCGGCGCCGAGGGCGAACCCAGTCTCGGCAAGATCCTTACCGCGGCGCGCGAGCGGCGCGGCGCCTCGCGCGCAGACGTCGTGGCAGAAGCCCGCATCCCCGCCCACTACATCGACATGATAGAGCGCAGCGACTACGGGCTCATCTCCGATCAGCTCTACCTGATGCCGTTTGTGCGCCGCTACGCGGCTTTTCTCGGCCTCGACGGCGAAGAGGTCGCGATGCGCTTCGTGCGCGAGGTGCAGCGCGCCGAAGGCGCGGCGGCCGCGCCGCGGATGTCCGAGCCGCTGACGCTGCACGACCGCAAACGCGCGCCCTGGGGGCGCATGGCGGTGGTGATAATCGTGCTCTCGGCGATCGTCGTGCTTTACGTGATCGTCTCCGACCGCCATCGCGGCGAATTCGGATCCCACCATGCGGCGGCGGTTTCCGAACCTGCTGCGCCGGTCGGCGCCATGCCCCCGGCCGCCGAGGCGCCCGCACCGCCGGCTGCCGAGCCGCCGGCCATTGCACCGGCGCCAATGGCCGCGCCCGCGCCGCAGAGCGTGTCGCCGCCGCAGGCGGCGGCTCCCGTGCAAATCCCGCAGACCAGCGTCGGCGGCGACCCGGCGGCGCCGGGCGCTTCACGACCAGCGTCAAAGACACCGCCGCCCAAGCGGACCACTGCGCCTTCGGACAGCACCGAAGAATAACCGCGGATCCGCGAACAGCCGGATACAGGCCCGGCCGCCGCGCGATGCCCGGCTAGTGCAGCACGCTGTTGGCGATTTCTTCCGCGATGAGCTTGCGGACTTCGTGCGCGTCGAAGCCCGGATGAGCCACTGCCACCACGGTTAACTCGGCGCTTGGGTCGGCGGCCGTCGCGCGGGCGATGAAAATCGTGTCGTAAACGTCGCCCGCTTCGTGCTCATGGCGCGCCTTCTCGAGCGAATTGCCGCCGCCTTGCGGGTAGGTCTGCATGTAGCGCGGTAGTGCCGAGCGCTGCTGCGCGGTGGCCGGCGGCACCGGCCAACCGGTCATCGGCAGCGGCGGCATCGCGCCGCCCATCGGCATTTGCTGATGCGCGACGTGGCCCTGTTGTTCATAGCTGTCGACGTCGTTCTTCACGCCCGAGTTGCCCTGGGCCGCGTTGTTGTCGTCGTCGTCGGAGCCGTTGTCATTGTCCGAATCATCCCGCGCCTTCTGTTCCGGCAGCGGCAGCGGCTTGACGCCGGCCTTCTCGAGCAGCGCAACCGCGGCGCCGTTGCCCGGGGCGACCTCGCTCAGCGCCATTCCCGGCTCGAGCGTGCGATGCGTCAGCGTAACGGTCAGGGTCACTTCCGAGGTCGCGCTCGCGCCCGCCAGCCGTCCCGCGACCTCGAAGTCCTGGCTCAGGACCTGCTGCAGGACAGGATCGGTCGCGATAACCCCAAGCGCTGCGGTGGGCGGAATCGGCAATTTGCCGCCGGTCTTGACCACGATTCGCGGCTCTTCGGCGTGCGCGGGCCTTGCGCCCCCGCCATAAACCACGACGGCCATCGCGGCAAAAATTCCGGCGCTAACGGCCGCTCGCATGCGGCCAGCGAATCCTGCCGTCAACTCCAGCCTCGAAAATTCCATACGGCGTCTCGTCAGGGCAGCTTCTGCCGAAGCACTTCCTGCGCGCGCGCAGCCCGCCATTTGACCAGTTCTTCACCGAGGTCGGGACGGGCGAGCGCGAGAATCGCGACCGTGAACAATCCTGCGTTGGCGGCGCCGGACTTGCCTATCGCCATCGTCGCCACCGGCACGCCGCGCGGCATTTGCACGATCGACAGCAACGAATCCATCCCGTTCAGCGCCGATGACATCATCGGCACGCCGATCACCGGTAAAATGGTCTTGGCCGCGATCACGCCGGGCAGGTGCGCCGCGCCGCCAGCGCCGGCGATCATCACCTGCAGACCGCGCTCGGCGGCCGAGGCGGCGTAGTCGAGCGTGATGTCAGGCGTGCGATGGGCCGACAGCACTCTTACTTCATGTGGTACTTTAAATTCGTTCAGAATCTCAGCTGCTGCCGACATCTGCTCCCAATCGCTTTTGCTCCCCATGATAATGCCGACTAGCGGCGATGCGGCCTGCGTCATCGATCGCTCTCCCTCTTGCTTGCGTCCGACGAACGAGGCTTGTCCGCCAGGGCACTGTTGTCAAGCCGCATCGAGCCGCGTAATCACTGTTAGGTCCTTTTTGGATCATGCGCCGCGAACCGCGCGGACCGCAACGATGGCAACGCCGATTCCACTCAACCAGTGCACCTTCCCTCTCGACGAGGTCGCCGCCGCAACCGGCGGCGAGCTGTTCGGCGCGCCGGAGACGGTCGTGCGCGGAGTCACGAGCGACACGCGCGCACTCGCCTCCGGCGCCCTCTTCGTGGCTCTCAAGGGCGCCGATCGCGACGGACATGCGTACCTCGGCGAAGCGGCGCGCCGCGGCGCAGCGGCCGCGCTCGTCGCACGCGGCCGCCGCCTCGCCGGCGGCGAGAGGCTTGCCGCGATCGAAGTTGACGATACGCTGGCCGCGCTCGGCGACCTTGCGCGTCATCATCTGCGGCGCATCCGCGCCGCCGGTCCGTTCGTTTGCGTCGCGATCGGCGGCGCTGTCGGCAAGACCAGCACCAAGGAGCTTTGCGCCGCCGCCATGCGCGCGCTCTTCGGAGAAACGCTGGCCACGCCGGGAAACCTCAACAACCTTATCGGCGTGCCGATGACGATCTTCATGATCGACGAGCGCCATCGCGCCGCGGTCCTGGAATGCGGCACCAACACGCGCGGCGAGATCCCGCGCCTTGCGCGAATCGTCGAGCCCGACGTCGCCGCCGTGCTCAACGCCGACGTCGAGCACAGCGAGGGCTTGGGCAGCCTCGAGGAGATCGCCGACGAGGAGGCGGCGCTGTTCAGCACCGCGCGGCGCGCCGTGGTAGCGTCCACCGAAGAACGCCTGGTGTTCGAGCGCGTTCCGCGCGGCGCCGAAATTGTGACCTTCGGCGCCGACGCGGGCGCCGACGTGCGAATCGCCGAGCGCGCGCCGGCCGCCGCCGGCGGCGCGGGCGGCGGCCGCTCGCGCGTGATGCTCGCGCTCAGCCCGCGGCTCGTCGCCGCGGGCGCGCCGGCGCGGCTGGAGGTCGCGCTCGCGCTGCTCGGGGCGGCCGCCGCGCGCAATGCGGCGGCGGCCTTCGCCGCCGCCGCTGCATCGCGCGCCCGGCCGCTCGACGCGGACGAACTCGCAGCCGTCGCGCGCGCGCTCGAAGGCGTCGCACCCGTCCCCGGGCGCCTGCGGATGCGCGTGTTTGGCGGTCTGCTGGTGATCGACGATACCTACAATGCCAATCCGCGCTCGGTGCGCGCCGCGCTCGACGCCGCGTACGAAAGCGCCGCGGCGTCCGGCGCGCGGATGGTCGTCGCGCTCGGCGACATGCTGGAGCTGGGCGCGCTCGCGCCCGCGATGCATGCCGAGGCCGTCGCCGACGTGATGCGCCTTGCGCCGGCGGCCTTCATCGCCGTGGGCCCCGAGATGCGCGCTGCGGTTGACGCGGCCAGCTTAGGCGGCCGCGCAGGCGTGCTGGCCGCGCCCGACAGCGCGGCTGCCGCCGAGATCGTGCTCGGACTGGTGCGCGCGGGCGACGTCGTACTGGTCAAGGGCTCGCGCGGCCTCAGGATGGAGCGCATCGTCGAGGCGCTCGGAGAGCGGTTTGGAAGTCGCGCTGAAAATTGACGTCGATACGCATCAGGGGCTCGAGCTCGGCGTGCCGCGCCTTGCGCGGATGCTCACGGCCGAGGGCGTCGCGGCGAGTTTTTACGTCGCGATGGGGCCGGACAACTCGGGCCGCGCCGTGGTGCGCGTGCTGCGCAATCCGGGCTTCCTGAAAAAGATGCGCCGCACCGGGGCGGTCAGGATGTACGGTCTGCGCACGGTGCTCTCGGGCACGCTGCTGCCCGCGCGGCCGATTGCGCTCGCCTTTCCCAATATCGTGCGCGGACTCAAACGCGCCGGCTTCGAGGTCGGCGTGCACGGATGGGACCACGTGCGATGGCAGGACGGAATCGACAAGCTGGGCGAGGCGGGAATCCGCGCCGAACTGAACGACGCATTCGAGGCCTATCGCGCGATCTTCCGCGCGCCGGCGCGGAGCTTCGCAGCTCCCGGATGGCGCACCAACGCGATCGCGCTTCGCGCGCTCGATTCGATGGGTCTCGGCTATCGCAGCGACACGCGCGGCCGGACGCCCTTTCGATGCCGCGTCGAGGGCCAAATCCTGAGCACCCTCGAGATTCCGACTACCCTGCCGACCCTGGACGAAGTGATGGGCCGCGAGGACCTGCCGGACGCGGCCGCGGTGCTGGAATTCTACCTCGCGCAGTTCGATGCGGGCCGCCTCAACGTTCACACCGTTCATGCCGAGACCGAAGGGATGGCCGAACTTGAGAGTTTCACCGCTCTGGTTCAAGCGCTCAAGGGACGCGGGGCAAAATTCGTCCGCCTCGAGGAAGTGGGAGCGCGTCTCGGCGCGGCGGAACTCCCGGTCTACGAAGTGGTGCGCGCGACGCTGCCCGGGCGCGCCGGATGGGTCGCCGCGCAAGGGCCCGACCCGGCCTGATTGGCACGCCGGCGGAGCGCAGAGGTTCGCCGCTGCCGAGGCGCCGGACATGCGGTGCGAGTTACGACAACGCGCGCAGCGCCTCTTCCACGAACATCAACCGATCGTTGCCCCAGAACATCTGATCGCCGACGAAAAACGTCGGCGCGCCGAACGCGCCGCGGGCGACCGCCGCTTCGGTCGAGGCGCGAAGCGCC
>DASXMQ010000209.1:0-15658 GCA_036495625.1 Binataceae bacterium (SeqCode) | reverse complement strand
CTCGCCGACCTGCGCAAATTGCTCGGCGTGCCGATCGAGGATTCACTCGAGCCGTGGTGCTACGAAGCGACGCGCGACAATATCCGCCACTGGGCCCACGGCATCGGCGACGACAATCCGCTGTGGTGCGAGCCGCAATACGCGGCAAGGGGCCAGGCGAGGACCGCGGCGCCGCCATCGTTTATTTTCGCGCTCAACCGCTCGTTCAGTGGCTACGTGGGCGGATTGGCGGGCGTGCACGCGATGTTCGCCGGCATCGACGTGACGTGGCATCGGCCGATGCTGCTTGGCGACCAGTTCACGACCAAGGCTTGGTTGAAGGACCTGGTCGAGCATCAGACGCGCTTCGCCGGCCGCGCGATTCAGCAGATTTATCGATGCGAATTCCTCAATCAGCGCGGCGAGATCGTCGCCGAAGGCGATAGCTGGTGCTTTAGGACCGAACGCGATACCGCGCGCGAACGCGGCACCAAGTACGACGAGACCAGGAAAAAGCCTCCGGCTCACTATTCGCGCGAAGACCTGGCGAAGATTTTCGCGCTCTACGAAGCCGAGGAAATCCGCGGCGCCAATCCGCGCTATATCGAGGACGTGAAGGCTGGCGACAAACTTCAGACGATGGCGAAGGGGCCGATGACCGTCACCGGGTTCATCGCATTCGCGCAGGGATGGGGCGGGCTGTATATCCGCGCCAACAAGCTCGCATGGAAGCAGCTGCACAAGCATCCCGGCGTCGGCATCCCCAACAAATTCGGCATCCCCGACGTCCCCGAGCGCGTGCATTGGGAGGATGACCTCGCGACGCTGGTCGGAACGCCGGCGGCGTACGATTACGGGCCGGAGCGCTGCTCCTGGATGTCGCATCAGTTGACCAACTGGATGGGCGACGCAGGATTTTTGCGCCATCTGTCGGTCGAGATTCGCCGCCACAACCCGGTCGGCGACACGCTCTACATCAACGGCGAGGTGACGCGCGTCTTCAGCGAGGACGGTGCGCATTATGCCGAGGTCGCGCAGACCGCGACCAATCAGGACGGCGAACTGTCGGTGCGTGCGACGGGCCTCGTGCGCTTGCCTTCGCGATCCGCGTAGGGCGGCCCACCCGGGAGCGCCGTGCGGCGTTATACCGGGCCGCGCACGCTATTGCTTGAGGCGCGGGTCGTTGACCGAGACGCACATCGCGGCGCGCGAGCTTTCCCACAGCGCGCGGTCGCGTGCGCTGCTGCCGGGTCCCGCCTTGGCTGCGTCGTCGAAGTCGTTGCGGCGCTGCGCCTCGCACTTTTCGCGCGTCGGATAAGTGCCGAAGTTGGTCCACGCCGGCAGCGGCGCGTTGACGTAGGCGCGGGTCGAGAGCAGCTTGTGCTTGGAGTTGTAGTTCTCGTACATCGGCGGCGCGATCAGGCACCATCCCGCCAGAACAATCGCTGCGTGACAGGGTTTCATTTCTTCACCGCTTCAGCGGGCCGGCGCCGGGCAATACGGCGAGCGCGCCGGTTTTCGGATTGCGTCCGACGTAAACTTCGGTTTCGTAAACCTCGCGCAGTTTCTCCTCGGTCAGGACTTCGTCCGGCGCGCCCCAGCCGACCGCGCGTCCGTTCTTAAGCAGCAGGACGCGATCGGCGTAGAGCGCCGCCGCATTCAGATCGTGCAGCGTCGCAACCACGGCGAGCCCGCGCTCAGCGCGCAATTCACCGAAGCGCCCGAAAATATCGGCGACGTGGCGCAGGTCGAGATGGGCGGTGGGCTCGTCGAGCAGTGCCACGCGCGGCCCCTGCGCAAGCGCGCGCGCGAGGAATACTCGTTTGCGCTCGCCGCCGGAAAGCTCCTGGATCGGGCGTGTGGCGAGTGCGAGCAGATCGAAGCGCTCGAGCGCCTCGCGCGCGAGCATCAGATCGCCGCGGCTTTCGAAATGAAACGATCCGAGATGCGGCGCGCGGCCCATCAGCACCACTTCGAGCACGGAGAACGAGAAGGCGACTGAATTTTCCTGGCCGACGAAGGCGAGGCGGCGCGCGAGCGCCCGCCGTTCGAGGGAGGCCAGCGGCACGCCAATCAACTCGACCGTTCCCTGCCACGGATCGAGCGAGCCGCAGAGCAATCGGAGCAGGGTGGACTTGCCGGCGCCGTTGGGGCCGACGATCGCGAGCATCTGACCCGCCGCGACCTCCAATGATACGCCGTGGAGCACGGCGCGCTCGCCATAGCCACCGACGAGGTTGGAGGCGCGGAGCGCGGGTGCGCTCGCGATGGCCGGAGCGTGCGGGGCGCGCGGGGCGATCGAAGGCGGAGCGTGGACGTCGGTCATCTAACGGGATTCCTTGGCGCGATCCTTTGGGCGTGATCCTTTGGGCGTGATCCTCGGGCTCAGAGCGCGAGCGGCCCGCGTCCCTCGCGGCGCAGCATATAGATGAAGAACGGGCCGCCGCAGAGCGCGGTTATCGCGCCCACCGGCAACTCGCTCGGCGCGATCGCCACGCGCGCGACCAGGTCGGCGATCACCAGGAACGCCGCGCCGCCGAGGAACGACGCCGGCAGGAGCAGGCGATGGTCGGCGCCGAAGGCGAGGCGCAGTACGTGGGGCACGATCAGGCCGACGAAGGAGATAATGCCGCTCACCGACACCGCCGCCGCGATCATCACCGAGGTCGCGATGAAGATCATCCGGCGCATCGGATCGACGTCCACGCCGAGTTGGCCCGCGGCCTCGTCGCCGAGGCTGAGCAGGTTCAGGTCGCGCGCGTGCGCCATCAGCACCGCGAAGCCCGCGGCGCCCAGCAGGGCGACCATCGCGACCTCGCCGTAAGTCGGCGCCTCCAGGCTGCCCATCAGCCAGAAAACGATGTCGTGGACGTAGTAGTAATTGACCACACTGTTGACCATCATGATCGCGGCGCCCCAGATCGAATTGAAGATCACGCCGACGAGCAGCAGCGTGAAAGGCTCGAGCCGCCCGTCAACCACGGCCAGACGATAAACCACGGCGGTCGAGAGCAGCGCCGCGCCGAACGCGCAGAGCGGCACCGTCGTCACCGCGGCGGTGCGGCCGGTGACGAACACCAGCGCGACGATCGCGCCGAAGGCGCCGCCGCCCGAGATGCCGAGGATGCCGCCCTCGGCGAGCGGATTGCGCACCAGCGCCTGCAGCGCCGCGCCGACCACGGCCAGCGCCGCGCCGACCGCCGCGCCCATCAGGACGCGCGGCAGCCGCGCGCTGAAGAAGATCGCATGGTCGGGACTGAGCGGCTCGGAGATCGCGCGCAGCAGGCTGATGTGGACGGTGCCGAAGGCGGCCGCGACGATCGCGCTCAGCAGCACCAGGAGCGCAAGCGCGCCGAGCGTGAGCGTCATCCGCGCGCGCGTCAGATGCGCGGCGGAGAGCTCTTCGAGGGCGTCCGGCGCAGGCGCGGCGGCGCTCGAGCGCGCGGGCGCCGGCGGCGCGGAAATCCCCGCGGGGTCGTTCGTCATCGCGCCGCGCCCGGCATATCGGAGAGCGCGGCGAAAGCCTCCGGATGGATCCGCCGCGCCAGAATCTCCAGCGATTGCCACACGCGCGGCCCGGGCTGCAGCATCGGGTCCTGCGGATAGCCGTAAACGCGATGGTCGCGGACGGCCGGCACGTTCGGATAGCGGGCCCAGAAGCCGGACGCCGTGCTCGCATCGCTGCCCATCGCGCCGTCCAGAATCACCTCGGGCCGCATCGCGATGATGTACTCGAGGCTGAGATGCGGCCAACCCTGGTCGGACAGCTCGGCGAGATTGTCGCCGCCCGCCAGCTTCAGCAGACCGTCGAGAAAGGTGCCGCGCCCGACCGCAACGATCGGCTGATGCCCCACCAGCATCACGACCGTGCGCGGTCTGGTATGCGCGAGGCGCGCGCGGACGCTCTCGATATGGGCCTGGATCGTCGCCAGCAGGCGCGCCGCCTCCTGTTCGCGGCCGGTGCGCGCACCGATCAGGCTGATGCTCTGCTCGATGCCCGCCAGCGAGTTGTCGTCGATGGTGAGCGTCGGATAGCCCATCGTCTGGAGCGCGCGGACTTCGCGCTGGTTCGAGGTGAGTCCGGGTCCGATGATGAGGTCGGGGCGCAGCCCGGCGATCGCCTCGACGTTGGGCGTGAGAAAGCTGCCGACCCGCGGCAGATGCGCCACCTCGGGCGGATAGTCGCAGTACTGCGAGACGCCGACCACTTCCCCGCCGGCGCCGAGCGCGAAAAGCGTTTCGGTGACCGCGGGCGCGAGCGACACGATGCGCCTGGGCGGATTGGTTGTGGCAGCGGCGGAGCCGGCGATCGCAAATGCAGCCGCGATCAGGGCAAAAGCAGCGCCGCGCATCCGGGCGATGCGCGCGGCGAGGGTTTCGCGAACGCCGGGCATCCTGCGAAACTACCCGATCCCGGGCGCCGCCGTAAGCGGTCTCGCCGCGGCCGGGATTGCCTTGCATCCGCGCGGCCGGCTCGGTTAGGCTCGACGCGCATCGCCATCCGGCCCCCGCTCGACCACGTCTTAAGGAGTAGCCAGCGCCGTGCTCAGGATCGCCGTCTGTATCAAGCAGATTCCGCTAATCGAGGACGCCAACTTCGACCCGGTGACCAAGACCATCCGGCGCGACGGCGTCAACGTGATAAGCGCGTTCGATCTGCGCGCGATCGCGCTCGCGGCGGAATTCAAAGGCAGCCTCGGCGCTCACGCGACGGTCGTTACGATGGGCCCGCCGCAGGCGCGCGCGGCGCTGACCGACGCGCTGGCGATGGGGATGGATCGCGCGGTGCATCTCGAGGACCGCGCGTTCGCCGGATCCGATACGCTTGCCACCGCGCGCACGCTCGCGGCGTGGCTCAGGCGCGAGAACTTTGATCTGATCCTGCTCGGCAAATATTCGCTGGACGCCGAGACCGGACAGGTCGGTCCCGAAATCGCCGAGCTGCTCGGCGTCGCGCAGATCACCGGCGTGCGCAAGGTCGAAATAAAGGATCGCGGCGTCCGGGCCGAGCGCGAGAGCGACGAAGGATACGACGAGGTCGAATGCGCGCTCCCCGCCGTGTTGACCTGCGCCGAGCGAGTCGCGCAGCCGATCCGGGTAAAGGCCGAAGCCGCGGCCGAGGCAGGCGTGCGGCCGATCGAGGTCGTCCGCGCCGCGGCGCTCGGCGCCGATCTTGCGCAGTTCGGCGCCGGCGCATCCCCGACCTGGGTGCAGGAAGTGCGCGCGGTCGAGACCAGTCATCCGCAATGCCGCACGATCGACGCGGCCGATCCGGCGCGCGCGGCGCGCGAACTTGTCGCCTCACTGGCCGCGATGGGTGCGCTCAGGCGCGAGGACAGGATTCGCCGCCCGATAGGCGCAGCGATCCGCAAACCGGCTCGCGGGCGCGACCTGTGGGTCGCCTGCGAAACCGACCTCGCGGGCGCGATCACCCGTGGCAGCCTGGAACTGCTCTCGCACGGCGATCGGCTGACCGCGCAGTTGGGCGGTGCGCTGGTTGCCGTCGGGTTTTCGGCAACGATCGCGCGCCACGCGGAATTGCTGGCAAGCTTCGGCGCCGACCACGTCCTGACCCTCGACCATCCCGCGCTGGAGTCGTATGCGCCCGAGACTGCGGCCGAAGCGATGGCGCATCTGGTGCGCGAGCGGACGCCGTGGGGCGTGCTGCTCTGCGCGAGCGAGCGCGGCCGCGATTGGGGACCGCGCTTGGCGGCGCGCCTTGGCCTGGGCCTTACCGGCGACGCGATCGGAATCGAGCTTGACGGCGAGGGACGGATGGTCGCGTTGAAGCCGGCGTTCGGCGGTAACATCGTCGCGCCAATTTTATCCAAAACGCTGCCGCAGATGGCTACGGTGCGGGCCGGCGTGCTTGAACTTGCCGCTCCCGACAGCACGCGCGAAGCGGCGGTCGAGACACTGCGGCCCCGGATTTCGCCGGCGCTCAGCCAGACGACCGCGACGCACTCGCTGCTCGACGATTCAATCGCGCCGCTGGAGGGCGCTCACGTCGTGGTCGGCGTCGGGATGGGCGTGGGCGGACCCGACGGCGTCGCGGCGGCCAAGCACTTCGCGCGGCTGCTTGGCGCCGGGATGTGCGCCACGCGCCGCGTGACGGACCAGGGATGGATGCCACGGCAACTGCAGGTCGGATTGACCGGCAAGGCCATTGATGCGCGCCTCTACATTGCGCTGGGTGTGCGCGGCGCACCTAACCATACGGTCGGAATCAAGCGGGCCGAGGTGGTGGTCGCGGTCAACATCGATCCTGACGCGCCGATTTTTGAGCACGCGACGTTTGCTCTGGTTGGAGACTTTTCGACGATCCTTCCTGCGCTCTCGGCTGAATTCGAAAGCCACTTTTCGGTCTGAATCTTTCGGTCGGTGATCGCTTCCACACTTTTTAGACACAATTCAGTGCAATCGATCGAAGTTCGATCGCGTGCTGTGTGAAAATTTGCTCAGAAGGGCTTTAGAGTCGCGACATGGCGTTGTAATTAGCATACTTGACCCTAGCATGGTGATTCCATATACAGAGACGAACGTCAAAAGTTCGTTGAAGCTCTTCGTGTGTAATCCTTGGAGGTCGATTTTTGGTTTGACGCGCGGACGGGCAAATATTCGTCTATTTGAGCTGTTTAAGAAGCTTTGAGTTAGCATTGACACGCTTAAGACGTGATGGTATGTTCTCTCTCGTATTCTCGACTGGTCCAGGGGTCAGATCGAAGCCAAATTCTCTCGCAAAGTTTTTCGACACGAGCAGAGGAACGCTCGCGAGCAGATTTGGTCGAAGTCGAGCCGGTTGAGCGATTAAGTTGCTGGTTCCGCACACCCCGCAACGATCCGCGTGTTAGAGAGGAAAATTATGAAAAATGTCATTTCGGTTCTTGTGGCTTCAGCGTTCGTTATCGGTGTGTCCGCCGGGGCAATGGCTGCGTCCGTGGGCGGCACGATACAGAGCTCGCAAGGGCAGCCGGTGACCGGCGTTCAGGTCCTTGTCAAGGACGCCAGCGGTAAGGTCGTCGGCACTGGCGCACCGGGCAGCGGCGGCGTGTATGATATCTCGGGTCTGCAGACCGGGAATTACAATTTCACGCTCGACCCGGGTTCGAGCGGACTTCAGGGCCAGACCGTAGCTTCTTATGTCGGCCCGGATGGCATTTGTCTGAACTGGGGAGTTTCGACGACTTCACCGGCGGTAGCCACGGCGCAGCCCGGATCCACCTGCCAGGCGGCCGCGGCAGCGTGGGATCCGGCACCATGGGTTGGCGCGGGCGCGGTGGTGCTGGGCGGCACCGCGATCGGACTCGCAGTGGGGTTGGGCAGCGGCAGCGACCACAACAAGCACGCGGAATCGACCACCGAGTAACGCGAGCAGATTGTGCAGCCGGCCGCGCCGGACGTGGTCGAGCGCGGCCGCTGAGATCATGAATTTTGCCAAGTATTTTTTGCCGCTGCTCTGCGGCTGTACGCTGATGGCGTGCGCGCAGGGCACTTCTGTTTCCGGCAGCGGGGCGGTCTCTTCCGTCGGCGCGGCTTCTGACAAACCGAACTTCGGCGACACGAGCGCGGGCCCGCCGCCGCAGAGCGATGCGCAGCGCGGCGCGGCAGACTCCGCCTCCTCCGGCTCGCAGGGGTCGGCGGCCTCCTCCGGGGTGCCCGATCGGGACAATGGTCAAGATACGACGCGAATTGAAGCGCTCTATCGCACCCGCACTGGCGGCCCATCTGTCGCCGATTATCCGATCGGTCCGGGCGACGTCATCGAGATCTCGGTGCCGCCGATAGACGAGCTGCGCGAACGTACCGTGCGGGTCGAAGCCGACGGCGCAATCTCGCTACCGATGCTCGGCACGCTGAAGGCAGGCGGATTGACCGAGAAGCAGCTTGTCGCGGAACTCGAAGAACGGCTTAAGACGTACATGTACAAGCCCGAGGTTGACGTATTCGTCAAGGAGTATCGCAGCAGACAGGTGGCGGTGGTGGGGATGGTCAACAATCCCGGACTGGTCACGCTCTCCGGTCCCAACGAGACCGTACTCGACATGCTGACTCGCGCGGGTGGACTGACTGCGACCGCGGCCGACGAGGTCATCCTGATGCCGGCCGAGGAGAACAAGCAGCAGGAAATCGGACGGATCGCGGAGGTTTCCGCCAAGGGAGCCGATCCCGCTGCTGCGCTGCACAGCGGCCTCGCGCCGTCGGACTCTTCCGCCAAACATGAGGCAGCCTTCAAGCGGGGCGAGCTCAGCGCGCTGCTCAGGCAGAACGCGCATCCTCTGATAATCGGGCTCAAGAGTACGGCGCTCACGGGCGGCGGGGTCTACCTCAATATGCCGGTCCGTCCGGGCGACGTGATCGTTGTCCCGGGCGGCGGCGACGTTATGGTAATCGGGTGGGTGCAAAACCCAGGGCACTTCCAGGTCGGCTCCGGGTTGACCGTGCTGGGCGCGGTCGGCGCCGCGGGCGGCCCGATGTTCGCCGCCAACAGAAACGATGTCCGTCTGGTGCGAACTCGCCGCGACGGTTCCAAACTGGTGATGAAGATCGACCTGGACGAGATCCAGAACGGGCAGGAGGGCGATCTGCCCGTGCAGGGCAACGACGTCATCGACGTGCCTTACTCGACAGTCAAGGTCGGCCCCTATGTTTTCTATCAAATGCTGAGCAAAATGGCGATTGGCGGGCCGTCGGTACCCGCTCCCTAGGGAGAGAGAAACCGTGAGAGAGCCTACGCCTTACTTTCTCCAGCGCCGGCCGGCGCAGGAGGCCGCCCGGGAACTCGATTTCACGCCCGCCTTCTTCGAGGACGAAGGGACGAAGGTCGATCTCTGGGTTTATTGGCGTTTGGTTCGCAAGCGTCTGCGCCTCATCGGCGGAGTGGTGGCCGGTACGGTCTTCGTCACGCTGCTTCATCTGCTGATGACCACGCCGATTTACACCGCGCAGACCACGGTGATGATCATGCCAAAATCGCCCACGGGAATTGACCCGGCGGCGGCCTTGGTCGAGATCGAGGCATCCTATGACGGCTCGGACTACTTCAAGACCCAGAGCGAGATTCTGAAGAGCAGAACGCTCGCCGCCTCGGTGGTTCGCAATCTCGGGCTGAACCGCAATCAATCGTTCACGGGGAGCGGCCATCCGGGTCTGTTTAGTTCGATGGTCGGCGGCCTGCGACAGCGTCTGCACGACCTGGTGAGCCCGCCGCCGCCTGGAGCGAACGCGCCGCGTGCGAAAATAAACGGCGTCTCCGCCGACGACATCGACGCCTATCTCGGCGGACTGGACATCAGACCGATCCTCAACACGAGCCTGGTCGAGATTGAATACAGCTCTCCCGACCCGCAGCTTGCGGCGCGCATCGCCAACGCGCATGCCGATGCCTACATGAGGCGCGGCGTCGAAATGCACAGAGAGGCCAGCGCCCAGTCCGAGGAGTTTCTCAAGGAGAAGCTGACCGACGTCAAAGGACAACTCCAAAAATCCGAGGTCGCGCTCAACGATTATCGCCGCGACAATGGAATCATCCCCGGCCTGACGTCGCTCGACGGCAAGGACACGGTGGTGATCGACCGGCTTGCCGACCTGAGCAAGGACCTGACCCGCTCACAGGTCGAGCGAATTGGGCTGGAGTCGCAGATCGAGCTCATCAAGAGGCATGAGTACGACTCGCTGCCAGTGGTGATGCAGGACCACCTGGTTCTGAACATGCAAGGCGAGCTCAATCAGCTCGCCGCCCAGGACGCCAGCCTCGCCCAACAGTTCACCGGCGTCTACCCGCCGCTCGCGCAGCTACGGGCCAAGGAGAACGCGCTCAAGACGCGGCTCAACGAGGAGATCCAGAACTCCGTCAAAGGGGTCGAGACCGCTTACGAGGAGGCGCTGGAGAAGGAAAAGGAACTCGGCGCCGAGATGCAGGCGCAGCGCGCGGAGACCATCAAGCTCAATGGCGCGGCCGGACAATACGCGATCTTGCAGCGCGACGTCGATACCTATCGTCAGCTCTACAACGCCATCCTCAAGCGCCTGAAAGACGTGGGCGTCGAGGAAGAATCGGACACGACCAACGTATCGGTCGTCGACAAAGCGACCGCGCCGCGCATCGCGTCGTACCCCAGGAAGATGCGCGACCTGATGGTCAGCGGTATCCTGGGCCTGCTGGGCGCGCTCGGGCTCGCGTTCCTGCTCGACTACCTCGACAATACGCTCAAGGATCCGGAGGAAGCGGAGCGCTACCTGCGCTTGCCCAATATCGGAATCATTCCCGAGTTCAGCCGCCTGACTTCCGCATCGCCCTACGGACCAAAGGGCCACGCGCCCATCGCTCTGACCGCGACGGCGGCAGCCGACGACGACCAGGCGAAGGCTTTGATCGATGGCAGCAAGGGCGATATCGCTGCCAACGGCGCCGTCGCCAATGGCGCGGGGGCGCGCACGGCCTCGGCGATCCAGGAACTGGTGACCCAGCACGGCACCTACTCGGCGCTGGGCGAAGCGTACCGTAATCTGCGCACCGCGCTGCTGCTCTCGCGCGCAGGCGCGCCGCCGAAGCTCACGCTGGTCACCAGCGCGATCGCGGGCGAGGGCAAGACGGTGACCGCGGTCAATACCGCGGCGATGCTGGCGCAGCTAGGCGCGAGCGTGCTGCTCATCGACGCCGACCTGCGCCGTCCGCGATGCCACCGGGTGCTCGACCTCGATAACCACGTTGGACTGACCGAAGTGCTGACCGGTGTGCGCGACCTGCACGACCTGATCCGTCCCACCACGGTGCCCAACCTTTTCGCCCTGACCTCGGGATCCTTTCCGCCCAACGCCACCGAGCTGGTGGGATCGCCCAAGATGCATCAGGTGGTTACCCAGTTGCAGCAGATCTATGATTACGTCGTGATCGATTCGCCGCCGGTGATGCCGGTGAGCGATGCGCTTTTGCTCTCGACCATCGTAGATGGCGTGCTGCTGGTAACCAATGCGTCGCGCACTCCGAAACAGCAGGTCAGAGCGGCGCGGGCGCGCCTGGAATACGCGCGCGCCAAAATCCTGGGTACCGTGCTCAATCGAATCAGAGTCCATCATTCCGAGTACCAGTACCACTATCATCAGGGGTACTACACGCCCGAGGATGAAGAAGCCGCGCTGCAGGAAGAGCAAGAGGCTCTCTGAACTCGGAGCCTGCCTTTCGCACCGTCGCATCGCTCCTCCCTTGCAGGCAGGGCACTGAACACCCCGTTACGGGTGCAGCATGATTTCGCGCCGCCTCGACCACATAATTGTCGCAGGTATCGCCCTGCTGATCGTTCTCACCCCGATGTGCCTGGGATCGGTTCATCCGTGGGCCTACACGCTGATAGAACTGATTACCTTCACGCTCGTTCCGGTATGGATGGCGCGAGCGTGGGTCGGCGGAGGACGCCTGATGCGCGACGGCGGGCGCCTGGCGGCCGGTGCGGTCGCGCTCCCCATCGCCCTGGTGTTCGCCTTGGTGGGTCTGGAGCTGGTGCCGCTGCCGCCGGGGATGGTCGCCGCGTTTTCGCCCTCAGCTCGCGAAATATATGGCCGCGCGCTGCCCGGATGGCCGGCCGAACCCTCCTATCGCGACGTCAACTTCAACGCGCATCCTGAACTTCCCTCGGGGCCGGTGATACTCCCGACCGCGGAGCAGGTGCGTGCGGGCGCGAAAGTCCCGTTCGCCCCGGCCAACGCCAAGGCGCGCGCACCGTCCAGGACCGTCGCGGCCGCTGTGATACCCGACAGCCGCAAATGGCGCGCGCTAAGTTTCGAGCCGAAGGTGGCCGTCGCGGGGCTGCTGAAGGGTGTCGCCTACACGGCGATCTTTTTGCTGGTCGCCCTTTATCCCTTCGGAGCGGAGGACGATCCGCACGCCGAGGAGCGCTTCTGCCGCACGATTTTCGGCCTCGTGCTGGGGATGGGCTTCGTGGTTGCGTTCCTCGGCCTGATGAACTGGGCTTCCTGGAATGGCAAGATCATGTGGTTCTTCGTCCCGCTGGACTGGGAAGGGCCGCATCTCTCCTTCGCCCTGCGCGCGACCGGTCCGTTCGTAAATCCGGATCACTTCGCCAACTATCTCGCGATGAGCCTGCCGCTCGCGGTGGTCGCCGCGCTGCTGCGCATCGATCTCGCGCCGCGCGCGTGGTCGGGTCCGCTGCGGATGGCTTCGATGGCGACCGCGTTCGTGATGCTGTGCGCGATCGTGCTGAGTCTCTCGCGCGGCGGCTGGATCGCCACCGCGTCAAGCGTCGGCGCGCTGATCGCGATGTTCTTCTTGCAGCCCGAGAGGCGGCGGGGGGTCTTTTCACGCCATACCGACGTCCGCACGCTGCGTTGGGTGGGTCTGGGCGCCCTCGGACTGTTCATCTTCGCCTTGATGCTGATTGGTCCGCAGGGGCGCAACGTCACCGACGTCCGCCTGGCCGAGACCGTCACGACCGGGCTCAGCCTCTCGGAGCGCGGAATGCTTTATCGCGGCACGCTCGCGATGATCCGGGATTTCCCGTTGTGCGGCGTCGGCATGGGATCCTGGGGAGAACTGTTCACGCGTTACGCTTTGCCGCCGTGGTCGCAATACTTCTTCTATCGCGACACGCACGATGATTACCTCCAGTTCGCCGCCGAGGGCGGGCTTATCGCGTGGCTCGCGCTGGTCTGGGTTTTCTGGCGCATCCTGCATCGGATAGGCGCGGCGATGCGCTCGGGGGACCCGCGCAAGTGGCCGCTGCTGGCCGCGGTGATGGCGGGAACGATCGCGCTCGCGCTGCATGAGCTGGTGGACTTCAACCTTCATACGCCGGCCAACGCAGTGCTGCTGGCGGTCCTGCTCGGTTTTGGATTGAGACTGGCGACGCCGGCCTCGGCCGCGAGCGACGCGCGCGGATGGAGCCCGGCGCCGCGGACAATGCTGGCGCTGGCGGGGGCCGGTGCGCTCGCGTTGATCTTCCCCGCGCTCGGACAGAAGGACGTTTCTTATCCTAACTTCCTGCCCGCGGTGAAAACTCTGCGCGCCGCCGTCGCTCGCGTGATCGCTCATCCCGCCGATTCCGACAGCCACTACATCCTGGCCAACATGGGTGGCGGAGCGATGAATCAGCAGGCTGTAATACGCGAGCTCAACACGTCGGTCTGGCTCGACCCGACCGATCCCTACAAGCGCGACTCATACGCCAGCATGCTGGCGCGCCACGGCCATCTGCAGCAGGCCCTGACCGAAGTGACGCTTTCCGTTTTCAATTCGCCCACTCCGCAAACGCATTTCTACCTGAGCAAGGATCTGGCGCGATGGCTTGCGCCGGCCACCCAGGCCGCGGTCGAGAAGGGGCTCAAGCAGGCGGTAGCCGCAGGGTTTCCGGGCGCCTTTCGCGGAACCGGCGAGTATTATTCGCTCCTCAATCTTCCGCTCAAGGAGGCCGCGCTCTATGCCGACGCGGCCAGCCGCACCAGCGATGCCGCGCAGCGAATGAACTTCCTTGTCGATGCGGGCAAGGCGTATGCGGCGGGGGGTTACATGCTGACCGCGGAGGGATTTTTCCGCGCCGCGATGGAGCAGGCGCCGGGCGACCCGGCCCCCTACGTCGCGCTGGTCAAGAGCGTGTACGGACCCGATCGCGACATGCAATCGGCGAAGGCGGCGATGGACGAGGCGGCCAAGGTCGGCAATAGCGATCCCTACGACCTCGACCTGGCTCTCGCCGACGCGGCGCGCGAAGCCGGCGACATCGACGCGCAGGAGAGCGCGCTGAAGGATGCCGCGGCCGAGCGTCCGGAGGGCGGCGAGGTGCTCCTGGCGCTTGGCGAGTTCTATCTCAGCCAGTCCAGTTACGACCGCGCCGCCTTAACCCTGCAGCAGGCCGTCGATGCCGACCCCTCGGCGCGCGCATTTTTCGACCTCGGCCACGCGCAGGAAGGCGCCTACAATTACGACGAGGCTGAAAAAGCCTATGAACAAGCGGCCGAGCTCGATCCCGGCAATCGCGCCTTCACCGTTTACTACGCGGAGTTCAAGCGTCGGCTAGCCAAGGCGGTCGCGGCGCAGACGGCGGCGCAGTCCCACGGCGCCGCAGATCCGGAGCCGAGCGCCACGCCGACCGCGGATGCCGATAATTAGTCAGGCCGCTTGAAGATTGTATATCTCAACCCCTCCGGTCAGATGGGCGGCGCGGAGCGCAGCCTGCTCGACTTCTTCGCCAGCCTGCGTGCCGCCGACCCCGGCGTCGCGCTCGAACTTATTGCCGGCGCCGACGGCGTCTTCCTCGAACAGGCGCGCGCGCTCGGCGCAAAAGCCCGCGCGCTGCCCTATCCGGCCGCGCTCGCGCGGCTCGGCGACGCCGGCCGGCCGCGCCTGTTGGGTGCGCTCGGGCGAGCCTCGCTGAGCGCGCCGGCCGCCGCGCTCTACCTTGCGCGGCTGCGCCGCGAGCTTCACGCCGCCGCTCCCGATCTGATCCATACCAACGGTTTCAAGATGCACGTGCTCGGCGTGCGGGCCGCGCCGCGCGCGGTGCCGGTGCTCTGGCATGTTCACGATTACCTCAGCTCGCGCCCCCTGATGACGCGCCTGATGCGCCTGCATGCCGGACGCTGCGCGGCCGCCGTCGCCAACTCGCAAAGCGTGGCCGCCGACTTGCGCGCAGTGTGCGGCCCGGCGCTCAGAATTTTTCCGATTCACAACGCCGTGGACCTCGAACGTTTCTCGCCCGCGGGTCCGGCGCTCGATCTCGACCGCCTCGCCGGGCTCGCGCTGCCGGCTCATCCGGTGGTCAGGATTGGGCTGGTCGCGACCATGGCGCGATGGAAGGGGCACGAGGTATTTCTGCATGCGTTGAAAATGCTTCCCGCCGACCTGCCCGTGCGCGGCTACGTGATCGGCGGCACGCTCTATCAGACCGAGGGTAGCCAGTACGACCTCGGAGATCTGCGCCGCCTGGCCGCGAGCCTCGGGCTTGAGGGCCGCGTCGGCTTCACCGGGTTTGTCGACGAGCCCGCGGCCGCGATGCGCGCGCTCGACGTCGTCGTGCACGCGAGCACGCAGCCCGAACCCTTCGGACTGGTGATCGCGGAGGCGATGGCGTGCGGGCGGGCTGTGGTGGTGAGCGGCGGCGGCGGCGCCGCCGAGCTGGTAAGGCCCGGCGAGGATGCGCTGGTCCACGAGGCGGGGCGCGCGAGCGCGCGGGCCGAACGGATCGGCGAGCTCGCGCGCGACCCGGCGCTGCGCGCAGCGCTCGGCGCGCGCGCGGAGCAATCGGCGCGGCAGCGCTTCGCGCGCGCGCGGCTCGCGGACCAGCTTATGCCGATTTACCGCGAGCTCTCGGTCAAGGCCGGGCGGCGCGCGTACCGCACCTGAGCGCGCGGGCATCTATACTGCCGGCTCGAGACTGTTCCGGCGATGCTCGCGCGGTTTAACTGCGCAACTCGAAGCGGCGTTCGCGTCGTGCTTTGCGGGCCAGGCAGAACAGGCATAAAGCAGATGCATGAAGTAGATGCATAGAGATGAATCGCGCGCGCGCCGGCCCGGCGCCCGCGGCGCGGCTCGATGCGCTTGTGCAAAGCAGATGGCGCGTCTGGCGGAACACTCCGATTAAAATCGCAAGCGTGGATCGCAAACTTGTGCGCAATTGGTTAGGGTCGCTCTGATGCGCCGCGACAAGCTCAGTTGGTGGACGTGTATCGC
>DASXMQ010000208.1:0-12429 GCA_036495625.1 Binataceae bacterium (SeqCode) | reverse complement strand
CATCAATTCGATCGTTGACTATCAGATACGCATTGTGCCGCGTGCAGATCGGACGGAGCGCCGCCGCGAGTTGATAGAGTTCGCGGCCGCCGAGGTCTTTTTCGCGCAGTTGCAGCGCCACGCGGACAGCCAAGGAAGCGCGCGCCAGCGCGCCTAGCACTTCGTCGCAGACGGCGACGAGGGTACGGGGTGCGACCAGGCGGCGATCGCTTATCAGATAGAGCTGGAAGTCGGCCCGCGTGCGATGCGTGCTGTCCAACTTTGACAATCCGCCGCCTTGATGATCCGTCGCTTTAACTTTCGGCGCCTTCGGCGGCCCGCCGCGGCGCTAGCGAATCAGGCCGCTTAGCGGACTCGAGGCAGTGGCGTAAAGCTTTTGCTCGATGCGCCCGGCGCGGTACGCGATTCGCCCCGCTTCGATCGCGAGCTTCATCGCGCGCGCCATTGCGATCGGATCCTTCGCTCCCGCGATCGCCGAATTGATCAGCAATCCGTCGGAGCCGATTTCCATCGCTTCAGCCGCATCCGACGCCGTGCCCACGCCGGCGTCGACGATCACCGGGACCTTCGCCTGTTCGATGATGATGCGCAGGTTGAAGGGATTGCGGATGCCCATCCCCGAGCCGATCGGCGCCGCCAGCGGCATTACCGCCGCGCATCCGATCTCGGCCAGGCGCAGACAGGCCACGGGATCGTCCGTTATGTACGGCAGCACCTTGAAACCTTCCTTCACCAGGATTTTCGCGGCTTCGATCGTTGCCGGGACGTCGGGGAAGAGCGTTTTCTGATCGCCGATTACTTCGAGCTTGACCATCTCGCCCACGCCGACCTCGCGCGCGAGGCGGCAAGTGCGCACGGCCTCTTCTACCGTATAGCATCCGGCGGTGTTCGGCAGAATCTGGTAGCGCTTGGGATCGACATAGTCGAGCAGGTTTTCGCTGTCGCGATTGGTGATGTTGACGCGGCGGACCGCGACCGTGACGATCTCGGCGCCGCTCGCCTCGATTGCGGCGCGGGTCTCCGCGAAGTCGCGATATTTGCCAGTGCCGACGATCAGCCGGGAATGAAAGGCCCGGCCCGCCAGCTCGAAATGATCGTGTTCCATGAGCGGTTCCATATGAGATTGATCATAACCCGCCGCGCGCCCGCGCGCATCGCCTGCACCCGCCGCGCGCTCCGCACTGCAGGGTCCAGTGCGGCTAACCGCCGCCGACGAAGTTGATCACCTCGACCACGTCGCCCTCCTTGAGGCTGACCGAATCGTATTGCGCGCGCGGTATGACGATGCGGTTGATTTCCACCGCCACGCGGCCGCGACGCATTTTCATGCGCTCCAGCAGCGCGGGCAGCCCCGGATCGCTTTCGACCGTGTACGGTTCGCCGTTGAGCTGAATCGCAAAGCGCGACATCGAAAAAGCCGCTTCCCCGGCTTCGGGCAAGCGGCTTTGGGCGGAACCGCGATCGTTCCGCCGTCTGGCAGGAGGCGGAGCGCGGCTTCCCTACGCCGGTATTACCCGGATCAGGTTCGAGGGGTTTACGTTCTCAGTGCGCCCTTCGTGCGCGCACACCCCCAGCCATGTCATGTGAATATCACTTGATCCGGGGAGTGTCAAAAAACGAGTGCGGCCGCTATCATCAATTGCATCCGATGCGTGCGATTCAGCAGGGGGGGCGGTTTCATCCGTTTATTGAAGTCGTGAACGAGAGGCCGTGAACGGGCCGACGGTAGCCGAGATCGATCTCGACGCGTTGGGCGGCAACTACCGGGCGATCAAAGGGGCCGGCAACGGTGCGGAGTTGATGGCGGTGGTCAAGGCCGATGCCTATGGGCACGGCGCGGTCGAAGTGGCGCGCGCGCTGCGCACCGAAGGCTGCGCTCATTTCGGCGTGGCTCGCGTAAGCGAGGCGCGCGAGCTGCGCGCGGCCGGCGTGCGCGAACGTATCTACCTGCTCGGCGGATTTCTCGCCGCTGAAGCGGAAGAGATCGTCGCGCTCGACCTCACGCCATTCGTGTACGACGTCGTGCTGATCGCACCGCTGGAGCGCGCCGCCCAGGCGCAGGCGCGGGCGAACTTTCCCGTTCATCTCAAGATCGACAGCGGAGCGACGCGGCTCGGGATTCTGCCCGCCGATCTGGATCAAGTGATCGCGGAGCTTGGCCGCGCGATGTCGCTCACGGTGGAAGGGGCGTGTACGTTGCTGGTCAATGCTGGCGACCCGCAAAGCACAGTGACCAGCACGCAGCTGAAAGTATTCGACGCGGCGCTCGCGTGCCTGCGCGCGGCTGGAATCGAGCCGCAAGTCGCTCACGTCGCCAATTCCGCCGCTTCCATCCTGCGCCCCGACGCGCATTACAGCCTGCTGCGGCCGGGACTTGCGATCTATGGTTTGCCCCCGGTGCCGGCCGTTCGCGAGCGAGTCGAACTGCGGCCCGTGATGACGTTCAAGACGCGCGTGATCCAGGTGAAACGCGTGCCCGCGGGGGCCGGCCTCAGCTACGGCCATACCTTTGTTACGACGCGGCCGAGCGCGATCGGCGTGCTCGCGGTCGGTTACGCCGACGGCTATCGCCGCGGGCTGCAGCACGGCGGGGAAGTGATGATTCGCGGGCGGCGCGCGCCGGTGGTCGGCGCGGTATGCATGGACATGACGATGGTCGATCTTACCGACGTGCCCGGCGCGGCAATCGGCGACGAAGTTATCCTGTGGGGCGGCGCCGGCGAAGCGATGATCAGCGTCAACGACGTCGCGCGCCTCGCGCAGACCATCTCGTACGAGATGCTATGTACGGTCGGCAAGCGCGTGCCGCGCGTTTATCGAAAGGCGGCCTGAGATGGAAACGGGTGCGGTCAAAATGGGCCGAGCGCTGCTCGGCGTATCGGATAAGGCGGGGCTTGCGGAGTTCGCGCGGGCGCTCGCGGCGCGCGGCGTCGAGCTGGTCTCGACCGGGGGCACGGCGGCTGCTCTGGAAGAGGCCAGGATTAAGGTCCGCGGCGTCGAGAACTTCACCGGATCGCCCGAGATGCTCGACGGGCGGGTCAAGACGCTCCATCCGAAGATTCACGGCGGGATCCTCGCGCGGCGCGCCGACGAAAATCACCGGCGCCAGATGCGCGAGCACGGAATCGAGCCGATTGATCTGGTCGTGGTCAACTTCTATCCCTTCGAACGGACGGTCGAGCGCCCGGGCGTGAGTCTCGACGACGCGATCGAGAATATCGACATCGGCGGCCCGACGCTGGTGCGCGCCGCGGCCAAGAACTGGAACGACGTCGCGGTGGTGGTCGATCCGGCCGACTACCCGGCGCTGCTCGTAGAGCTCGAGGCGAGCGGCGGCACGCTCGCGCGCGAGACCCGATGGCGTCTCGCGCGCAAGGCCTTCGCGCGCGTCACCGCTTACGACTGCGCGATTTCGAACTACCTCGGCGCGATCGAGAACGGCAAGCGCGAGCCGCTGGGAGAGACCTTCAGCCTCTCGCTGCCGCGCGAACAGACGCTCCGCTATGGCGAGAATCCCCATCAGGTGGGTGCGCTCTACGGACGTTTCCTTGAAATCGCCGAGCAGCTCCACGGCCGCGAGCTTTCCTTCAATAACGTCTTCGACATCAGCTCCGCCGTCAACCTGATGCTGGATTTCGCCGAGTACCAGGACGCCGCCGTGGTTGCGATCCTCAAGCACAACACACCCTGCGGCGTGGGCGTCGGCGCGACGCTGCTCGAAGCGTGGGAGAAAGCGTTCGCGACCGATCCGGATTCGCCCTTCGGCGGGATCATCATCGCCAATCGCCCCTGGGACCTGCCGTTTGCCGAAGCGGTGGACGAACTGTTTACCGAGGTCTTGATCGGAACCGACTTCGCGCCCGGCGTGCTCGACTTTTTGCGCAAGAAGAAGAACCGGCGCGTGATGCGGTTTCATCCCGCCAACGTGCATCGCACGGACCTCGACCTAAAACGCGTCGTCGGCGGATTGCTGGTGCAGACTCCCGACTTGAGCCTCGAAGACCCGCGCGAAGGCAAGGTCGTGACGCGGCGCACGCCGACGCCGCCCGAACTGCGCGCGATGGAGTTCGGCATCCGCGTGTGCAAACACATAAAGTCCAACGCGATTGCATTCGTCACCGAGGACCGCACGCTGGCGGTCGGCGGCGGCGCGACTTCGCGAATCGACCCGTTGTACGCGGCGCACGAGAAAGCGGCGCGGCTTAAAGTATCACTTAAGGATTCGGTGCTGGTCTCCGAAGCGCTTTTTCCCTTTCCCGACGGGCCCACGCTCGCCGCCGAGGCCGGGGCGACGGCGGTCGCGCAGCCGGGCGGGGCGATGCGCGATTCTGAGGTTATCGCGGCTGCCGACGCCCATGGGCTCGCGATGGTCTTCACGGGGGTGCGACACTTTCGGCACTGAGCGCCGCGTCTGACGATGAACTCCCGTCTGCGTTCGCGTAGTGTCAATATCCATCTGATGAGAGTGATTCGCGCGATCGAGCCTGGCGAACGGGCCGCGGCGCCGTCCCGATGAAGATCCTCGTGATAGGCAAGGGCGCTCGCGAGCATGCGCTGCTTTGGAGACTCAACCAGAGCGAGACGGCGCGCAAGCTCTACTGCGTGGGCGGCAATCCCGGTATCGCGCAGCTCGCGACGATAGCACCCGCCTCGCCGAACGACCTCGCCGCTCTGGCCGGGTTCGTACGCAGCGAGAAAATCGACCTTACCGTGGTCGGACCCGAAGATCCGCTGGCTGCCGGAATCGTCGACGAATTCGAGCGCGGGGGGCTCAGGATTTTCGGCCCGACGAGGGCCGCCGCACAACTCGAAGCGAGCAAGGCCTTTGCCAAGGCCGTGATGCGCGAGGCGGGCGTCGCGACCGCGGCCTTCGAAGTTTTCGACGACGCCGAGGCGGCGCGCCGATGGGTTCGCGCGCGCGGCGGCCCGCTGGTGGTCAAGGCGGACGGTCTTGCGCTCGGCAAGGGCGTGGCCGTGTGCGACGACGCGGCGGCCGCCCTCGCCGCGATTGACGACGCGATGGAGCGCCGGCTTTTCGGCGCGGCGGGCGCGCGGGTCGTGATCGAAGAGCGGCTTACCGGCGAGGAACTTTCGTTCTTTGCGCTCTGCGACGGCGAAAACGCGGTCGCACTCGGCTCGGTGCAGGATCACAAGGCCGCGTTTGACGGCGACCGTGGCCCCAACACCGGCGGGATGGGCGCGTACACGCCGGTGCCGCATTTCGGGCCGGCGCTCGAGGCGCGCGTGATGAGCGAGGTGGTGATGCCGACGCTCGGCGCGATGCGCTCGCGCGGCACGCCGTTTCGCGGCGTGATGTTCGTCGGCCTGATGATCGACGGCGAGCGTCTCAACGTTCTCGAATACAACGTCCGCTTCGGCGATCCCGAATGCGAGCCGTTGATGATGCGGTTCGAGGGCGACCTCGCCCAGACGCTGCTGGCCTGCGCCGAGGGGCGGCTGAAGGATGTGACCGTAAGACTCTCGCCGCGCGCCGCGGCGGCAGTGGTGCTCGCCTCGGGCGGATATCCGGGCTCGTATCGCAAGGGCGTGCCGATAAGCGGCCTCGATCGGATCGACGGGGCCGAACCGTCGGCGGCCAAGGTGCGATGGGCGTTGCAGAAGACGCGGGTCAAGGTCTTTCACGCCGGGACCGCTCTTCGCGACGGACGCCTGGTATCCGACGGCGGCCGCGTGCTGGTGGCGACCGCGATGGCCGCGGACCTGCGCCGCGCCGTCGCCGCAGCCTACGAAGCTGCCGCGATGATCGAGTTCGAGGGGATGCATCTGCGCCGCGACATCGCGCATCGCGCGCTCGAGCGGTTAGCTCCATGAGCGGAGCGCCTTGGTGCATGATGGGAGCGCAGTCTGACCGGAGCGCAGTCTGACCGGAGCGCAATCATGCAGGATGAATGGTATTGGATGAGATGAATTCCGCCGTCATCGCCGACGCCCTGGCGGCGCTCGCCGCCGGCGAAGCGATCGTCTATCCGACGGAGACTTTCTATGCGGTGGGCGTGGACGCGCTCTCGTCAGATGCGCTCGAGCGCCTGTTTGCGATCAAAGGGCGCGAGCCCGGAAAGCCGGTCGCGCTGATCGCCGCCGATATGAAGATGGCTTTTGCGGTGGCGCGCGAGGTGCCAGCCGCGGCCTGCATGCTCGCCGAGGCGTTCTGGCCGGGGCCGTTGACGCTCGTGTTGCCCGCGCGCGGCGGAATTCCAGCGCCGCTCATCGGCGACGACGGCGGAGTCGGCGTGCGTGTGTCGTCGCATCCGATCGCTCGCGCGCTGGCCGCAGGACTTGGGCGTCCGCTGACGGCGACCAGCGCCAACCTGGCGGGTGAGCCGCCCGCCGTGGAACCTGAAGCTGCGCGCCGCGCGCTTGGAGATAAAATTAAAGTGTTCGTTGAAGATGGCTGGCTCGCCGGCGGTGCTCCGAGCACCGTGGTGACGTTCGCAGGCTCGGAGATACGCGTGCTCCGCCGCGGCGCGGTAAGCGAGCCTCAACTGACCGCTCGGCTCGCGGCGCGGGCACCGCGATGAGGCGTTTGCAATGGCGATGACGCATCGAATCGAACCCTTCGCGGGCCTGCTCTACGATCCCGAACGCGCCGGCGCGCTGAGCCATGTCGTCGCGCCGCCGTATGATCTTATCGACAAGGCGCGCCAGGACGCGCTTTACGCGCGGAGCCTCTATAACGTCGTGCGCCTGGAACTCAACCGCGATCCCGACCGCTATGAGTCGGCGGCGCGCACGCTTGGCCAGTGGGTCAACGAGGGCGTGCTCAGACCCGCGTCCCGCCCCGCGATTTTTTTGTATTCGCAATTCTTCGAGCTCGAAGGGCGGCTGCTTCGGCGCAGCGGCTTTATCCTACGCATCCGGCTCGAGGAGTTCAGCGCCGGGAGAATTCTGCCGCACGAAAAAACCTTTCCCGCCGCGAAACAGGATCGCTTCGAACTGCTGACCGCGCTCAACACCAACGTCAGTTCGGTCTTCGGGCTTTATACCGGCCATCATCCGGCCCTCGCCGCTATCGTCGCCGAGCTTTCGGCGCAGGAGCCGCTACTTGAGGTCAGCGACGACGACGGAATTCGCAACCAGCTGCGCTGGATCGACGATCGCGCCGCGATCGCGGCGATCCAGGGCGAACTCGAAAATCCGCGCATCTTCATCGCCGACGGACACCATCGCTACGAGACCGCGCTCGAATATCGGCGTCGCCGGCGCGCCGCCGAGGGCGATCCGGAGGGCGCGCGTCCCTACGACTACACGATGATGACGCTGGTCGCCGGCGACGATCCGGGCCTGGTGATCCTGCCGACCTATCGCGTCGCGCAGCGGCTTGACCCGGCGCGGATCGCGTCATTCGATAGGCGCGCGGCCGAGTGGTTTGCGATCGAAGAGTTTGAGCGCACGGACGCGATGCGCGCGGCGCTGTCCGCGGCGGGGCAGGGCGCGATCGCGGTCGCACTGGACGGCGAGCAGGTAAAGCTGCGCTTGCTCAGGCTGAGGGATTCGCGCGCGATGGCCGACGCGATGCCGGCGGCTCCGCCGGCGGTCCGGCATTTGGACGTGAGCGTGCTGCACGCGCTGGTACTGGAGCGGATCTTCGGAATCACGCCCGACCAGGTCAAAGCCGGTGGCGTGGTTGAATATACGATCGACGCGCCCGGCGCGCTCGCGGCGCTGGGCTCAGGAGGCACAGGCGGGGTTTTCCTGATGAACCCGCCGACCATCCGGGATGTCGAGGCGGTGAGCGACGCGGGTGCATTGATGCCGGAGAAATCGACCTATTTCTATCCGAAGCTGCTGACCGGCCTGGTGCTCAACCCGCTCGACGGCGTCGCGTCAGAAAAGAGCTGACGCCAAAGGGGCTCGGATGATGACCGGACCGGCGCGGCTGGTGCTCGTGCGCCATGGCGAGACCGTCGGCGACTCGAGCATCCGTTACTACGGCCGCACCGACGTGGCGCTGTCCGAGCTTGGCCGGCGCCAGATGCGTGCAGCGCGCGAATGGCTTGCCGCGCGCGACGGCGCGCGCGGATTCGCCCCGGTATTCTCGAGCCCGCTCGTGCGCGCGGCAGAGGGCGCGCGGATCATCGCGGGCCGAGAGGCGCGCGCGCTGATCATCGACGATTTCGTCGAAGTCGATTTCGGCCTGTTCGAAGGCCTCACGGCGGAGGAGATAGCCGAGCGTTATCCCGAAGAGTTCCGGCGATGGAACGCCAACCGGCTCGCACCCGACTTCGTATATCCCGAAGGCGAAAGCAGGGCGGATTTTGCGAAGCGCGTCAAAGGCGGAACTGCGCGGATGCTAGCGGCCTGCCAGGACGCGCAGCCGGGCCGCTCCGCGGCCTCGGCTGCGCTGCTGGTCGCGCATCGCGGAGTGATCCGCGCGATAGTGCGGCATCTGACCGGCGTGCTCGAACCGCGCATCGATCTCGGCTCGATTCATATCCTCGAGCCGGAGACGGGCGAGGAAGACGTGCGCCTCGCGCGATGGCGTCCGGTCGTCCTGGATTTGACCGAACATCTGGAAGCCGGCGCCTGAACTCTTCTATTGGGTTCACCGCCGCGCCGCGCGAGCGGCCCGGCAAGATCGAGCCGGCTCAGGACACCATTCAGATGAAATGGCTTACCAGGTTGCGATGGAGCGATTCGAGATTTTTCGCGAATTCCGGGCCGCCCTCGATGGCAAAGACCGCCGTGTCGATTCCAGCATCGACGTATTGCGCCATCCGCTCGCGGCATCGCTGTGGACTGCCCGCCAGCGCCAGCCCGTCGATCATCGCCTCGCTCACCATCTCGGGCCGCACCTCGCCGCGGGCGTGGCTCTGACGAATCAGGCTCACGTCCTTCGCGGTGAGTCCGAAGTTGGTGAAGAGCGGCAGATGCGGCTGGGCTGAGAACCATCCGAGGATCAGCGCCAGAAACGGCTTGATCGCTTCGCGCACCGCGCGGTCGTCGTCGCCCACCGCCGTGAAGATGAAAGAGCAGAGGCGAAAGTCAGAGAGGCTCCGCCCCGCGCGCCGGGCGCCGGCGCGGATTCGTTCGATCGCCGGGCCGATAGCCTCCGGTCCGACGCCGAACGGAAACCAGCCGTCCGCGACCTCGCCCGCAAGCTCGATCGTCCGCGGCGCGGTCGCGCCCAGGTAGATCGGTACATTGGGCCGCAGCGGCCGCAGGTTGAAGCGGATGCCGGCGGCGGCGGTGAACGCGTCGCCGCGATGCTCCAACTGCTTGCCCGCGAAGAGCCCCCGGATGATCGCGACCGCGTCGCGCAACGCCGCGACCGGCTTGTCGTACCGGATGCCCATCTGCTCCTCGATCCAGAGCTTGATGCTTGCGCCGAGGCCCAGGATCGCGCGGCCTTCCGAGAGCTGATCGAGCGCCGCAAGTTCCATCGCGAGCAGCACCGGATGGCGCGTGAAGGGATTGACGACGCCGGTGCCGATCTTGATTTTCCTGGTCGCGGTCGCGATCGCGGCGCAGGAACTGAACGCTCCCGGGAATACGTAGTCCTCAGGCACCCAGAAGCTGTCGAAGCCCATCCGCTCGGCAGCTTGCGCCTGGGTTACGTAATCGCGCGCGTCGGTATTTTCGACTATCAGGCCAATCTCTTTGAGTTTGGGCATGCGTCCTCCGGTGTGCGGAACCGGTTGGCACACTGACCTGTATTCGGCGCTCCGGAACAAGACTGCTCGCAGAAGCGCTGCGCTGAGTCAACGGCGGTCGCGCGTGCTTCAGAAATGCTCGGGCTCGCTCGCGCGGCGGCTGTCGCGTTCGAGCTGCACCGTCATGTGCCGGATGTTGAACTTGCGCTGCAGCATCGCGGACATCTCCGCCAGCACGCGATCCTGGTCGGCTTCGCGCGCCACCACCGCGTGCGCCGAGAGCGCGAATTGGCGGCTCGCCAGGCACCAGACGTGAAGATCGTGGACTTCCTCGGTGTCGCGTACGGCGAGCATGTCATTGCGCAACTCTTCGAGGTCGATATGCGCCGGTACCGATTCCATCAGGATGTCCACGCCTTCGCGCACCAGCCCCCATGAGCTGTAGAGCACCAGCGCGCCGATCAACAGGCTCACCAGCGCGTCCGCCTGACGCCATCCGAAGAAGAAGACCGTCGCGCCCGCCAGCATCACGCCCAACGTGCCGATCAGGTCCGAAATCACGTGCACGAACACCGCCCGCACGGCTATTCCGGGCCGTCCGCCTTCTGACATGGCCGCGTGCGTCATCCAGGCCGAGAAACCGTTTACGCCAAGGCCGAGCGTCGCGATCGCGATTACGGCCAGCCCTGCGACCGGCCGCGGAGCGCGCAGACGCTGCACCGCCTCGAACCAGATAAAGATCACGAGCAGCCACAGAAAAAGCCCGTTGGCCAGCGCGCCCAGGATTTCCGCGCGCAGGTAGCCGAAGGTCTTGGCACCGCTCGCCGGCCGGCTCGAGATCCATAGCGTCAGCAGCGCGAGGCAGAGCGCCGCGATGTCGGTCAGCAGATGGACCGCGTCGGAGATCAGCGCGAGGCTGTCCGCGAAGTAACCGCCGATGAATTCGGCGGCGCAATAGGACGCGGTGATCGCGAGGACGATCAGCAGACGGTTTCGATCTGCCGCAACGCCGTGCTGGATTTCATGCAGGTCCACGGAACTAGCACGAGCGCCGGCCGCCGCTGAACGAACCCGCCGCGCGCGCCGCGCCGAATGCCACGGCGGCGGCGCCGCTTCGAGCATCCGGCCCGGCTTCAATCATAACGGATGAGCGAGGTGCACGGGACCGGCTCGAGACGCCGGCGGCCGCCGAGCGCGCCCAATTCGATCACGAAGGCGCAGGTTACCACGGCGGCCTGGAGTTTCTGCGCCAGACGCACCGTGGCTTCGGCGGTGCCGCCGGTCGCCAGCAGATCGTCGACGATGAGGACGCGCGCGCCGCGCACCAGGGAGTCTTCGTGAACCTCGAGGCCGGCGCTGCCGTATTCGAGGTCGTAGGTTTCGCCGATCGTGTGAAAGGGCAGCTTGCCCGGCTTGCGCGCGATCGTCAGTCCGACGCCGAGCCGATAGGCGACCGGCGCGCCGACGATGAAGCCGCGCGACTCGATTCCCAGGACCGTGTCCACCTTGCCCAGGAACGGTTCGGCCATCATATCGACGAGCGTGGCGAAGGCACGCGCGTTGCCGATAAGCGGAGTGATGTCGCGGAAGAGGATTCCCGGCTTGGGAAAATCCGGGACGTCACGCACGAGTGCTGTCAGTTCGTTCAATTCCATCATCGATTTGTTCGCGATCCGGATGTGTGAACGGACCGCATATCTCCCCCCAAGTGCGGCTAAGATACTAGGAGGGACCGTTGCGGGCAAAGCTTGCGCCCGCGGACGGACCGGGCGGCACAAGATAGCTCAGCGGATTGTACGCGCGATTGTCGTAGCGCACTTCGAAATGGAGATTCGGACCGGTGGTCCGTCCGCTGGTTCCGACCTCCGCGATGTTCTGGCCGCGCGCGACCTCGGTCCCCTCCCTCACCAGGACACGTGAGTTGTGGCCGTACACCGTCACGTAGTTGTCGGAGTGACGGATGATGACCGTATTGCCGTAGCCCTTGAGCTTTCCAACGAAGGCCACCACGCCGGAGTCGGCCGCATGCACGGGAGTGCCGACCGGCGCGGCGATATCGACGCCGTCGTGCATCGTTCCATGGCGCATCCCGAAGCCCGAAGTGACCTCGCCCGACCATAGCGGCCACGCGAACTGGCGCGAGGCACGCGGCACGTTCCACATCTCATTCAAGCCGCCCTGGGCGCCGCCGAGCGAGGCGTAAGAGTATTCGCCGGGAATCAACAGGCTTTGCCCGACGCGGAGGTCGCGCGAGTCGCTCAGATGGTTGGCCTCGAGCAGGCTATGCACGCTCACGTGGTAGGCGTGCGCGATATGATAGATGGTTTCGCCGGGACGCACGACGTGCTCGACCGGCCGGGAGCTGCTGTACGCGACCGGCGGATAGCTTGCGGGTCGGGAGGCGGAGCATCCCGTGACCGCGACCGCCGCCGCGACGGCCGCGATGAACGCGGCCACACCGGACGCGAGCGCCGCTACTATCGAGCGCGACGCTTTTATGGTCGCGCTTGCCGCCTCATCGCCGTCGCCGCTTGAATTTGTGCCTGCTGCCAGCACCATTCAACCGCCACCGCTCCTCCGGGTCCAGCCAGCGAACTGGCGCTGCGATCAGCGCCCTGCGAGCTCTGGCGCCGCACCGCCGCTGCTCAACGTCAACGCGCGCCCGCGCGCGCGCCGCTCAGCCGGCTTCACAGCCCCCATACGCGCCGGCCCCGCTGCCGGTTACGGCATCCCGAATCCGTAGCGCCCGGTCATCTTCACGAATCGGCATCCGCCGAAATATTCTTCGCTCCAGGACTGGCCGCGCCGGCTGATGCGC
>DASXMQ010000207.1:0-3672 GCA_036495625.1 Binataceae bacterium (SeqCode) | reverse complement strand
TCCCGCCATCATCGAGATTTTCGAGCTGATCATGGGCGCGGGCGCCTAAGCGCGCGTTTCCGGACGTCCGCGCGCGGCGGCGCCGACCGCACGCCATACCACGGGCGCGCCGTATCACGGGCACGCTATATCAACGGCACGCTATATCAACGGAACGACCGACCGTTCTGCGGCGAGCTTGCCGCTCGCCGCAGCTTCGTCGTCATCCACTGGCGCCGCCGAGGCTCTTTAGCCGCTCGACGATAGACGCGGTCGCCGCGTCTAGGCCGCGTTCCGTATCGATCACCATATGGCTGGAATCGGGAAGCTCTTTGAGCGCGGCGAAGTCGGCGCGCTGGCGGAGATAGGTCGCCACGTCCGCGTCGGAGACTTCATCGGTGCGCGCGGCGCGCGCCGTCAGACGGCGCACGATCTCGTCGCGGCTCGCCGTGCATTCGACGAACAGCACGGGCACGCGAGCGCGCGCCGCGAGCGCCAGCGCCTGAACACGATAGACGGACGCGGCAAAGGTGGCGTCAACGATCACGCCGGCGCCGTTGTCGAGATGGGCCGCGGCTTGATCGAGCAGGGCGGCGTAGGTCTTTTCGGTGAAATCGCGGCTGTAGGCGCCCGCGCCGTAGCCGTCGGAGAGGCGCACGGCGGGCGCGACGCCAGCCAGCCGCTTGCGGATTTCGTCGGAGCGCAGCCAATCGAATCCGAGCCGATCCGCAAGGCGGCGCGCCACGGTCGATTTGCCGCTGCCCGCCAGCCCGCAAACCACGAGTATCGCGGGCCGTGACGCGCGCGCGAACTCCAGCGCCAGCGCGACATAACGGGCCGCAGCGGCGTCGGCGGCGGCGCGACGCTCAGGCTCGACCGCAGGGTCTCGGCTGGTCAGGTTCTCGACTTTGGCGCGCACCAGCGCGCGATGGAATTTGTAGAGCGGGATCAACAGCGGCAGGTCGTCATCGCCTGAAGCTTCGCGATATGCCGCGACCAGCTCGTCCGCCAGTCCGGGGGCGCCCAACCGATCGAGATCCATCCCGAGAAATCCCACGTCGGAGGCCGCGTCCACATAGCGCAGGCCTTCGCTGAACTCGACGCAGTCGATGATGGTGATCCTGCCGCCGGCCAGCGAGATATGTTCGCAACGCAAGTCCCCGTGGCCCTCGCACACGCGTCCGTCGAGCGCCCGGCGGTTAAGCAGGGTCCAGCGAGCTTCGATCGTGCGATGGGCGAAGCGTTCGAGCTCGTCCAATTCGGCCGGGGCGAGCGTCCGCGCGCGCTCGAGCGCGAGCTCGCCAAGGTTTCCGCGCACGAGGCGCCAGATCGCGGCCGCGGCGCCATATTTCCATCCCCGATCGGCGGGAGCCGTGCGATGAAATGCGACGAGCCGCGCCGCGATCGCGCGAACCTGCGCCACGCTCACCTTGCCCTCGGCCACCATCCGATCGAGCATCGTGTCTTCGTCGAGCCGGCGCATCCGGACCGCCCACTCGACCACGTCCTCGCTCCCGGGCGCCGACGTGCCGGCCGCGCCCAGTGCGAATTCGCCGTCGCGGCGGCGCAGGATCGGTATGACGTCGAGGTAGACGTCGGGCGCGAGGCGCTGATTGAGCCGGATCTCTTCGAGACACAGTTGGTGGCGCCGGTCGAGAGTGCCGGCGTCGAGAAAGGGAAACCGGACCGGCTTCTTTATCTTGTAAACGTAGTCTCCGGCGAGAAACACGTATGAAATGTGGGTCTGGCGCAGCTCAACCTTGCGCGGGCGCTCCGGATAGATCTCGCTGCGCAGCATCGCGCCGACGATTTCGGGCAAGTGGCCCTGCATGGCTTCGGCGCACTGTGTTGGCGTCGGCATCACGGTCATCCGGCCATCCGTAGCGGCTGCGTTCAGCGCGCGCGGCGCTCAGCTCGTCTCCACAAACGCGCGCAACCCGTCGCTGGTCGAGATGATTCCGACCAGGCGCTCGCCCTCAACCACGGGTAGCGCTCCGATCTTGCGCTCGAGCAGGAGTTTGGCGGCCTCGTGAATCGGGGTCGTGGCTGCAACCGTGAGGACTTCGGTGGTCATCGCGAGTCTGACCTCGGTGTGATCGAGGTAACCCTCGTGGCGGCGCAGATCGCGATCGGTGATGATTCCGGCGAGCTTGCCCGCGCTCAGCACGGGCATTGTGCGGAAGTGGCCGGAAAGCAATTTGGCTCGCACGGCGGCGAGCTTTTCGGCCGGCTCGGCGCTGATCGGATCGGGAGTCATCCATTTGGCGACCAGGTACACGTCGGACTCCTGGCGCTGCACGGTCAGCACCGGACAGGTTGCCTCGCGCAGCACCGCCTCGGCCACGCTGCCGAGCAGCATCCGGCGCACGCCCTTGCGGCCGTGGGTCGCGAGCACGATCAGATCGGCCGCAATCTGCCGCTCCAGCGCCAGGATCTCATGGGCCGGGTCGCCGATCCGGGTCATCAATTCGCATTTGACGTCCGCGCGCTGGCGTTGGGCGATGGCCTCCAACTTCTCGTGCGCGATCTTTTCCTGATCCTTGTAGATATCCACGTAATTGGGCATCCCGGTCGGCGCCACCACCATCGGAACCACGTGTGTGAGGAACACGGTCCCGCCCGTCTGCGCGCCAATCCGCATCGCCGACTCCAGCACCGCATGCGCGGTCTCATCGAACTCGATTGGGGCGAGGAGCCGTCTGTATGGAAAGGCCATATTTCACCTCCGTGGCCGATCAAAAGTCGCGCGCGGCGCCGCTAACTGCTGCCAAGCGCAGACTCTCTCGGCCTGACTACCAGTACCGGCCGCGGCGAGCGGCGGATGACTCGCTCGGCGACGCTGCCGATGAGAAAATGACTCACTCCCCTGCGGCCATGCGTCGCCAGCACGATCAGGTCGGCTTCCATATCCTGGGCCTGTCCGAGGATGCCGTCGGCGGCCTCGGCGCTCCGCGTCTCAATCTTGTAGGTAACGCCTCGCGCTTCAAGATGCGCGGCTGCCAGCTTTTCGAGCTCGGCTCGCGCAGCCTTCTCCCAAACCGGATAGGGATCCATCGGGATCGGCGAGAACTCGGTGGCGTTGAGGGGCATCGGCGTAACGTGCAGCAGGCAAAGCGCCGCGCCGTATTCCTTGGCTATTTCACGCGCGAAATGCACCACTGCCGTCGAGGATTCGTCAAAATCCACCGCGCATAGAATTTTGCTGAAAAGCTTCATGTTTGCGTCCCTCGAAAAACCCAACGCAAAAGCCGGACCATCATGATGCGACAGAATTGGCGATTTTGTGGCTTCTAGCGGCCCCCCTTGCATCGCGGACAGTGGCGCCGATGGATACAAAAATCTGACTCCGATGGCAACAGATATTCCGTGCAAAAGGGCGGATCGTCACAAATAGGTTGCGACTGTGAGCTGCCCTTTCGACGAACCGGTTGGCGCTAATTAGGTTGAGCCGACGGCGCGGCCAAATACACGGCAGGAACGAGCTTGGCCAACACCTTCCTTAGGCATGGTCGTTGCTGTCTCGGGTGCGACACCGCTCTGATCGGGGTTGCGTCACAGGGAGGGGGATACTCATGGCGTCTTCAAAGACTGGAGTGTGGGCGACTATCGCGCTCGTGGCGATGGCCCTCGGCGTGGGTATGGTGACGGCGGCGCCCAGGGCGCTCGCAGACGAAGCTGAGGCTCAGGCGCAGG
>DASXMQ010000206.1:0-9410 GCA_036495625.1 Binataceae bacterium (SeqCode) | reverse complement strand
GAACGGCTCCGCTCCGAGTTCCTCAGCAACATGAGCCACGAAATCCGCACCCCGCTCAACGGCATCATCGGAATGACCCAGCTGCTGCTCGGCACCGAGCTTAGCCCCGAGCAGCGCGAGTACGCCGAGACCGTGCAACTGAGCACGGACCTGCTGTTCGGAATGGTCAACGATCTGCTGGATTTCTCCAATCTCGCCGCGGGCAAGGTGGTTCTGCGGCAGATCGACTTCGACCTTCTGCAGGTAGTCGAGACCGCGGTCGGGCTCTTCGGCGAGCGCGCGCAGCGGAGCAACGTCGAGCTTATCCTTGATACCGACGATGAGGTGCCGCGTCTCCTGCGGGGCGATCCCGCGCGGCTGCAGCAGGTGCTGGTGAACCTGATCAGCAACGCGGTCAAATTCACCGAGCGCGGCGAGATAGTTGTGCGGCTGGTGAAAGAAGAGGAGTCGGCAGCCGCCGCGGCGGTGCGCTGCGAGGTGCGGGATACCGGGATTGGGATCGCGCCCGAGGCGCAGAAGCTGCTTTTTCAACCGTTCTCCCAGGTTGACGGTTCGACCACGCGCAAGTACGGCGGTTCGGGGTTGGGGCTGGCGATCTCGGCGCACCTGGTCGAACGAATGGGCGGGCGGATCGAGTGCGAGAGCGAGCCCGGACGCGGATCCGTGTTTAGCTTTACGATGAGCTTGCACAAGCAGCGCCCCTTCGTGAGCGCGGCGGCGGATATGCGCGCTCAGCTTAAACGCATGCGGCTGTTGGTAGTCGAGGACAACGCGACACTGAGCGCGACCCTCTGCAAACGGCTCGCGGGATGGGGCGTGGACGCCGACGCGGCGGCCGACGGGGCGCGCGCGCTGCACTTGCTGTGCAGCCGCGCCGCCGCGGGTTCGCCGTACGACGCGGCGATCGTCGATCTGCATGCGCCTGCCGGCGGCGGCGCTCAGCTCATGCGCGCGATCAAGGCGGATCCGGCGATCGGCGCCACCTGGCTTATCGCCACCAGTTCTCCCGACGCCGACGCTTCCGGCCGCGCGCGAGATTCGACGCAAGCCGACCGATGGCTCGCGCGCCCGATCAGGCCCTCGCAACTCCTGCTCATTCTGAGCGACCTTCAGACGCATCGGCATCGCGAGCAGCAGACGAAACACGGCGCCAACGGCGCGCCGATCGAAGAGCCTCAGCCGCGCCGCCAGCCGCCCAACGCGATGCGGGTGCTGGTAGTCGAGGACAACGCGATCAACCAGAAACTTGCGCTCAACCAGTTGCGCAAGCTTGGCTACGCCGCCGACGCCATCGACAATGGTCCCGCGGCGCTGGAAATGCTGGCGCGCGAATCGTACGCGGCAGTCCTGATGGATTGCCAGATGCCGAAGATGGATGGGTACGCGACCACCGCGGAGATTCGTCGGCGCGAATCGGGCCGCCAACACACGATCGTCATCGCGATGACCGCCTTTGCCCAGGAGGGAGCGCGCGATCGATGTTTTGCCGCCGGCATGGACGACTACATCGCCAAGCCCGTAAGGCTGGAGGCGCTGGAGGCGGTGCTGGCGCGCTGGGTCCCGTTGAATGGCGCCGCAAACGGCCGCAACGGCGCCGGCCACGCGGGCTCTTTCTCGAGCTGCGATAGTATCGATCCCGAGGTCATGATCGAACTGCTGGATCTCTCGCGCTCGTGCGAAAGCGGTGATTTCCTGCGCGAGCTTATCGATATGTTTTACGGCGAACTGGATTCCCGGCTGGCTTCGATGGGCGAAGCCGTGTTCCACGGCCAGTTGAGCGCGCTCGACGAGCGCGCCCACGAATTCAAGGGCTCGTGTCTTAGCCTCGGCCTCGCCCGGATGGCGCGGCTGTGCAGCCAACTCGAAGTCATGGCGCGGGAAGGGTCGGCCGAGGGGGCGCAGGCGCTGCTCGACGAGATCGGACATGAGGCGCGAGTCGTCCGTCCGCTGCTCGAAGCCGAAAGATCGTGCGCGTCGCGCGAGGGCCGCGAGCTGCGCCCCGCAGATTCGCACTGAACCGATTCGGCGAGCTCTCCCCAGCCCTATCGATCGCGCTGCGCCACGCCGCCGGTTCGCCAGCCTGTTGGTCAGCCGGTTTTTGCGAGCCCCTCCGTCAGGAAGATCGCTTGCCTCCGGTCGCTTCCCTCGCGTAAAGACTAATGCATGCCGCGAGCATCCGCGAGGCAAAATTCCGCCGCCAAAGCCGCGGCCAACCGGAGCTCCGCGGACGAGACTCGAGCCGCTCCGCCGGGCGGTGCGCCGCCGCTTGGCCTCGCGCGAGGACGGCCCGGGCGAAGCCGGCAGTCCGTTCCCGCCGCCAGCCGTGGAGTTCCGTCATCGCGAGCCCCCGGCAAATGATGGGGGAACCGGCGATGGCCGATAGTCATCGAGATAGTTATCGGATTTTCGGATTTACCGACGAAGAGCTCGCGACGCTCGAGCTCAGCTGGCGGCCCGGTCTGTTCGACGGCCAGGTGGCGCTGGTCTCGGGCGCCGGCACGGGGCTGGGCAAGGCGATCGCCTACCAGTTCGGCCGTCTCGGCGCGAAGGTGGTGATTTGCGGCCGCAGACCCGAGCCGCTGGAGCGCACGGCTGCGGGGATGCGCGCGCTGGGAATCGATTGTCTCGTTCATCCGATGACCATCCGCGACCCCGAGCAGGTCGCGGCGCTGTTCGACGCCGCATGGCGCCGCTACGGACGCCTCGACGTGCTGGTCAATAACGCCGGCGGCCAGTTTCCGCAACCGGCTATCGATTTCAGCGTCAAGGGCTGGAACGCGGTGATCGACACTAACCTCAACGGCACCTGGTACATGATGCAGGCGGCGGCGCGGCGATGGCGCGACACCGGGAGTCCCGGATGCATCGTCAATATCGTCGCCGTCGTGGAGCGCGGGATGCCGGGAGTCGCACATACCGCGGCCGCGCGCGCCGGGGTCATCTATCTGAGCAAGACGCTCGCCATCGAGTGGGCGCCGCTCAAGATCCGGATTAACAACGTGGCGCCCGGGGTCACGGCGACCGAAGGCATGAATGTCTATCCCGAGGAGGCGCGGGCGGAATTTCAGCGCGCCAACCCGATGATGAAATTCGGCGATGCGCAGGACGTTGCGGACGCCTGCTGCTATCTCGCCGGGCCGAGCGGAAAATTCATCACCGGCGAGGTCCTTGCGATCGATGGCGGCTTTCAGATGTGGGGGGAGCAATGGACCGCCGGCCGCCCCGACTACTTCAAGCTCAAACGATGATCGAAGGCGGCGCGGGCCGCGCGACCATTGGCGCTTTTTTCAGGGCGGTGGTATAGGGCGGATTGGAGCTTATACAAAAAACCTCGCGGAAGATCGCGGCGCGATCGTTCCGCGGCCGGTCCAGGAGGGAACCCATGGCAGGCAGCGGACACGTATCCGAACACAAGAGTCACTCGAAAGCCAAGAGCGAGCATCCGATGACGCAGATCGCCACGCGGTCCTTGTTCGAGAACCAGGAAGTGCGCGTGTGGGAGATGGACGTCGCGCCGGGCGCCACCTTCGGCCTCCATCACCACACCAACGACTACGTGCTCTACATCACCAGCGGAGCGAATCTCAAAGTCGATGACCGCGATTACGGCCACTACGACTTCGTCGCGCACGACCGATCGGTCTTTTACATAAAGGCCGGCGGCACCGAGAGCTTCCGCAATGTCAGCGAGACGCCCTTTCGCGAGGCCCTGATCGAAATCAAGCGGCCGGCGAAGCCGAATCAGGATCGGGGCGGTTTCACCTCCTGCGACGCACTGGTCGGCGCCTCGGATCGCGTGGGCAGCATCTGCGTGATGGAAAACGGGCGGATGCGGATCGTCGAGACCACGCTGCCGCCGGGTAAGAGCCTCGGCAAGCGGCACTGCGAGCGCGACGCCGCGGTGTTCGTGATCCAGCCGGGTAAGGTCAAGGTGACCGAGCGCGCCGCCGCGGGCCCTGAGCGGTCCAAGGAAGAGACGCGCAATGCCAAGGACGTGTACTGGCAGCCGGCCGGAGCCGAGCGCGACCTCGCGAACGTCGGCAAGAGCGTGTACCGCGAGATCAGCGTCGAAGTTAAATAGCGTAAGTAGGTCAGATAGTCCGGCGCGCCCGGGCGCATCGAAAAAGCACAGCGGCCGCGTCCTCCCTCAGAGGATCGCGGCCGCCGTGCTTGATGTAACGCCATGGTAGACATGTTGTAGCGCAGCGTGTTACAGTAATTGCGGTTGCGGCGGGGTAAGTGAGGATTGATCGAGAGCTTCCGACATAAGGGGTTAAAGGAGCTCTTCGAAACCGGCAGAAGCGCGAAGGTGGCGCCTGCGCTGCGCCAGCGATACGTTGACTGTTTGGAAATTATCGACGCGGCGGCGAATCTGATGGACTTGAATCTTCCCGGCTGCGACCTACATCCCCTGCACACGACCCCGGTTCGCCATAGTATGCACGTCAGTGGGGCGTGGTGCATCACATTCGAATGGGAAACCCCTAATGCCCGGCGGGTGGACCTGGAGCAGTATCACTGACATCGACCCGTAACGACAAAGGGAGATATTGGTTATGAGAGAGGAGTACACTGTTGACCGCGCGCGCATCACGCGGCCGCCCACTCATCCCGGCGTCCTGTTTGAGCGAAATATACTGCCTCACCTTGGTCGGCGCACGATTGGAGAGATTGCTACGTTGCTCGGCGTGAGCCGCCAGACTGTGCACCGCATGATGGCGGGTGATACGGCCATCACTGCCGACATGGCAGTGCGGCTAGGCAAGCTGTGCGGTAACGGGCCAGAGCTGTGGCTGACCTTGCAGGCGCGGTACGACTTATGGGAGGCGACGCGGCGGCTGGCAGCGGAAGTGAAGAAGATTCCCACGCTCAGGGACTAGGAAGGCTTGGAGGGCGAAGAGCGTGCGCGTCGATGATTTGAAGACAATCTACCATCTGACACCAGCGGGATGGGTCGAAACAGAAGAGCGATTTTTCGGCAGAGTGAAAGGCACCCAAGACCGATACCAGAAAACCGCGTAGAAACGTGGAGTCGCCACGAAACCCAAGCGTCTGGATGGTCGAAGATATACGTCACTTGGACTTGCGAGTGGGCTAACGGAATAGTGTCACGTCAGGAGCGGGACGCCTTGAGGAAAAAGTACCCGCGCCCAGAAAGCGGCGGCAACGTAACCGTAGGGGACCCGCTCTAGATTCCGAGACCACCCCACTTTCCGCTTCACGATCCTTCGTACTTCGTTGCGCGGAGCAATTCCCCGCCCCAGGCGCAGAGCTTCGTTCTTCAACTCGAGGTCATGCGACGTAGGAATCGCCGCGATTCAGGGGTTGACCATCTTCGTCACGACGCAGAGGACGGCCATCGCCATCGGAGGCGGGCCGGCTCGCAGACGCACAACGGCCGCAGCCCCGTGAGGAGCTGCGGCCGTTGCTTTTGCTGTTTACAGCCCGGCTCTTACTGATTCGGGATCAGTTCGACCCGGCGGTTCTGGGCACGTCCTTCGGCGGTCTTGTTGGTCGCGACGAAGTTCGTCTTCCCGTAGCCGTGCGGGCTCAGCCGGCTTTCCGCGATTCCGTGGTCCACGAGGTACTTCACCACGGCGTCGGAGCGGCGCTCGGAGAGCTTCAGGTTGTACCTCACCGAACCGATCGCGTCGCAGTAACCGTTGACGTTGACCGACACGTCGCCATGCTGCTTCAGGATACCCGCGGCTTCGTCGAGCACGGCCGCATCCTGCGGACGGATGTTCGACTTGTTGAAGTCAAAATGCACACCACGCAGGATTAGCTTCTCCGGCGGCGGCGGTGGAGGCGGCGGAGGCGGTGGCGGAGGTGGAGGCGGCGGCGGTGGAGGCGGCGGAGGCGGCGGCGGACACAGATAATGACCGATTACACCACCAGCCAGACCGCCTGCGGCGAGACCAGCCGGAATGCCCCAGGCAAAGTAGCTGCTTTCATGCGAGCCATGATTCTTTTCCGCCAGGATCACGGCAGTGGCGATTCCAGCGCCGACTACCGCGCCGCCCAAAGCGCCCAGCGTTTCACAGCCCCTTTGTTCCTCGTTCGCTGAACAGCCGGCGACCATGCATACGGCCGCCGCTCCCATCAGGTAGAGACCGAATTTTCTAATCACCTACATCCTTCCTTCCCAGCCACGGACGAGCAGCGCGCTCCAGCGATGCCTCTCCCCCGGCCAGCTAGAGTTATCTGGGAAACCTTCCCCTCCCGGCAAAAACCACTGCAAGGTTGTTGCATAAGTCATCAGCCTCGACAAGCCCTATCCGCCCCCATTTTTCCCCCGGGCGGCCCGAATTTGGCCCCTCGCGCCGCTCGGCTACCTCCGGATTCCGGACGCCGCGCACTCTGGCTATTCGGCCGAAACCGGCTGTGGTATAGCAGCGGAATATATTGAGCCGTCCGGCTCATCAGGAGCAAAATCATGCGTTTCGGCCTCTTGTACTCACAACAAACACGGCCCGATAAGCCGGCTACGCAGGCTCAGCTATACCGGGAGATGCTCGAGGAGCTTGAGGCCGGAGAGGCCCTGGGCTTCGACTCCGCCTGGCTCGTCGAGCATCACTTTCTCGCTGACGGCCTTTGCCCGTCGCCGCTCATCGCGGCGGCGGCGATAGCGGCGCGCACGCGCCGCATGACCATCGGCACCAGCATGTATCTCCTGCCGCTCCATCGCCCCGTCCAATCGGCCGAGGACGTGGCGGTGCTCGATAACATCTCCAACGGCCGCGTCATTCTGGGCGTCGCGGCGGGCTACCGGCCCGAGGAGTTCGCCGGATACGAAGAAGAACGCGCGGGCCGCGAGCGGCGGATGGAAGAGCAGCTCGACATCATGATCAAGGCCTGGACCACCGAGTCGTTTTCGTACGAAGGCCGCTACTACCGGATTCCCGAGACCTCGGTCACGCCCAAGCCGGTGCAGAAGCCGCGCCCGCCGATCTGGGTCGGCGCGTCGACGCGGGGCGGCGTGCGCCGCGCCGCGCAATGGGCGGATGCGCTGGTCGCCTCGCCGCGCCATCACGTCGCCGAGCTCAAACAGCACTTCGCGATCTATAACGAATACCTGGGCCAGTTCGGAAAGCATCGGACCTGCGTGCCGGTCATCCGCGAGGTCTATTGCGCCCCGACCACCGCGCAGGCCGAAGAAGAGGCGCGCGACGGCGTGATGCACATCCACGGCGGAATGTACGGCAAATGGGCTGGCGTGCGGCCGCTGCGCGACGACCACGGCGACCTGGTCAAGGACCCGGCCACGGTGACTTTCGAGAGCCATCGCGAGCGCTTCATCATCGGCAGCCCCGACCATTGCGTGCGCGAGATCAAGCGCTATGAGAGCGAGATCGGAATGGACTATCTTATCTGCTGGATGAAGCTTCCCGGCGTGGATATGGACAAGACCATGAATTCGATGCGGCTGTTCGCAAAAGAAGTGATGCCGCACGTCAAAGGCTGATAGAGCAATCGGCTGACACAGCAATCGTCTGATACAGCAATGGGCTGATACAGGAGGTTCACCGACAATGCGCACGTGGATCGATCTCAACAGCGACATGGGCGAGTCCTTCGGCAACTACGTACTGGGCCGTCCCGACGAAGTGATGAAGCAAATCAACCACGCCAACATCGCCTGCGGCTTTCACGCCGGCGACCCGGTGTGGATTCGGCGCACGGTGGAGTCGGCCAAGCGCTATGGCGTGACGCTCGGCGCGCACCCGGGCTTTCCCGACAAGATGGGTTTCGGGCGCCGCCTGATCAACATCACGCAGCAGGAAGCGCGCGACTACGTGGTTTACCAGGTCGGCGCGGTCAAGGCCTTCGCCGACGCCGCCGGCGTCAAACTGATCGCGGCCAAGCCGCACGGCGCGTTTTACCTGTGGGCGCAGCAGAGCGAGGAAAACGCGCGCGCGATCCTCGAGGGTTTCCGCGAAGTCGATCCCAACTTCGTCGCCTATCTGCCGGCGCTGCCACGCCATCCGATGCTCGAGGTGGCGGATAAGATGGGCTTTCGGGTGATCAAGGAGTTCTATCCGGGCCTGGTTTACTCCGACGACGGCTCGATCGGCGTCAAACGCACCTATGGCGAGGAAAGCGTCGAGGAGATGGTCGGCCTGGTGATGAAGTTCGTCACCGAGGGCAAGGTCAAGAGCAAAAGCGGCAAGGACATCAAGGTGGACGCCGACAGCATCTGCGTGCACGGCGACGTGATCAACGCCCCCGAAGTCCTGATCGCCTTGCACAAGGCGCTCAAGCAGGCCGGAGTGACCGCGCGCAGCGCCGTGCAGGACTTGGCGGCCAAGGGCAAGAGCAAGGGTAATGGCCGCGCGCACGCCGCGCATGCCCATGCCTGATTAGCCGCGGCTTCTCGTCGTCGGTGGGAAAGACCCCGCGCGGAAAGCGGGCCGGGATCCGTAGGCGGCCCGCCTAAATATTCCGTCCGTGCAAGTCAGGAGAATTGAATCACGATGGCGCTCGAAAAATTCGTCAACGCCTACATCGCGCGCACGCCGCGCTCGCGCGCGATCTACGAAGACGCGCGCACGGTCCTGCCCGGCGGCGTCAGCGGCAACGCCAAATTCCTCAAGCCCTATCCGCTCTACGTCAAGCGCGCGCGCGGCTCGCACGTCGTCGACGTCGACGGCAACGATTACGTCGATCTGCTCGATGCGGTCGGCGCGGCGATCCTCGGCCACGGCCACGAGGCTATAACGCGAGCGGTCAAGGAGCAGATCGACGAGGCGATCCTGCCGCTGATGGCCACCGAACTCGAGGTCAAGCTGGCGAAGAAGGTCGCGCAGCTGATGAACTATATGGAGATGATCCGCTTCGTGAACAGCGGCTCGGAGGCGACGCTGATGGCGCTGCGGGCGGCGCGCGCGTTCACCGGGCGCGAGCGGATCGCCAAGTTCGAGGGCAACTACCACGGCCAGCACGACTGGTCGCTGGTCGGCGGCGCGGTGGGCGGGCAGGGACCCGAAAACGAGCCGCTTGCGATGCCGGATTGCGCCGGAATTCCGCACTCGGTGATCGATAACGTATTGCTGCTTCCATACAACGACATGGGCGCGATCGACCTCGTGCGCCGCCACGCGCGCGAACTCGCCGCGGTGATTGTCGAGCCGGTGGCCGCATTTTTTACCGACGCGGTGCCGGCCGATCCGGAATTTCTGCGCGCGCTGCGCAAGGTGACCGAAGAAAACGGCGTGATGCTCATCTTCGATGAGATCGTGACCGGCTTCCGCCTCGAGCTGGGCGGCGCGTCGGCCCATTTCGGCGTGCGCCCGGACCTCGGATGTATCGGCAAGATCGTCGGCGGCGGCTTTCCGGTGGGCGCCTTCGGCGGGCGGCGCGATTTGATGGAAAAGGTGATCACGCCGACCAAGCAGCCGTCGGACGTCAAG
>DASXMQ010000205.1:0-10772 GCA_036495625.1 Binataceae bacterium (SeqCode) | reverse complement strand
ACGCTCGCCGCGCGCTGATAGATTGCGCGCGCCTGCCGGACGAGATCGCCCGGCGCTATCACCGCACCCGCGTCGTCGAGCGGCAGAATCGACGAAAGATAGACCAGCCCGCCGGCAGCGCGCGCTGCCGGCGCCGCCGGCGGCCATCCGCGCCCGGCGCCCGGTGGCGCTTCCGAGGGCTCCGCTTCGACTTCGATTTCGATGAGCGCTTGCGGGCGCAGCAGGCGGTTCACCACCACGATGCCGACCGCCGGGCGGTTGTCGCCCAACAATTCGCTGCGAGCTGCGACGGCCTCGGCGTAGCACTCGATCCCTTCCGGCGTGACGTACTCGACCACGCGCACGACGTCGGTCAGGCTTCGGCCGCCGGCTTCGAGAATGGCGGCGATCTTCGCCCATGCAAGGCGCGCCTGCTCGCGCATCCCCCCGCGCACGACCATCTCGCGCGTATCGGCGTCGTACTCGGAAGCGGAATGGCCCGAAAGCATCGTTCGTCCGCCGGCGTTAAACCCGAGGGAGAACGTGTACCGCGAATAGTCGTACCAGGGAAAATTACGCGGTCTGAGCGCGATTCGTTCCATCACGGTTTCACCGGATACCATCCTCCCTAAAACGGCGGGGGCAAGCCGAAGAATCTCCCATTCGGGCTCAGGCGACAAGTGTCGGGCACGCCGACCGTCGCCGAAGGATTGTCCGGCGTTCCAGTGGTCGTGAAGCTGGAGCTGCAGGAAGCGGCGCCATTCATCGCCGTCAGCGTATAGGTCGGGCCGATCTGCAGCGGCGCGATGAACTGGTTGGCCGACCGCTGCGCAAGTACGGCGTTATCGATCGTCACCACCGTGCCGGTGCTAACGCCGATCTGATAGTAGGCGTACTGGGACCCGGAGGACCATGGCGGTCCCGGATCCGTGTTGGTGCCGGCGGCCACCTGGCAAACCGGAGGCGGATTCGCCGTCGCATGCGGGTATTCCGGGCTTCCGCTCACGGTCAGGGTCACCGGGTCGCCGGTGTTAAACGGCGGAGCGGGGCTGGGAGCCGGATTCGGTATCGCATAGGCGAGCGTGTTCTGGTTCGTCGGAGGATCCTGGGTAAAGTTGTGGTCCGCATCGTTGGCCGGATAGGGATTACAGGTCGAAGGCCCCGGATCATACGTCCCTTTCATCATCACGCGGTACGAAGTGCATCCTCCGGCCGGGCACGTGTAGTAAGTCTCGCTCCCGTGCGGACATTCCGGCGGGAGCGGCGTCTGCGCATTGGCGCCGCAGCTTCCGAGCGGCGATGGACCCGGCGCGTTCGGCGCCGACTGCACCATGTAGAAAATGAGCATCCCGGATTTCTTGTCGTAGAAATACTTGTTGGGAACCGGCAGATGGGTATTCGAATCCAGCAGGTTGGCAACCGATGTTATCCCGTTATCGTCAAGGTGGGCCCTCGGGCACATCCCGGCGACCGGCGCCTGGCCGTCCGGGCATGCGCCGTCAACCGCCGCGCCTTCGCTCGGGCAGGCCGTGGCGTTCGGCGGATGCTGGCTGTCGAGCTGATCGCAGGGAAGCTTGTTCCAGTATTTCTGCAGCTCGGGATCCTTGGGATTGACGTTTCCCGCGCCGAAAGACTTATAGCCGCGCACGATCTTGAAATCGTTCGGCGGATGCGTCTGGTCCTTGTTGCTATAGCAAATACCTACTCGAACGTAGAAAGGATTACCCGTCGCTATGTTGGGCATGTTGAGATCGGCGAGCGTCAGATCGATGGTTGACGGAATGCCCACCGTCGCGTTGTTGCCGTTGTTCTTGGCCGTGCTCGCGCCGATCGTATAGCCGTAACCGTTGATTAGCTTCGGCTCCCATACGCCGAGAAAATTCCGTCCGTGCAGCACCATGCTCCAGTGCTTGGGTTTGTCCTGCGGAAACAGCGCATCGTAGTCGGTCGAGTCCTTGGTAAAGGTTATGTGCTGCCAATTGCTGTGACACGCGCAGAGCGCCGCCTGCTGTTCCGGCGTGCATGCAGGAGGGTTGGGCCCCGCTTCCAGGTTGCAATCGCAGGGCGGCGTCTGGTTCGGCGCCGGCTCGCAGGTCTGCGGCGTTTCGGCCTCGAACTCGAGCGTGCCCAGGCTTCCGGGTTCGATGAGCGACGTCGGGCGCTGCTCGGCCAGGGTGTCTTGCGCGCCCTGCGCCAGGCACTCATCCGCCGAGGTCTGCGTCAACTGCCCGTCGGTCGGCTGCGCACGCGCGGCGGTGGCGTTGAACGGCAGGTTGTTGAGCGAAATCGCGTTATCGACCTTGACGTTGCTGCCGTGAACGACTTCGAAACCCGTCAACGTGCCATCGAGATCGACGATCAGCGTGTTTTTGTCGCCATCGTTGAAGGGGCCAAGATTAACCTTGTCGGTATAGATCTGATGCCGAAGATCGACATGGTCGAAGGTCAGGCCCTCGCTTGCCTGCGCGTTCGGATAGCTGCTCTGGTTCGACTGGAACCATCCGAGCGCGGCGTCGCCCTCGTAAACCCCGAGATGATTGGTGAATTCGTTGTTGCGCGTGAAATAGTCCAGCGCGGCCCGGTCCTCGCCGGTTAGATACTTCCGGATATCGACGTTGAAGTTGACGAACGCGTCATTGAAGATCAGGGCCGGGCCGTCATAAATCATGAAGCCCGCGAAGTTCCAGTTCGGCGTGGGATAGCCGCGCGCTACACATCGTAGCCGGGATTGGGCAGCGCCGGCCTGCCGTTGTTGGAGGTTATGGGCGTCACGTCGACGCATCCGGTAATGCGGCCGGTGTTGGGCAGGCCCATGGCCTGATCGGGGTAGGGGCACGGGCCGAAACGATCGACATTGTTCTGGCTGAGACCGACGACGACCGAGTTCTCGAGCATCGCCCAGCTTCCCGGAGCGGCGCCGTCGAAGCCGCCCGCGCTCACCAGCGAAATACTGTCGCGATTGGTTGCGAGCCGCGCGTTCTTGACCACGAACCAGTCGGGCCGCAGCCACACGCCGCGGTCGCGATTGCGGGTCGCCGTGATGCCGTCAAACGTGCTGAACAGCGGCGGATCGTCCGCCGTCGCCTGCGCGCCGCCGGAGGCCGGCTTGTGCGGGAAAAGCTGGTCTGAAAGCACGCCGTCCTCGCCCTCGGCGTAGAGTCCCGAACAGCATCCGTGGGCGCGGTTGTTCTGGAACAATCCCTCGGGCTGGAACTTGACGTCGACTTCCTTTTCCAGCGGATCCTTCGGATTGGAAATATTGATCTTCGGCGGAACATACCAGTATGCGCGCCCGGTCCCCTGGCATCCGCCGATCGAGTTGTTGGTCAGCACCGTGGTCGGATTGACGATCCAAAACCCGCTCGGCGGTTCGAAGTAGATCTGGCCCTCCGGGCAGTTTTTCCATCCCGGCTGTCCGCCCACGTTGGTTTCGATCTCCTTGGGATCCTGCAGCTTCAGCGTACCGTCGCCCTGGGCAATGCCGCATCCTCCGCGCGTCGGATTCTGCTGGTTGTCGGTTCGGTCTCGGACGGATTGAAGCTGGTGGTCGCGATCACGATCCAGTCGCCCGCCTGCCAGCCCTTGGTGCTAACGTCGTCCGCCAGCTGGATCACCGTGTCGCCGTTGGCCGCGACCGGATTGCCGACGCCGGTACCCGCGCCATAGCGCCCCGGCGGCCCCGCCGCCGCGCCAAGGTAGGTCCAGCTTGTCTGGCTGGGGGGAACGCCCTTGAGCCCATAGAGGCCGAGCGCGCCGCCCGACACCACCTCGATGCCTTTGGAAAATTGCGCGCACTTCTGCGGTGAGGGGCACGGGCGCTCGCCGGTGAAAGTGATCGTGATGCGATTGCCGAGGCTCGAGGTGCCAACCGGCGTGGCGGCCGTACCGATCTGCAGGCTGCCCGAGACGATTATCTCCTTGACCTTGAGCGAGCGCGTCTGGTCGGGGATATCAAGTTCGCCGCCGCTTTTGATCGTGATCTTGCCGAAATCGCAGTCCTGCTGCAGGCAGACGTGGCTGTTGATATCGATGTCCGCGCGATCGGCGGGACACGTGATCAGGGGTGTGCTGCCGCAAACCTGGGACGCCGCCGGACTCGGCCTCGCCGCAAGACCAACGAGCACCACCGCAATCACAACAATCCATCGAGCTGTTCCATCTCGCTTCATCGCTCTCCCCCTCGACTGCAAAAAACTAATGTCGCGCGATCATGCCCCAGCACGATGGGTCGCGCCGCGGACGCTACCCCCCTGGCTGAACTGCGGGTTTGCGACTTGATTGTGGGGCGTCAATGCCGGAGAAACCGAGACGGGTGAGACGGCTCGATATTGCGCTCAAACCCAATCCTCCTTCCGAACCGTCCAGCTCCGAAACCGGTTTAGCGCCGCTCTTGTCCCTTGAAGCGGTCCGTGCAATTAGCTAGACCGTGTAGCACTTAGCATTACCAAGCGCGCGAGACCAGATTTTGCGAAGCCGCCGGCGCACAGCCCGGAATCGCTCTGCGTTGGGAAAATTGCCTGAGGCTGCCGCGAATCCTCGGGGGCATGCGATGACCGATTTGCTGCGAGACGTCCGCGTCGTCGAATTCAGCGATGGATGCTCCGCCGCTTTCTGCGGGCGGCTCTTCGCACGGATGGGCGCCGACGTCGTGCTGGTCGAGCGCCCACGCACCGGCAGCGCGGTGCGATGGCTGCCGCCGTTCCTCGATGATCGTGCGGGCCTCGAACGCGGCGGGCTCTTCATGTTTACCGCGTCCGGCAAGCGCAGCCTCACGCTGGATCCGGAGCATCCCGACGGCCGAGCGATCCTCGAGCGCCTGCTCGAACGCGCCGACGTGTTGATCGACGATCGCGGCCTCGGCGGCAGCGCGCCGGATGAGGATTTAGCCGGCCAAGCGAATCCGCGGCTCGTGCGCCTTGCGTTTCGCCGCTTCGCCGCGGGCGGGCCGTACGAGAAATGGCTTGCGACCGAGCTTCAGCTGGCCGCGCTCGGCGGATGGATGGCGCAGCTCGGAGAGCCGCGGCGCACGCCGCTCATCAGCAACAGCCGCACGATGACCGCATTCGTGCCGGGCGTGATCGGCGCTATCGCAGCGCTGGCTTCGGTGCGCGGCGCACGCGCAAGCGGGCGCGGCCGGCGGATCGACGTCGCCGCGCAGGAGGCGCTGCTCTTCACCACGCGGTTCAACGAAACTTTCCTCTCCTGTACGGGCACCGAAATCAAACGCGCGGGCGATCGCTACCCGGCATGGGCCGCCTACCGCACGTTCAAAGCGGCCGACGGCGACGTTACAGCCGCGGCAGCCACCGACGCGCAGATCGAAGCGCTGATGAAAGTCGCGGGCGTCGACGACCCGCGCTTCAAGACCCGCAGGGATCGCGAGGCGCGCGTCGACGAGTTCGGAGTCGAGATCTCCCGATGGACCGCCGCGCACACGCGCGAAGAGATTTTCCGTCAGTGCCAGGAAAATCGCATCCCGATGGGCAAGGTTAACCGGATCGAGGAGGTTGCCGCGATGGAGCAGGTGAAAGCGCGCGGCTTCTTCGAGGAGATCGAACATCCCGTTGCCGGACGCCGCCGCTTTCCCGGCGGACCGGCCAAGTTCAGCGGCGAATGGCCGGCTCCTCGCCGCGCGCCGCTGCTCGGCGAGCATACGGAACAAATTCTGGCGGGCGAGCTTCAATACGCGGGGACGGAACTCGCCACGCTCGCCGAGATGGGTGTTATATGAGCGCCGACCGCCTGCCGCTCGACGGAGTACGCGTCGTTGACTTCACTGCCTATTGGGCCGGGCCGCTGCCGACCGCGATCATGGCCGACCTCGGCGCCGAGGTGATCAAGGTCGAATCGATCCAGCGGCCCGATCAGTTTCGAATCGTCGCGATCCCCGGCGATCCCGCCGAGGTTTACGAACTGTCGCCGCCATTCAACGCCACCAACCGCAACAAGCTCGGCCTGACGCTCGATCTGGCGCGGCCCGAGGGCGTGCGGCTGTTCAAGGAACTCGTCAAGCGCGCCGACGCGGTGGTGCAGAACTACTCGCCGCGCGTGATGCCGCAGCTCGGGCTTTCCTACGAGACCTTGCGCGAGGTCAATCCGGCGATCGTGATGACCTCCGTGTCGGGCTTCGGACAGGAGGGGCCGTGGCGCGACTACGTTTCGTTCGCCGCGATCGGCGAGGCGCTCTCGGGAATATCCGGCCTGAGCGGATACACCGGCGAGGGTGCGCTGATTCACGGCGTGGGCGTTTCCGATCCGTTCGCCGGCTACCTCGCCGCCTTCTGCACGCTCGCCGCCGTGCATCACGCGCGCGCGACCGGCGAGGGCCGGCACGTCGACGTTTCGCAGCTCGAGGCGAGCATGCAGTATATCGCCGACGCGCTGGTCGAATTCGAGTTCACCGGACGCCCGCGTGCACGCGCCACCAGCGACGACTCGGCCGCCTCGCCGCACGGCGCGTTCCCCGCGCGCGGCGACGACGCGTGGGTCGCGATCAGCGTCACGACCGAAGAAGAATGGCGCGCGCTGCTCGCGGCGATGGGCGCGCCCGAATTGGACGACGACGCGCGCTTCGCCACCCCGATGCTTCGCCGGCGCAATCGCGAGGCGCTCCATCCGCTCGTCGCCGAGTGGACCGCGCGCTTCGATCGCCACGAACTCGCGCACGACCTGCAGGCGCGCGGCGTCCCCGCGGCGCCGGTGCTCGCGCCTTCGGACCTGCTCAAGGACCCCGGGCTTGCGGCCGCCGATTTCTTCCAGTTCGTCGACCATCCGGCCGCCGGGCGCCATCCGTATCCTTCCTTTCCGGCGCTGATCGACGGCGAGCATCCGCCAATCAAACGGGTCGGCCCGATCCTCGGCGCGGACAATCATTACGTGCTGTCGAAAATCCTCGGCCTCGGCGAAGCTGAGATCGCGCGCCTGGAAGCTGACAGGATCATCGGGACTCGGCCGCTCTACTGAGCAGGCGGTCCGGGGGGTGGCGCGCAGGCGCGGATTGCGGCGCGTTTAGCTGCGGTCGAGCAGCAGGTCGAGCCTGAGCGCGCGGCCGCCGCTGCTGACCGCGTTGACCGTCGCCTTGACGCCCATCGCCGCGGCCGGATTCTTATCCGCGATCGCGCGCGCCAGCTCGCGCACCGCCGGGTAGAGTTCATCCTTCTTCACCACCCGGTTGACCAGTCCCATCGGCAGCAGTTCTTCGGCGGTGTAACGGCGGCAAGTGATAATGACCTCCTTGGCGATCGCGGGGCCGCTTTGCGCGGCGAGCAGCGTCGTGGCCTCGGGACTCAGCGATACGCCGAGGTCGACTTCGGGAAACCAGAATTGCGCGCCGGCGGCCGCGAGCCTGAGGTCGCAGGCGAGCGCGATGCCCCAACCGCCGCCGATCGCGTAGCCGTTGACCGCGGCGATCGTCACCACTTCTAGGTTGGCGAGCAGGCCGAGCGCGCGGCCGATAAGGCGTGTGCGTCTTTTGGAGAGCCCGCCGAACAGGCGCTGGCGCTCCGCGGGGTCGGTGACTTCCTTGAGTGTCGAAAGGTCGGCGCCGGCGGAGAAGGTGTTGCCGCTGCCGGTGACGATCAGGACGCGGATATCACGATCGTCGCGCACCTGATGCAACAGCGCCTCGAATTCCAGTATGACCTCTTCGTTCAGCGGATTGCGCTTCTCGGGGCGGTTGAAAGTCAGTGTCGCAACCCGGCCGTCTTTTTCGAGCAGGAAACTTCCCGCCATGGCGCTTTCGCTCCTTTCGCCGCGAGTCTCGTCTTCGATGCCGAGCCTGCCCTAAACCGATCAAACTTGACAACCCGAACGCGCTTGTCTTAGTCCTAACCGCGAAGCTTCCGATCTTAAACCGCAGCTTCCGTGCGCGCGCCGCGCACTCGACCCAGGTTCCCGGACCATCGCATGACGCGCCCGACACACGTTCTCGACGGCTACAAGGTCCTCGACTTCACTCAGTTCATCGCCGGACCCACGGTCACCAGGATGATGGCGCAGATGGGCGCCGAGGTGATCAAGGTCGAGATCGCGCCCGCGGGCGACCGCACGCGCACGCTGCCGCTGGTGCGCGACGGGCGGAGCGGCTACTTCGTCCAGCAGAATATCGGCAAGCGGAGCCTCTGCCTCGACGTCAGGAATCCCGCCGCGCTCGCGATTTTGCGGGAACTGGCAACGAAGGTCGACGTGGTGGTGGAGAATTTCGCGCCGGGCGTGATCGGGCGGATGGGCTTCGACTACGAAACCGTGCGCGCGCTCAATCCGCGAATTGTGATGTGCTCGGTTTCGACCTTCGGCCAGCAGGGCCCGCTCGCGCATCTGCCGGGCTACGACTTCATCGCCCAGGCCTATTCGGGAATCACCTACATGATCGGCGAAGCTGACGGTCCGCCTTTCTTTCCGGCCGCCGCGCTCGGTGACATCAGCACCGGCGTCCACGCCGCGCTGGCCGTGGTGGCCGCGCTGCTCCATCGCGAACGCACCGGCGAGGGCCAGTTTCTCGACGTCGCGCTGCTCGACGCCTACTTTCACTGCCACCACACGGCGATCGAGATGTACAGCCTGAGCGGCGGCGCGATAAAGCCCGAACGCAGCGGCCATCATATTTCCTACGCGGCGCCGTGCGGGATGTTCAAAGGGCGCGAGCGATACATCTTCATCATCGCCGGCATCGACCATCAGTTCGCGCAGTTGTGCAACGCGATGACGCAGCCCGGGCTCGCGAGCGACGATCGCTTCAGGTCCAACGCTGACCGGCTGACAAATCTTCCCGAATTGATTCGGATCATCGAAGGATGGCTCGCCGCGATGCCGAGCGACGAGGCGGCGATTGCTCGCCTGGCCGAGTTTCGGGTGCCGGCGGCGCCCGTGCTCTCGCCGGTCGAGGCGCTCAAGCTGCCGCATCTGCGCGAGCGCGGCACCGTCGCGACGGTGAACGATCCGATCCTGGGAAGTTTCGATCTGCCCGGTTTTCCGCTTCACTTCTCGAGCTTTCCCGAGCCCGCCGGCGAGGGCGCGCCGATGCTCGGGCAGCATAACGAGGAGATCCTCGCCGGCCACCTCGGCTATTCGCACGAGCGCGTCGACGAACTCGAACGGGCGGGCGTGCTGTATCGCGAACCGCGCTGAACCGGCCCTGGATCGGTCAGGACCGCATCACTTCTCGGTAGTGCCGCCAGATTCCGCGCTGGGTGGTCTCGTCGGTCTCGTGGCCGGCGATCGTGCCCGCGGGCTCGTGCTGCTCGCGATGAAGCCCGCGGCGCAGCACCAGCCATTCATTGGTCCGCGCGCGGAAGCCGTCCTGGTTGCGTTCGTAGGCCTCGAAGTCGTCCGGCGCGACGCGCCCCGCCGGACCATGAATCAGGTAGGTTTCGGCGAGGCGGCGATGGTTCATCTCGTCGGGCGCTCCCTTGAGCATCGCCGGATAGTAACAAACGACCGTCTCGTCCACGCTCAACGGCTGGATGACGCGGAACTGGTTCAGGATGAAGATGATATTGGGAAATATGCAGAAGTGCGGCCCGCCGGTTTGAATTATCTCGCGCGCGCGGTCCGCCCCGTAGCGCCGCTCCATCGCGCCCAGGTACTGCTCCCACGCCGCGGCGCTCCATCCGTGCGGCACCACGCGCCCGCCGCGCTCGCGATTGACCGCGGTTAAATCGAGTTGCGCGCTGCCGCTCCCGAGGTCGCGCGCAAGCGCGTCGGTATGTTCGCCGAAGACCGACTCCATATCGACCTTGCGTCCCTTGGTGATCAGCGTCATCGCCGCATGGTGCAGGATGTTCGGATGGTAGCCGTCGACCGAGTTCTCGAGCGCCATCTTCCAGTTGCCTCTGAACGAATGTTTGAGCACTCCAGAACGCAACACCACCTCGCCTTCGGGCGATAAATCCACGAAGCGGTCGATAAGCTCGGCGGCCCTGCCCAGCCGCTCCTCGAGGCCCAGACCCGAGGCGCTCATGCTGCCGAAGATGAGCCCGCGATAGACCGCCATCCGCGGCACTCGCGCGAGCGGGTATTCCGCGCGGGAAAACGAGGCGCCGTAGCCCGCCGCGTATGGGACTCCGACCAGCGCGCCGCGATTGTTGTAAGTCCATCCGTGATAGGCGCAGCGGAAGGCGTGCGCGTTGCCGCGCTCGCTCTGGCATACGGTGTTACCGCGATGCATGCAGCGGTTGAGCAGCAGATGGACCGCGCCGTCCTCGTCGCGCGAAACGATAACCGGTTGCAGGCCGATCCGGCGCGTTACATAGTCGCCGGGCTCGGGAATTTCACTTTGATGCGCGACGTATATCCAGTCGCGATACCATATCTTCGCGAGCTCTTCCTCGAACACGGCGGGATCGTAGTAAACGCGCCCGCTCACGCGATCGTCCTGGACCAGTTGCTCGTAGTCGGCTTGCGTCGCAGGCATATTGGTCACCTTGCCCACTTCCGCGGGTGCGCTTTCGATCAATCCGCGGGTTGCGGTTTTCGACCGTTCTCCATCCGTGCGGGAACGAGAAACGGCGTCAGATCCTCGTGACGCGCGCAGGCGAGCGCGGCAAGCTCGAGCGGATCGAGGAAGACCGCGCGCCCGCTCTGCGTATCGCGAATCATCAGCCGCGGCCCATTGCCGCGATCGTCGCGTGCGATTTCGACCGCGGCGAATTCGCTGGCGAGACGCAGCGGCGAGCCGTGGTGGGTATCTTTGCCGTCGGCCATGGCTAAATCAGAAACATCAGGTTGGGCATCGGTTCATCGTTGTTGATCAGCACGATCTTCTTCGAGCGGATTTTGAAGCCGCCGGCGGCCGG
>DASXMQ010000204.1:0-5692 GCA_036495625.1 Binataceae bacterium (SeqCode) | reverse complement strand
CGGCTTGAGCTTCCTGGTCGGGACGGCGTGGGACGCGAATCGCGCGCAGTTCGGAATTCTGCCGGCGATTGTGGGGACGCTCTATAGTTCGATTCTCGGACTGGCTATCGGTACGATTTTCGGTCTGGCTATTGCGATTTTTCTCAGTGAGCGCTTTCTGTCCTCCGGATTCGACCGGCTGTTGAGGTTTTTGCGCGTGGCCGAGGATTCGTGGCTGCATTCGCTGTCCAGCCGGATCGAGAATGTGCTGAAGATCACCGTCGAGCTGCTGGCCGCGATCCCGAGCGTGGTTTACGGGCTGTGGGGCATTTTCGTGGTGATCCCGTTCATCCGTCCGCCCGCCGCGTGGCTGAACTCTCATCTAGGATGGATTCCATTCTTCGGCACCAACCTGAGCGGGCCCGGCCTGCTACCGGCCTCGCTCGTGCTGGCAATAATGGTGTTGCCGACGATTTCCGCGATCTCACGCGATGCGCTGGTGGCGGTGCCGCCCAAGCTGCGCGAGGCCGCCTTCGGCATCGGCGCGACGCGCTGGGAGGCGATCCTGGGGATTTTCGTGCCCACCGCCGCGACCGGAATTTTCGGCGCGATCATTCTCGGTTTCGGCCGCGCGCTGGGTGAGACGATGGCGCTCGCGATGCTGGCGGGCAATGCCAACGTGATCAGCTGGTCGCTGTTTTCGCCGGCCAACACGCTGGCCGCGCTGCTCGCCAATCATTTTCCCGAAGCCGACAAGCTCGAGGTCGGAGCGCTGATGTATGCTTCGCTGGTGCTGCTGCTGATCACCCTGGTGGTCAATGTCGTCGGCACCGCCATCCTGCAGCGCGCCGATGCCGGCCTTAAGGGGCTACGCTGATGGCGGCGCCGATCCAGAGGACGGCCGAGACGACCCCGATTGACCTCGAGAGTCTCGAACGCTCGCTGCGCCGGCCGCGCACGCTCTTCAGCTATTTGATGAGCGGGCTGACGGGCGCGGCGACGATCGCGGCACTTTTGCCTTTAGTTTCAGTGCTTTATATGCTGGTGGTGCGCGGCGCGGCTACGCTCAGCCTGGGTGCGCTTCGCGAGCTTCCGCCGGCCGCGATGGAGGCCGGGGGCGGCTTTGGCAACGCGATCATCGGCACTTTCGTCGTAGTTGCCATAGCTACCTTAATTAGCGTACCGTTTGGTGTTCTAGCGGCGATTTATATCACCGAATTCGGGCCGGAAACCCGTATCGCCTCAGCGGTACGTTTCGCGGCCAAGGTGCTGACCGGTCTGCCGTCTATCCTGGCGGGTGTATTCGCGTTCGCAGTGGTGGTGGTGACGACGGGGGAGTTCTCGGCGCTCGCCGGCGGAGTTGCACTGGCGTTGTTGATGCTCCCGACGGTCCTGCTGACTGCGGAAGAAGCGATCAAGCGGGTCCCGACAAAAATGCGCGAAGCGGCAATCGGCATGGGCGCGACGCCCACCCAGGTGGTAACGCAGGTAATCCTGCCAACCGGCGCGCCTGCGATGCTGACCGGGGTGATGCTGGCGGTGGCGCGCGCCGCGGGAGAAACCGCCCCGCTGCTTTTCACCGCGCTCTTCAGCAACTACTGGATGAGCCGGACGTTCCCCGAGGCTTTGCCCAAGACTCCGGGCGACCTGATGAAGCCGACCGCGTCGCTCGCGGTCCTCATTTACAACTTTTCCGGCTCGCCATTCGAAAATCAGATAGCGCTCGCATGGACTGCGGCGCTGGTGCTGGTCGCAATCGTTCTGGTGTTCAACGTACTCGGCCAATCGCTGACCTCACGGTCTTCGGATTAGTCAATACTCAATGGAGAAAAGCATGTCTCTTTCGCCGGCAAACAACGGAGCCGATGGAGCGGCCCATCTGCCGACTTCTGACGCATCGCAAAACGGCGCGCTCATCGACTGCAATATCGCCGAGCTTCACTATGGCAGGTTCAGGGCCGTGCGCGACGTCGCCCTGAAGGTCAAAAAGGGCACCATCACCGCCTTCATCGGCCCTTCTGGATGCGGCAAGAGCACGGTGCTGCGCTGCCTCAATCGGATGAACGACCTGGTGCGCGGATTCCGGCTCAAGGGCCACGTGATCTTCCGCGGCCAGGATATCTACGCCTCGCGGATCGACCCGGTTGCCGTCCGCCGGCACATCGGGATGGTCTTCCAGCAGCCTAATCCGTTCGCGATGAGCATCTTCAGAAACGTCGCCTTCGGACTCCGGCTCAACCGCTACCACGGCTCGATTCCGGACAAGGTCGAAGCGGCGCTGCGCCAGGCGGCGCTGTGGGAAGAAGTCAAGGACAAGCTCCGCACCAGCGCGCTCGCGCTCTCGGGCAGGCAACAACAGCGGCTGTGCATCGCGCGCGCCGTCGCTACGGAACCCGCGGTGCTGCTGATGGACGAGCCGTGCTCGGCGCTCGATCCGATCGCGACGCGCCGGATCGAAGAACTGATGTCCGAGCTCAAGAAGCGCTACACCATCGCGATCGTCACCCACAATCTGCAGCAGGCCAAGCGCGTCGCCGACATGACCGCCTTCCTCTACGTGGACACGACTGGCGGCGGGCGCACCGGCTACATGGTGGAATACGGAGTGACGCAGCAGATCTTCGATAATCCCGCCGAGGAACACACCAAGGAATATATCCGCGGCGAGTTCAGCTGAACCGAATCGTCAGGCCGGAGACTGGCTATCCGGCCGGCGACGATCGAGTACTGACTATCCCGCGCAGCGCTTATTGTTTGGGGGCATTCGCCCCGCGCAAGCCCGGCGGGCGGAGATGCGGAAAGAATTCCGCTAAGCGAAGCCGCTGCGATGCGCGTTTCCGGGATGTCCTCTTTTTAGCCTGCCTTCCCGGGCGCGGGCGGCACTCCCGCCTCGAGCTCGAGCGGCAGCTCGAACTTGATCTCGCGCGGCGGCTCGCAGACCGTGTCGCTGCACGCCTGGAAGCGCAGCTTGCCGGCGATCTTGTACGGCCCCGGCGCGATCGTCTTGCCGAACGCCTCCAGGAATTTCGCCGGCATCGGCGGGCTCCATTTGATCCCGAGCCGGCCGGTCGCGCTGACCTCACCTTCGTAAACCGGCAGCGTTTCGCCGAGCGCCTTGAGCAGCATCGGCTTGGCCGCCGGGAATTCGATCGACTGTTCGCCGACGATGGGGCTCTCGAAGACCAGTTCCGTCGGCCGGTAGCTTGCGGGCAGCGGCTTGCCGTAGATGTGCCATCCGGGGTTCAGACGGATCCGGAGCGCGGTCGCCAGCTCCTGGCCAGGGAAGCATCGATCGGACGACAGCGATACCGTCGCGCTGAAGGTGCCGGCGTCGATCTCGACCGAATTCGCGCCGGCCGGACCGTCGGCATTGCGCATCACGAGTGCGGCCGCCGACGGGCGGTATTCGTAACTCGGCAGGAACCGCTTGTCGCGCACGATGCCGTCGGGCGAGATCAGGTAGTCGCCGGGAAACGCCATCCCGTACATCATCTTGTGATCTTCAGGGATATTGGTGTTGAGAACGCCGAAGGCGCGGATGACCTTGCTGCCGGCGTCCGAGAGCAGCGGAAACTCGATCTTGTAGGCGTCGCCGAAGGCGGCGAGAATTTCGCGCGAGTCGTAGGTGATCGATGCGGCGTTGTAGCCGGCGGCCTTGAGCGCGGGAAGCGACTGTTGCAGCTCGACGAGCTGGTTGCGGCAGTAAGGTCACCAATCGGCGCTGCGGCTGAAGACCAGCAGCAGGCCCTTTGGTCCCGAGAGATCCTTGAGCGTGCGGGTCTTGCCGTGCTGGTCGGGCAGGGAAAAATCGGGCACGCGCTCGCCGATTTCGGGTCGCGTGCGCAAACCGTCGTTCTGCGCCGCGACGAACCGGCCCCATTCTTCCGAAGTGATATCTTTCCCGCCGGTGCGGAACTTGGCGATTACGCCGTGCAGGACCTCAGCCTTGTCCTTTGCTTCCATACTTCCTCCGGCTCGGCGACCCAAAACGCGTTTTGCGGCCGCGTTCGGGCACCCGCGCTGTCGAGAGACCTCCAACTGGTTTTGCACATCACCCGGAACCCCGTCTATCTTCCATTCGGTTCCTGCCGCGATTTGTTACGCGCGAACCGCGCGGGGCATGGGTCGATTGGCACTCTGAAGCTCAGCGGGAGCCGCCATCCGCTGCAAAGTAATCGCGAATTGCCGCTATCAGCGCCGCAACCGTATATTCGGCGGGCTGGGCGACGACCTCGATCCCGGCGGAGCGCGCAGTTTCGGCGGTGATCGGTCCGATCGCGGCGGCCTTGAGATCGCGGGCGATGCTCGCGCCGACCATCTCGCAGAAATTCGTCACCGTGCTGGAACTCGTGAAGGCGACAAGATCGATGGCCCGGGCCGCCGCCATTTCGCGGACGCGGGCGACCGGCGCGTCCATGGGCTTAACGGTCTTGTAAACCGGCGCGACCACGACCTCGCGCGCGCCCGCGGCCGCGAGCATCTCCGGCAACACCTCCCGCGCTACCTGCGCGCGCGGAATCAGGATCCGCGCGCCGCGGATGCGCGCCGCGCCGATCGCTTCGAGGATCGCCTCCGCGCGGTACTCATCCGGAATCGCCGCCGCCGCGAGCGTATGGGCGCTCAGGCACTCGGCGGTGGCGGGACCGATCGCGCCGAGCCTGATCGCCCCGAGCGCGCGCGAATCGAGGCCGTGCGTCCGCATCCGCTCGAGCATCCGCTCGACCCCGCTTGCGCTGGTGAAGATCACCCAATCGAAAGCGGCGAGTCGCGCGATCGCCGCGTCGATCGCCGTGTAACTGTCGGGCGCGACGATTTCGATGGTCGGGAATTCCGTGACCTCGGCGCCGAGCGCGCGCAATCCGGCGGCAAACGAGCCGCCGTTATCGCGCGCGCGCGTGATCACGATATGCCTGCCGCGAAGCGGCGATGCGCCCGGTGCTGCGACGGCGGCCGGAGCCTCCGCGGAGATCAGCTCGTCCGCCCCCGCCGCGAGCATCCGCTCCGCCAGCCGCGCGCCGAGCGCGGCGGCGGCCGCGTCGCCATCGCCGGCTTCGCCGGCGATTTCGTCGATTAGATGGCGCGCGCCATCGAGGCTGAAGACGAGCGCGCGCATCGCGATCGCCGCTCCGTCGAGGCGCGCAAGCGCGCCGACGGGCGAGACGCACGACGCGCCGAGCGCGGCCAGGAAGGCGCGTTCGGCCGCGGTTTCCATCCGCGCCCGCGGATCGTCGAGCGCGGCGAGCGCCGCCTCGACCTCGGCCGAGCCGGCGGCGGGAGAGCCGGCGAGCGCCTCGATACAGAGCGCGCCCTGGCCGCCGCAGGGGACGAAGTCGCGGTCGTCGAGCGGGACGAGGGCGACGCCGCCTTGGGCGGCGTCGCCCTCGTCCCGCGCAAGCCGGGCGAGACCGGCCAGCGCAAGGATGATCGCATCGAAGTCGCCGGCCGCAAGGCGCGCAAGGCGCGTATCGACGTTGCCGCGCAGCGGCACGACCGTAAGGTCGGGGCGCAGCCGCAGCGCCTCGAAGCGCCGGCGCACCGAGGACGTTCCAACGCGCGCGCCGCGCGGCAACGCGGCGAGCGAGCCGCCGGGCGCGCGCGCGAGCAGCGCGTCACGCGGGTCGGCGCGCTCGGGCACGGCGGCGATACGAAACTCCGGGGGAAGGCGCGCCGGCAGGTCTTTCATCGAGTGGACCGCGAGATCGACGCGGCGCGC